>JBLFYM010000080.1:0-28639 GCA_047608975.1 Limisphaerales bacterium | reverse complement strand
AGATCACGGAAGAGGCGCTGCACGAGCCCATTCCGGGTGGCGCCCGTTGGCGGTATATCTGGGGCAGCACACTGACCTTTGCGATCGCCGTGCAGTTCATCACCGGGATATTCCTGATGATGGCCTACAGTCCGGGCGCGCAGTCCGCGTGGGAGAGCGTCTACTACATTCAACACGAAATGCGCGGGGGTTGGATCCTTCGTGGTATCCATCACTGGACCGCCCAGGCGATGACGATTCTGCTCATCCTTCACCTCATGCAGGTACTGATCGACGGGGCGTACAAGGCTCCGCGCGAGCTGAACTTTTGGACCGGACTCGTCCTGTTGCAACTCGTGCTCGGCCTTTCCCTGACCGGCTACCTGCTGCCTTGGGATCAGAAAGGTTACTGGGCCACGAAGGTCGCCACCAACCTGATGGGCTTGGTTCCCATCGTCGGCGCGGATCTGCAGAAGCTGGTGGTGGGTGGCAGCGATTACGGACATCACACCCTCACGCGGTTCTTCGCCCTGCACGCGGCGGTCCTGCCGATGGGCATCGTCGCGCTGATCGCCTCCCATATCTATTTCTTCCGACGGCAGGGAATCCACACGAAGAAACCCCACAAGAAACCCGATGGACGGTTCTGGCCGGACCAGGTGTTGATGGATTCGGTGGCGTGTCTGGCGGTGCTGGTCACCGTGCTGTTCTTCGTGAACATGTTCCACGGAGCGCATCTCAGCGCGCCGGCAAATCCCGCGGAATCCTATCCGGCGCGACCGGACTGGTACTTCCTGTTCCTGTTCCAATTCCTGAAATACTTCGAAGGGGGCCGCGAAATCCTGGGAGCGATCATTATTCCCGGTGCGGTGATGACGTTCATGTTCCTCATGCCGTTTCTCGGCGGATGGAAGTTGGGGCATCGATTCAATGTCACCTTTGTCATCATCCTGTTGAGCGGTGCCGGTTACCTGACTTGGGAGGCGATGAGCTCGGATTCCAAGAATCCCGAGTACCAGGCCGCGATTCAGCGGTCGGAGAAAGATGCCCATCGGGCGGTCGATCTCGCCAAGGGGATCGGCATTCCGCCCGCGGGTGCAGTCACCCTGCTCGTAAACGATCCCAAGACCCAGGGGCCGAAACTGTTCGCGCAGAATTGCGCCAGCTGCCATCGCTACGACGGTCACGACGGCTTGGGTGACAAACCCAGCGATCCGCAAACCGCGCCTGATCTGAAAGGCGTGGGCAGCCGCGTCTGGCTCACCGGCCTGCTCGATCCGGAACAGATAGGCACGTTGAAGTATTTCGGCGGCACGGCGTTCAAGGATGGCAAGATGCACAAGTGGGTCGCCAAGAATATTCCGAAGCTGGACGACGAGGAGAAGGAACTTCTCCGCAAAGGCATCATCGCGTTTTCGGCGGAAGCAAAACTGCCTTATCAGGCGGAACAGGACCTGGCCGACGCCGAGCTGATCAAGGAAGGTCTGGCGGCGATCGAAGATGACCTCGCGTGCCTTGATTGCCACAGCTTCCATTCTGATCCGGAGCCCGATGCGCCGTCCCTCACGGGATACGGTTCCCGCGAATGGCTCGAAGAACTCATCTCCAATCCCGCCAACCCGAACCACTACGGTGAACGCAATGACCGCATGCCAGCCTTTGGTGAGAAGGAAATGCTCACCGCGGGTCAGATCGATATCCTGGTCTCCTGGCTGCGCGAGGAGTGGTACGAACCTGGTAAAGTGGCTACCGCTGAGTAGTCATTACAAAGTGGCAGCGGCGACTTCCAAGTTGCCGGCCACGCCGACACTGCATCTTGACGCCGCGTTTTCCGATGTGCCTATAGTTACGGGCTGCTTGTCAGAAACTATGCCGACCTACGAATATGCCTGTGAAAAGTGCAAAGGCGCTTTTGATGTTTTTCAGTCCATGAAGGACGATACCCTCGCTGTCTGCCCGAAGGACAAGTGCCTCAAGAAGCGTTGGGGCAAGGGGAAGGTTCAGCGCTCGATAAGCGGCGGCGCGGGACTCATCTTCAAAGGAAACGGGTTCTACATCACCGATTACCGAAGCGATGGATACAAAGAGTCCGCGAAGAACGACAAGCCGCCGGCCAAAACCGAGAAGTCGGAAAAGAAATCTTCCGACAGCGGCACCAAGAAGACCGAGAGCACGCCAAAGCCTGCCGCCTCCAAATAATCCGTCGGCATTCCCGATTTCATAATGGGAACCATGCCGCACTCCCGACCATGCGACGGCCGTTCCCAATTCCAAGCTGTTTTCAGTTGCTGCTGTTCAGCCTGACGCTTGCCGTTGTCACCCCGGCTGCGGAACGGATTGAGGCACCACATGTACTGACCGGTCGTTCACGGCAGATGATCGTGGTCGGATACAACCCGGGATCTCCTTGGGGCCCACCGTCCTTTTCCGAAATTCGTTCGGATAGCATGCAGATGATTCCGGCGGTGGCTCTCCTCTCCGCGGAACGGATCAAAGAAGAACTCCTGAAACAGCTCGGCCGGGAAGATTCCTGGCGCGGGACCATCAGCGTCATTATCAGAGGGAAGGTGTCTCCCGACGATGAGATCCTGATTCGCTCCGAGTTTGGGAGGGGCGGCTGGAAGTTCAAGGTACACACGCCCGGACAGGTGAAACGCCTCCGTTACCTGCGGGCCATAGTCCGCGCGTTGTTGTTGGAAATCGCGAACCGCCAGAACACCACGCGTCGTCTTGCCGAAGTGCCGCTTTGGCTGCAGGAAGGCATGGCTGCCCATCTCTTCTCCCGCGCCGGTCCGGCCTTAGTCTTGGAGAACCGGACACAGATTGACTACACCCACGATCATCTGGCGGGGCTCGGTGAATTGCGTCAGCACTTCCGCGTGATGTCACCGCTCACTTTCGAAAACCTCAGCCTGCCGCAGGGAAAGTTTCTCAAAGGCATGGGTTGGGAGACCTTCCAACGCAGCGCTCATTTGTTTGTGATGGAACTGCTGCGGTTGCCCGAGGGCCGCTCGGGTCTGTTTCATACGCTCGAACTGATGCCCGCGTTCCTCAATCAGCAACTGGCCTTTCGCAAGGCTTTTGAGAAACGATTCAGAACTGCGCTCGACCTCGAGAAGTGGTGGGCGGTCAACGTCGTCAGTTTCATCGGGCGCGAGAAAAATCTGCGTTGGGGCGAATCGAAAAGCCTTGAGCGACTGCAGCAGATCTTCTCCAAACCGGTTCAGGTCCGCACGGATACGAACACTGCACCGACCACGAAGTCAATGGGCCTGCAGGACCTGATCGAGTCCACCCGTTTTGCTGATCATCGCGCTATTTTGATCAACACGATCAATCAGCTGACGATTGTTCAGGCCAATTCCCAGTCGGATCTCGCCCGCCTGATCGGGGACTACCGGGATGCGCTGATGAAATACCTCACGCAGCGCTCGAAGGTTCGGACCACGGACCGGTCGCGCGCCTCATCCGGCGGCACGCTTGCTCGCAAGACGGCGATCAAGCAGTTCGACCTGCTCGACGACATTCGCAAGGATTTCACCGATCTGGCCAAGCCCGTCGAGAAGGAAGACAGCGTTGAAGCGGCAGAACGCCTGCTCAATCGCCAGTAGCACGTTTCAGTCGGAGCGTTTTGGCTGGGGGCCGAACACCATGAATTTCCGATATTGATTTCCCGTGGCTTTCGATATATTCCCCTAGACCTTGGCGATTATGGCACGTGAAAACTAAGAGAGGGATATGGAAACTGATTCGAAAGAGAATATGAAACAGGCACCCGATCGGCAATTGATCCAGTGGCGGGCCGCGCTCGTCTGGCACTCCGTCGGATTCGCCATCGTAATCGTTCTGTTGTGGGCTGATGAATTCTTCGAACTCATTTTTAATTACTACGGAGGCAATTGGACGAGTGGCAATGTTCAGGAATCCGCCATCCGGACCGTGATCGTGATATTTTTGTGGATATTTTCCAGCTACAAGGTTCATCAGGTTCTCTCCCGGCTCGCCTATCTGGAATCGTTCATGCACATCTGTGCTTGGTGTAATCGCATTGAAAAGGACGAAAACTGGATGAGTCTCGAGCAGCATGTCGCTGCCGAAACCGGCAAAAAAGCCTCCCACGGGATCTGCCCCGACTGCGCGGCTCGGATGGAAGAGGAATTCCTGACCGAAATCGAGAAGTGAGCCCGGTTGCTGCCGGGATCTGAGCGGACGTTCGGGAGACGGGCTGGCCCGGCAGATCGATTCGTGGCTCAGAAACCTGAGTTTCTGCTTGTCTTTCCCCCCTTTGTCTTTATTTTTCGCGCGCTCGATCCCCACTGTAGTGACGGATCATTTTGAGCTGAGAAACATACGTTAACCAATCAACCTGACTCTTAACCTCTGTTGTCCTGCAACCGGTTGCGTTAGGCAATGGAGCCTTCGCTGGGCCTTCGCCCGCATTGCTCCCTTTTAGTTACAAAATATCATGATGACCATGGAAGAAGCCCTGGCGCAAAGCGATATCAGCTTTGCCGAAGGCGAAATTATCAAAGGGAACGTCATCGAAGTCCGTAACAAGGAAGTCCTTGTGGACATCGGTTACAAGAGCGAGGGATGCATCCCCGCCAACGAATTCGACGACATCAAGGAAGTCAAGATAGGCGACAGCTTTGAAGTGCTGATCGAACGCCTCGAAGACAAGGACGGCATGGTCGTTCTCTCCAAAGAACGCGCCGAGTTCCGCCAAAACTGGGACAAGATCCTCACGATCTGCAACGAAGGCGGCACCGTCAATGGCCGCATCAAGTCCGTCGTCAAGGGCGGTCTCATCGTCAATATCGGGGTCGAAGCCTTCCTGCCGGCATCGCAGTTCGACGTTGTCCCGCCCAAGAATTTGAACGCCCTCGTCGGCGAGTCCTTCGAGTTCAAGGTTGTTAAGATCAACATGGAGCGGCAGAACATCGTTCTTTCCCGCCGCGAACTGATCGAACAGGAACGCGCTTCCCGCCGTTCCACGCTCCTCGCCGAGATGATGCCCGGCGACATCCGCAAGGGTACCGTCAAGAACATCACCGACTTCGGCGCGTTCATCGACCTCAACGGGCTCGACGGCCTGTTGCACATCACGGATATGAGCTGGGGTCGTATTGGACATCCTTCCGAGCTGCTCAAGGTTGGCGAGGAAATCGACGTTGTCGTTCTCGATGTCAACAAGGACAAGGAACGCGTCAGCCTCGGCCTCAAGCAGAAGCTCGCCAATCCTTGGGAAAGCATCGAAGCGAAGTATCCCGTCGGCGAAAAAGTCAAAGGCAAGGTCGTCAATCTCGTGCCTTACGGTGCCTTCATCGAACTCGAACCCGGTGTCGAAGGCCTCGTGCACGTCACTGAACTCTCCTGGACCAAGCGCATCGCCAAGCCTTCGGATGTTCTCAAGCAAGGCACCGAAGTCGAAGCCGTCGTGCTCGCCATCAACCGCGAGGAACAGAAAGTCTCCCTCGGCATTCGCCAGCTGGAAACCAACCCGTGGGACCTCGCCATGGAGAAGTATCCGCCCGGAACCAAGGTCGGCGGCAAGATCCGCAACCTCACCTCCTACGGTGCGTTCATGGAACTGGAAGAAGGTTTGGACGGCATGATCCATGTCTCCGACATCTCCTGGACCCGCAAGATCAATCACCCCTCCGAAGTCTTCGCCAAGGGCGATGATATCTCCGCCGTGGTGCTGGAGATCGACAAAGCCAATCAGCGGATCTCACTCGGTGTGAAACAACTCTCCGACGATCCGTGGGACGAGATCGACACGCTCTACAAGGTCGGCGATCTGGTCGGCGGCAAGGTTACCAAGCTGGCCAGTTTCGGAGCGTTCGTCGGTTTGGAACACGATATCGACGGATTGGTTCACATCTCCCAGATCAGCGAAGACCGCGTCGACAAGATCAAGAATGTCTTGAAGGTCGACGAAGATGTCTCCGCCCGCGTGATCAAGATCGATCGGGCCGAGCGCCGGATCGGACTTTCGATCAAGGCCGCGCACTACACGCACGAGCAGCTGGCCGAAGAACAGAAGGTTCTCGATGCGCTGAAACCCGGCGAAGACCTGGTCGCACTGCAATTCGCCTTTGAAGGCGTTGAAGGCAAGGACGAGGAAGCCACCGAAGGAAAGGACAGCGAATAATGGGCGCCGCGATCTTCCATTCGTCGATCGAAGGTGCCCAGCACGGGCCGAAGGGATTGGATAAATTCCTGGCCTTCGCGAAAGCGAGCGGAGCCGCTGGCGCGCAGCCGTCCAACTACATGCTCGAGGCATCGGAGGACGGCATGAAGTTCAAGAGCGCTTCCGACATCAAGGACGCGTTTGAGAAGAACGGCCTGGCCATCGACGGCATCTCCGCCCATTGCCCGTTCTGGGTGCATACCAGCGCTTGGACCGGTACGAAGAGCGGACACCCGTTCATCCACGGACCGAACCAGAGCAAGTCACCCGAAGAGTTGGAGCAGTGGTACGAAGACTACCTTCTCCGGCTCATGGACACCTGTGCCGAGATCGGCGTGAAGATCATCCCCATGTTCTGGGGGGTGGCCTTCGGCTGGGAACTCGCCACCGGTTATCCGTGGGGATTCTGGGCCGGCCCTGGCTTCGATCTCGTGAAGGAAGGCAAGGAACGCTTCGTGAACAAGACCGCCAAACTGCGCGCACATGCGAATCAGCTCGGCATCTATCTCGCTCACGAAATCCATCCGGGCAGCGGGGCAATGACCGCCGATGAATTCAACACCCTTGTTGAAATCTGCGACGGCGACAAATGCCTCGGTGTGAATGCCGATCCTTCCCACTGTTGGGAAGGTGAAGATTGGGAAACCCGTTTCCTGAAAACCGGCTCGCGCATCTACGGCTGCCACGTGAAGAACTTCACGATTCACAAAGGCATCCCCACCCGCACGATGGAACCGGATTGGCACAAACGCGCCATGCAGTTCACGGATCTGGCCTCCGGCGATCTGAACATGACCCGCTATGCCGAGATCATGATCCGCGTCGGTTACGCCAAACGCTACTGCGAAGTGATGGGAACCGAGAGTGCCCCGTTGGTCGTGGAAGCCGAAAGCAACTACCGCGACGGCGACGCCACCAGCGTCGACGGGATCCAGTATGTCCGCGACAACCTCTGCTTCCCCGTTGCCCAAGGGTCCTTCGAGGACGCCATGGGTGCCGCCGAGTAGCAACAACGATAGAACCGGTAAAAGAAGAAAATTAAGCACTATGGGTAATTCAAGAGGCAGAGCGACGTATCAGAAAAAAATGCGGAATCGCAACGAAGCAAAACGGCTGCAGAAGCTCGAAAAAAGGCTCCGCAATGAGAGCAAGAAAACAGCCAGCAAAGAATAGCTTCCAACCCGGACCGCAATACTGGCGGTCCAATAGAAGTTGATCTTGTCAGTCAAAAGCCCCGCAGTAGCGGGGCTTTTTTTTGCACTTACCTCACGGCTTTCCTGAGTTCAAACCGCCTCCGTATCAGCCATGATCCGAACAGCAGCAACCCGATGGGCAGGTGCTCCAGCCAGACCAGGCCTTCGTCGAAGAACCTTTGGCCGGACAGTCCTAAGGTCCAAAACGCCCCGGACTCGAATTTGTAAATCAGGCCGAAGCGGAGGTAATAGATCATCGCGAAGCCAGGAACCAACAGCCACGTTGGGTTCCGGGCAAAGACGGCGAACGGAAGCGCCCAGGTCCAATACCAGGGATTCTGCGTGGCGCTCAGATACCAAAGGCAGGCCAGACTCAGGAAGGTTCCCTGCAGCAGTCTTTCGCATTCACCGATCGCTGAACGGCGGAGGGCCAGCGACCAACACACGGCTATCAAAAGCCCGCCAACGAGTAGCTGATTCGCCACGAAGGCCGGAGACGCCGATTGAATGCCCCAGCGGGCAAAAGTCTTGGCGATCAGATCTGAGGTGCTGCGGCGAAGCGATTCCGGGACGATGACAAACCAAGGGGTGTCTGCGGGTTTCCGCCGGACGCGCAGATTCTCATACGTGAACATGAAAACGAGATCGTTGATCTCCCATTCACCGAAAAACACCTGCGCACCCTCAAGCCGATTTTCCCCTGCCTCCGAAACATCAGACCGACCTGATTCCTTCTCCGGAGTCGATCGTGGAGCAAGAAGGAAAGCGGCCGTCAGGAGCAGGTAGAGGGTCAGGGGCACCAGTGCTCTTCGCCCCATCCTCGCGAACAGGTAGCGGCCAATGACCGGAACGAGCACCGCGGGATACAGTTTTGCCAGCGTCGCGGCGGACCAGGCGACGGCGGCCAGGATGGAGCTTCCCTGATTTTCGAGATCGGATCGCGTGCCGTCCGATCGAATCGACAGGAGGAAACGGAAGGTGAGCAGAACCAGAAACACGGCAATGCTGTCGAGATGCCCCGAGTTGGCGAACTCCTTCAGAACCAGCGGGCACCAAGCATAGGCCAAGGCCCGCGCGGGTGGCAGGCCCAAGCTCGCGAGGATCGCCATTAGCAGGCATATCGAGCCGACGTCAAACAGCAGCAACACGGCTTTCATGATCCGTATCTGACTTCGAACCGAGGCTTGGGGTGAAGTGACCAAAGCTACCCCCGCAAATACGAGCTGACTTGCCGGCGGATAAATCGTTCGGACTTCCGGGAAGTGAACACGGGCGAGGATCGTGCCGATGGGAGGTGCCTCATCCTTCAGTTTGGCAAGCCGTTCCAGTGAAGATCCGGCTTGGTTTTCTCCCGAAGCGGCCATGACATCCGCCGGCGCATGCCGATACGGGCTGATGCCCTGCACCGTCACGCGGCCGTCCCAGATATAGCGGTAGATATCGATCTCCTGAATCGGTTCGGAAAAAAGCAGGACGGCCCGGAACACAATCGCCCAGACCAACACGGACAAGGTTGCGGGTTGGTTCCACCATTTGCCGGTTGAATTCGCCGACCCGTTCCAGACGAGCAACAAACTCAGCAGGTAAAACCCAAACCCGGCGGTCATCAGACCGACGAACAGAAAAACGGGACGGGTTTCGAAGGATGTTTCCGGCGCGAATCGTTCGCTCAGAAACGCGATCACACAAACGATCGTGAGTTGCAGAATTGCCAGCAGCGTCAGCCACGATCGCTTGGAGGAAGGCGGAAACCATCGGTCGCCGAGGCGTCCCGGCAGCGAGTCGGGATCGTCAAATCCTTTCTCGGTTTCCCCCGGCGTCATCTCACCTTTGCGTCCGTGGCGGCCAGCGGTGCGTTGGGCGGATCGTTGGCTGGCGCGCCAATGAAAGCATGCCGTGCGATCGTGGACAGAATGATGACTCCGGCGCGAAATGCCCCGCTGAGAGTCCCACTGATCTTGCTCTTGCCGATCCGGCGGCGATAGGAGACCGGCACATCAACGGTGCGCAGTTTGGCTTTGGCAGCCTTGATCTGCATTTCCACGGTCCAACCAAAATTTTGATCCTCCATTCCCAGCGCGCGGAGCTGGCCCCATGAGATCGCGCGAAACGGTCCGAGATCCGTGTGACGGACACCCCAGATCAGGCGCATGAGAAAGCAGGCAAGCAGGTTTCCAAACCGGCATTGCGGAGGGAGAGCGCCGCGTTCACTTCGGCCCAGAATCCGACTGCCGATCACGAGGTCGGCGCGATTTTCCAACAGGGGGGCGATCAACAGCGGAAGTTCCTCCGGATGATCGCTGAAGTCTCCGTCCAGAAAAACGATGAGGTCTGATGCTTGCGCATCCGGTTCCAGTTCGCGCAGCCCGCGTTGAACGGCGGCGCCATAACCCCGGCGGGGTTCGTGAACCACGGTCGCGCCCAATTTGAGGGCCGCTGCCGCCGTTCCGTCGGTCGAACCGTTGTCTACGACGACGATTCGATCGACGGGCGGCAGCGCCTTGAGAACTTTCGGAAGTGCCTCCTCTTCATTCAGCACCGGTATCACCACCGCCACTTTGTAAGTGCGGGCATCCATGATTCAGAGAGTCACGCGCTCCGGGTGGTGGTGGGTTGAAATCACGTCGAAGGCTTTTTGGCGGATCCGGCCGGCTTCTTTTTGGCGGGCTTGTTTGCGGCCGGCTTCATCGCACCAACGGTGTTCGCGGTGTTCGAGACGGCGTTGGTGTCGTCAGCTTTCGCGGCATCCATTGCCGGAGCGGCGGGTTCGGGAGCGGCGGTGGAAGCTTTCTCGCCATCACAGGCGGACAGCACGAGCATGGATGCGGCAATGGCAGCAAGGCCAAAATAGCGGGATGTTTTTTTCATATTATTTTCTGTTCTACGGGTCATTAGCACTCGCGGGTGAGCCGCAGACGGCCCTCTTATTCCTCGGGATGGAGGCGCTTGTCGAGCAGTGTTCCCCATTTTTTGTCAAACGGGTGAACCTGCGTCGTGCGGTTGGTGCCTTGATAGACTGGGAAACCGGCGTTCGCCCATTCGAAGATGGACCCTTCCAGGTTGCTGACGTCTCTAAACCCGCGTGCGCGCAACTCTTTTGCCGTGATGCTGGAGCGGTAGCCAACCGAGCAGTACACCACGATCGGAACGGCTTTGTTTTCATGATTAAACCGTTCGTCGAAGAGCTTTGCGCCCCGCAGCTGCGAGACTTGAAACTCCTCGCTCGCGCGGCAGTCCAGCAGCAGGGGTTGGACTCGATTTGTATTGCCGGTCCAGTCGTGCAGTTCCCGGGTCGTCAGCTGTTTGACTTCGGGAAATTTGCGGCGGATCTCCGATTTCAATTCTGGCCAGTCGGAGCTGGGCCGGGCACCGGGTCCGCAAGCCGCAAAAACAAAGCAGAACGCGCCCATCCCCAGTGCCTGAAAAACTCGCGACAACCTGTCGCCAGCGGGTTGGGGTTCGCCGGCGTTCACTTGAATCCAGCCGCCGCGACAATTTCCTGCGCCAGTCTGCGTCCGGCCGCCTTGGTGTAGTGAACCTGATCCAGATATGCTGGAGCTTTCGTTTCTACGAAAAGATCAGCCAGCCAGAGAAGCTCTGCTGCGTCGCGCGCAGACCTTTCCCATTCCTGATAACCGAGGGTGATCGTTCGAAACTCCTCCGGATTGGGCGTGAAGGGATAGTCGATGGGATCGGCTGAGTATTTGAAGAACGGAACCGGCTGCGCAACAAACAGCACCTTGATCTCGAATTCCTTGGCGATGCCACGAATCATCCGATGGTTGGCGGCCATGCGGCGGATGACGTCGCCCGGACTGGCGGCTGGCGCGGCCGTGGGTTCAGGCAGATCAGGCGCGGTAAACGCGGTCAGTTCCGGCGTCAGGATGGGTTCGGCCTGGGGAAAATAGAAGTCGTTCAGCCCATCGATGAAAATCGCTGCGTCGGGCCCGCGCCCGGCATGAAGCAGTGATTCGAACAGCGCGCGCTCTTGTGCTGAATCGTAGAATCCACGACCAAAGTTGTAGCATTGGAAGCGCGGGCCTTCGGTGGCCTGATTGAACGCCTTCTGCAATTCCACGACCAGGGTCTGATCATTGGCCAGTCCGTAGCCGAAGGTGGTGGAACCCCCAAACACGAATACAACAAAATCCTCCTCTCCCGGTGGCCAAGGCTGCACGTCAGCTCCCTTGCGAAAACCGTGGACGCTGACTTCGACGTGCTGGTGCCGGATCGGCATCGGTTTGAATTGCACGAACGGCTCATAAATGAACCGGGTCGCAAAACATTCACGTTGGATCTGGTCGATCACATCCGGAGCGACGCCGGGGTAGAATCGGCCAAAATCCACCTGTGGATATTTTGCCTGGATCGGATTCTCATCCAGAGGAGAGAGCTGGAAGATCAACGACTTCGAACCATCGACGGTATCACCCGGACGGAGATTCCAGAACAACAACAGACCCAGACCAATCGCTGTGGCGAACAACACCGCGATGATCTTGTACGCCGATTGGAGTTTTTGATCAGGCGTGCTCACGTGCTTTTTGCATAGCAAGCCGCCGGTTCGGTTGCGATGGAAATCGAGATCATCGCCCGGGGGCCACCATGTTGCCACGATTCCATAAATCGCGCTTGCCCGAATCCGTGATCCCCCGGACACTCCGCGCGTTCCCTGACCTGACCTGACCCTTGACTGCGTATGAGCCCCGACGCGGAAACCGAACCATCACAATTGCGCACCCTCCTGATCTGCGACGATGAAGACGGTCCCCGCCAATCATTGAACGTCGTCTTTCGCGGCACGTACGAGATTCTGATGGCCGAAAGCGGGGAGGAAGCGATCGAACTCGCGCGCGGCACGCACATCGACGCGGCCATTCTGGACATTCGCATGGAAGGAATCAGCGGCACCGAGTTGCTTGGCAAACTCAAGGAACTCGACCCGGGCATTGAGGTCATCATGCTCACCGCCCATGAGACCATGGAGACCGCGAAGGAAGCCCTGCGCTTTGGGGCCTGTGACTACCTGACCAAGCCGTTCGAGATCGCAACGGTTCGTGCGGCTCTCGACAACGCGATGCAGCGGAGGAGCCTCTCGGAAATTATTTCAAACAGCCGCGAGCAGCTCGACTCGCTTCATGTGGAACTCCAGGATCGGAGTTTGAAAGAGGAACTGGCCCGCACGCAAAACGAGATCTACGAGAGCGTGATGCACGATATCGGCAGTCCGCTCACCGCGATCTCCGTGTTGATCCAGATTCTGAATCAGGATTTGGAGTCGACCCGCGGCGCTTCGGATCCTGTCATGGTTCGCGAACAACTTCGCAAGGTCGACCAACAGGTCGGTCGCTGCATCAAACTCTCCCGTCGCTATCTCGACTACGCGCGTCAACGTGCCTCCGGGGACAGTGAGGCCCAGGTAAACCAGTGCATGAACGACGTGTATGAGCTGGTCTCAGCAAATCCGCACGCCCGCGACAATACCCTGGAAATCGACGCGGCGCTGGTTGATGTGATGGCCGCCATCAACGGAACGGATCTCATCCAGATCCTGATGAACATCGTGGTCAACGCACTTCAGTGTTCGCGCGAGCCACACACCGTCCGACTCCGTTCAGTGTACCTCGATCAGCCGCTGTTGGAGAATGAAACCGAGAGCAGTGAGGGGGTCGTATATTTCGCCAGTGAGAACTTCAAAAATCTCGCCCCCATGGTTAAGGTGATTGTTGCAGACAACGGACCCGGCATGGATTCCGCCACGCTGGAAAAGATTTTTCAGACCTACTTCAGCACGAAGAATCGGGGCGAGGGAACGGGCTTGGGGCTCGCCATTGTTCGACGCCTGATCCTAACCGCAAACGGCGCGCTCCGCGTGGTTTCATCCCCCGGACAGGGTGCCGCGTTCACGGTCTATCTCCCCATCCGGATTGGATGATCCTGAGGTCGCCGAGGCATCAATCCCCGTCGAGCAAATCACCGAGTCCGCCGAGCACGGATCACTCTCCCTTCCTCGACCCTCCGGCCGCGGGTGCATGAGCCAGGATACGGTCGGCCAGTCTTGAAAACGGCATACTCTGAAGAATCCTTTGTCAGGCTCGGAACCGTCTCCCATTTTTGCCTCAAAACCGGTCCCCTCCTCCATGCAGTTCATGGCTCCCGCTTCCGCGATGACCGGTTCACCGGGATCAAGTTCCACCTCAACAGTATGAATGTCGTCGCCCAGGATCTCGTAATCAAGTTCATGGCTTTGTTTGAAGTCGGGACAGTTGCACGAATTTTTGGAGAGAGCCCTCTGGTCGATCCGGCTGCTGGTGGCTGACTAATTCCCTGCTCCGCCGGCGCTTCCACGGCCGTTGATGATCGGCGCGTTCTGAAGCGTGACGTTGGACATGCCTTCACGAAACGCAGTCGGTGCAGTGCGCAAACCGCGACCAAAGACACCACTGGTTCCGGGAGCGCGCGGCATGATGACGACCGCGTAATCGTTGATGTTGATGTTGATGGGTTGGTCGGCCGTCTTCGCCACCACGTCCAACACATGGATCAACTTCATGTTCATCATAGGTGGGGCAACGTTGATGATCACACTCTGAAGATCGATCGCCTGTCCTGGTGCGGGAGGCAGGTTTGGGCCGATCGCCAGCCCGGCTGGATTTGGATTAACCAGGCCATCATCCAAACCGGCGACCAACGGCTGGCCCGCCGCGGCCAATGCACCGCCACCGCCGCCCGAGAGGATTGCCGGGGACGAAGCAGGTCCGAGATACATGAAATTGATCCCCAACTTCAGCGGGTCAAGCCGCTTGGCTTCGTCGCGCAAATAGTTGACGACTTCGTCCAAGGTCAGATTGTCGAACAGGATTTCGTCCAGGACGATGTTGTTGAGCTGCCATTTGATCAGCTTACGCCCATCGCCCCGTTTCAGGCGCTGTTGGACAGATTTCAATGTCAGGGGAACGCGTTGGACAGAATTGGTGGTATTAGGGCCGGTGTTGTCCGCCGCGGACAGCGGGCTGGCGAGAAGCACGCCCAGCAGGGTGATCACAGCGCCGGCTGGCTTGGAGAGGGACATGGTCCTAATGGACACCCAAATCGGAACTGCGGCAAGCATGCAAAGTCAGCGCCCGAAGTGTCGTGTGTGATTGAAAGTGGGGATGGAGACGGAGGAGCGACCGCAGAGGGCGGGGTTGCAAAAGCTTCCTCTCTCACCAGGATTCCAGCTCGCCCCTTCGAACCGCGCCATTCATGTCCGCCTGCCAGTATTCGCCGGTTTCGGCACAGAGACAGGTCAGCCACTTTCCGCTGACCGCCGCCGTATCGATACAGACGCCACCCGGGAATTCCCGCGGAATGCCGCTCACCTGCCGAGTGTGACCCACCACCGTCTTCTTTCCCGAAGTGTGGAGTTCCATGCTCCGGCATTTCTCCCAGTAGATTTGACTGTCGGGCTGCTGTTTCATCGGGAGTGACGGATCGACGTGCGCATGCACAAAAATATGGGAGCTGGTTTCAATCCACGGTTGGGTCGTTTCGAGAAAGTCCCAATGCTCAGCGGAGACGGAGCCCTGCCAATCCCGTTCCTGATCCCAGTCGTAGGATTCCAGGGTTTCCCACCCCCCAACCGACTGCCAGTTGTGAAAATGAACCGGCTCAGTGCGGGAAGCCAGCATCATCACTTCATGGTTTCCCCGCAGCGTCACGACCGGCAGCTGATCTGCCTGTTGAATGATCCAATCGATCACCCCGCGCGTATCCGGTCCGCGATCAACGTAGTCGCCGAGATAGACGACCATGTCTTCCGGTGTGGGTTGCGCGGCTTCCATCAGGTTGATCAACGGCATGGAACATCCGTGGATATCACCCACCGCCAACGTGCGTCGCGGCTGATGATCAAACGCCTGAGTCTGCCTTTTCCTCCATGACTCCAAGAAACTCATGAGTCTCTGAGACTGCTTCTGAATGTTCGAGAACGCAAGTGAGAGAATCTCTGACAACATCGACTGCGGGTATTCCAAGTGGGTGGTTTATCATCTGGAGAGATGGCACGCCGCCACCATCCGGCAATAACACCCGTCAACCAAACCGCTCAGAGCAGCGGTGGGCAGGGAACATCCAGAGTCGCGCAGACGGCGCGAAGCAGCTCGGCTTCCTCAGCGCGAATGACGCCATCGGCCGTGACCGATTCGGCACAGGCCAGGACGAGCTGCCGCTTGATGTCGGGGGTGGATTCGGCCAGCCGGTTCATCGCCGCGTCCACGACACCCAGCCCGCATTCGCTCAGCGGCAGCAGCGTCATCCCGCCCCCAAGAGCTTTCACCGAACCTGCATACGCGCGCTGCACCTCGCGGTCGGCCTCGTGGCTCATGTAGGCGATCGCGGAGATAAGCACGTTGCATTCCTTCTGCACCTGTCCGATGCGCGAGTAGCGGATGGTGGTTTCCCGCGCGCCGACAAACGTAGGTTCCAGATAGCGCACCAGGATCTTTTCCAACGCGAATTCAAACAGATCGATCTGCCGGTCGGCTTCGCTGAGGGCGCGAACGTTTTGGCGAAGAATCTGGTATTGCTTCGGGGCGATCTGGCGAAGCGCGGGAAGCGACATCTCCAGGAGTGGCACCCGTGAACGCGCGTCGATACCGGCCAGAGCTCCCAACACCCGCTTCGTCTCGGCGACGATGGGTTCGTTTTCATTCGCCGCCAAAGCCTGCAGCTGTTGTTTTCTTATTCCCGCATCAGGACTGATCAACAACCCGTAAGCCAATGCCACCGCACTGAACGGATGATGTGCGGCGGCCACCAGATCTTTTGGCAGGCCACCGATGAGTTCGTGCGCATAGTCGATATGCTCCTGATCCAGCCAGCCGATCTGTTGGACCACCTGATTCGCGGTCACTGTCGAACCGGCGGCCGCCCGCGTCGAGCTGCCCGCGGCGGGCGCTGCTGCTGCCGCACTGCTGCCACCGGCCATTTGCGAAACCAGGTTGGACTGAGCACCGGATTCGGCGGTCACGTAAGCATCTTCGGAACCGGCTCTAAAAGTGGGATCGATCCGGGCGATCCGTTCCGGCAGCGGTGGATGGGTTGAAAACGCCTGCATGAAACTGCTGACGCCGCTCCCAAACAACATGTGACTCGCCTCCTCCGCCTTGGGAGTTTCCAGCTTGGAGGTGTAACCACCGATCTTCTTCAATGCGCCGGCAATGCCAGCCGGATTTCGCGTAAACTGAACCGCGGATGCGTCGGCCAGGAATTCTCTTTGTCGTGAAATCGCCGCCTTGATCAGCCGCCCGAACAACATTCCCACACCGCCGATCAGCAGCAAAGCCAGGCCGAAGATCGGGGTCGCATTGTTGCGGTTGGAGCTCGACCGCACATGGCCAAACTGCAGGAGAATGCGTCCGAGGATCGCGATGAAGAGAAGCCCGTGAATCCAGCCGGTCAATCGCTGGTTGAGCTTCATATCGCCATTGAAAATATGACTGAACTCATGGGCCATCACACCCTGGAGTTCGTCGCGGTTCAGCTTCTGCATACACCCGCGAGTCACGCCGATTACCGCGTCATTGATCGTGTATCCTGCCGCAAACGCATTGATCCCGTCTTCACGATCCATCAGATAGACATCGGGAACGGGAACGCCGGAGGCGATTGCCATCTCCTCGATCACGTTCAACAACTGGCGTTCCTCACCGCTGGCTGATGATTGATCCACGAGCCGGCCGCCCAACATTTCGGCGATCGCCTTGCCGCCGGCGGACAGCTCAATCGTCTTGAAGAGGCTGCCCAGGGCGATGACCAGCAGCGTTCCCGCCGAACTCCACATGAACAATTCCGAGTTCCAGACCTGAACGACGCCACCGCGTTTCGCCGTGAAACCGAGGATGAGCACTGCCGCTGCGTAGATCAGCACGGCGGTCAGCACGATCGCCATGATGAAATAAAACACCAGGCGCCCCGAGCTACGGCGCGCCTGGTCTTGTTGGCCGAAATAATCAACCATGATTGTCAGTGGTCATCGATCGAGTGTCCGGGCGGACAGCGATCAGAATTTGACCTGGGGTGCCTCACGTTCCGACTGGTTCGTGATTTCGAACAGGGCGGCTTCCTTGAAGTTGAACATCCCGGCGAGGATGTTTGTCGGGAAGGATTCGCGCTGCGTGTTGTAGACCATCACCGAATCGTTGTAACCTTGGCGGGCGAAGGAGACCTTGTTTTCCGTGGACGTCAGTTCCTCGGTCAACTGCATCATGTTCTGATTGGCTTTCAGATCGGGGTAGTTCTCGGTGAGCATCATCATGCGACCGAGCACGCCGCCGAGCTTGCCTTCCGCCTGGTTCAAGGCTGCCATGGCCGCCGGGTCGCTGGGATCAGCGTTCATGTTCACTGAGCATTTCTGGGCGTCGGCGCGGGCGGATACCACCGCGTCCAAGGTCTCGCGCTCGTGTTTCATGTAGCCCTTGGCAGTCTCGACGAGATTGGGGATCAGATCGTAGCGCCGCTTCAGCTGCACATCGATCTGGGCGAAGGCGTTCTTGAAGCGGTTACGCAGGGAGACCAGGCCGTTGTAGGCCGACATGACCCAGAGGCCGATGATCAGGGCGCCGCCGATGAGAACTCCGAGTACGATTAGAATAGGTGTCGTCATAATGATGTATGGATTCTTCTGGCTCGAATCGTAGTCTAGGAAATGCCCTCGTCACTTACAAAGAAAACTTGGATTTGGAGCCGGGGCGGTGGAGAAATCTCGGGCTTCCCGAGAACGTGAATCAGTCCGGGGTTTTCGGATTCACCGATCCGTTTCCTCCCTCATTCTTGCGCAGCGGGCCGGGCGGCTTGCCTTGGCTCAGGATGTCCTGCTTCACCTTCCGTCGGTCCCGGATCAGCTCCCGGAACACGAGTTGCTGTTGCGGCCGGAGTTCGGCATCGACCGTGGCAAACAGTTCTTCAACCACCACATCACTTTCCTGCATCGTCCGCTCGCGGGTCCGCTTGAGACGCGTCACGGCATCGCGGAGGTGCGCCTTGATGGAATCTCGCTGTTCGTCGTTCAGTTCCAGGTGCTCCTCCAGGGCGCGCAGCGCGTGAATGTGCCAGGCCTCCGGATTGTTGTTGCGTTGGAACTTCTGCTTCGCCGCCTGGTATCCGACGCGCGCTCCGACATAGGCGCTGCCCAGGACCAGACCAACGATGCAAAGGAACGCAAGGAGATATCTTATTTTACGGGCGCGGCCACTCATCGATCAAAGCAGGGGAAAACGTTCAACTACAATATTCTCAACGGTCGGCAAAAGACTGGGGGGAGCCATGAACTCGTTCAACTGCACCGCACCGGCAACCAAAACGGCAAGGCCGACTCCGGCCGTCATCCGCAACAGATAACGTTCGAACGCGCTGAACCAACTGGGCATCGCCGACTCAAGCTCTTGGCTCAGCGCCACCACGCGCCCGGAGAATCCCAGCGGGATTTCCGGAATCGGAGACTGCGAAACGCTGCGTGCGGCCTCTGCCGCCGCCTGCCATTTGTCATCGAACTCATTCATAATTTTCCTTCTGCTGTCATCTGATCCGCGACCTTGCGCAGCCTCTTGCGGGCGCGAAAGGCTTTCACTTTCACCTTGGACGCGCCCCAGCCGGTGAGTTCGCCGATTTCCCGAACCGAGCGTTGCTCCAAGTCGAGCAGGTTGATCACCAGCCGATCATCGGGGGATAGCGTCTGCATCAGTTTTGTCACCACTTCGCGGGCCGCCAATCCGTCGATCGGCGCTTCATCCGATTCATCAGCTGTCATGTGCTCAAGCCACATGGCCTCCTGCTCGCCCAGATCGGCGAATCGCCATTCCGGACGACGCTTCTCGGCGCGCAAGGCGTCGAGACAGGTTGTGACCGCCACCCGTGACACCCAATGGGCGAAGGGTTTGCCATCGCGCGCCTGGTATTGTGCGAGCCGCGAAAATATCTTCAGGAAAATCTCCTGGGCCAGATCTTCCTCGGCCGTCCGGCGAGGGAGATGACTGCGCACGATCTTGATCACCAGTGGCCATAATTCTTCAACCAATCCGCGGGCGGCGGCCTCATCGCCGTCGCGCACGCTCGCCAGACAGGCTGCCATGTCAAAACCACCACCATCCGCCATAATTGGGTTCGGAATTGAAAACGCCGGCGCTGTCTGTCCGGTTACACGACGTTTTCTGATCGGCAAACGTCAGGCCGGAATCATTTCGCTTCCTGCCACCGTTGCCAGGCCAGTCCGGGCTGATCCACCCGGAATTGGACCAAACGCCGGTGCACCACCTCGGTGACATACGCGGTCCGTCCGTCGGAACCGCCAAAGCAGATGTTGCTCGGGCGTTCGCCCAGCACGTCGATTTCGCGGATGATTTCGCCCGCTGGGGAGAGTTTTGCCACCGTGCCCTTGCCGTAACGGGTGACATAGAGATTACCCGCCACGTCGCAACGCATGCCGTCGAAACCATGATCCTCGAATTTCCGCAGCAGGCGTTTGTTCTTCAGACCTTTCTTGGTGATTGTGAAGGCCCAGATGTTCCGTTGCGCACTTTCGTTCACATACAGGGTCTTGCCATCCGGGCTGACCTCGATGCCATTCGTCGTGCCCATGTCTTTCGCCAGACGCATGACCTTGCCTTTCTGATCGATGCGCCAGATCTGTCCGGTCTTCTCTTTCCAGTTCGGATCACTGGCGTAGAGCGTACCGTCAGGAGCAATCGTGAGGTCGTTCGGTTGATTCATCTCCGCATTGTGCGCAAAGACTTCGACTTTCTTTGTCCCTTTGGCGATGCGTAGCACGTTGTGCCCCACGTAGTCGGCGATGTACATCGCGCCGGAACGATCAAAACGAATTCCGTTCCCCACACTTTTGCCGGGAAGCTTCACAAACACCGTGGTCTCGCCGGAGGGTAGCGACATTCCGATCGTCTGCTGTGCTTCAAAGTTCACCGCGAAGATGTTTCCGTCCCGATCACAGGCCGGCCCTTCGATTCCCTCGGTAAAAAGATTTGATTCGGTCAGCGCCGTCGCGACAAAGAGCTTTTCTGCGCCCTGGATCTGAATTCCCAGCGCCACGAAGGCAGCGTAAATGGTGAGTTTCATGTTTGGAGTGAATCAACTCAGCGATGGCGCGGCAATGGATTAACTGTGGCGGAATAGCGCACTCGGGAGCCGTGCATTGGCGTCAGCCGAACCGTTGCTTTTTGCGCTGTTGTCCATGTATGATAGCCGAGAATCAGATCCAACCCATGTTGACTGCAACCGAACAAAACCCAGAACCAAGTGCTCGGATCCTCCGCAACGTATTGCACTTGGAAGATGAAATGCCGCAACCAGTGGCAGAGTGGCTCTTGACGCTGGGGTTCAGCGAGACCGACCACGTGCGCGTTGAAAATCTGGCGGAGCGCAACAACGAGGGCCAATTGACGGACGCCGAGCGGCGGGAGTTCGAGAGCTACGTGTATCTGGACGATATAATTGGAACGCTCCAATCCCGTGCCCTGATGGTCCTGGGACGTTAGCATGGAGCAGAGCCTTCGGGACTTCGTCCGAGAGCGTGCACAAGACCGTTGCGAATACTTTCTACAGCCGGCGCATTTCCCCGTCCGCCTTTTGGCTGAGCATCAGATAGAGCACATCGTTGCCCGTCAGCATCGGGGAAAATCGGAATCTGCGAATCTGGCGTTGGCCTGTATCAGGTGCAACCTCTTCAAAGGCCCGAATCTCTCGGGCGTTGATCCGATCAGTGGTGAAACGACCCGGCTCTTTCATCCACGGGAGGATACTTGGCTGGAACATTTTCGCTGGGAGGGTCCATTCATCATTGGCGCATCGGCCATCGGCAGAACCACGGTGGTTACCCTGAACATGAACGAAGAAGCCCGCATCAATCGCCGCGAACAGTTGATGAAAGTTGGACGGTTCTTCGAGGAATGAATTCTGCCGTGCCTATCCCTCAGGGCCGCTGCCAGTCGGTCTCCTCCTCCGCATAACACCAGACCCATTCGTTCTGCGATGCTCTCAGAAGCTTGCCATTCTCGTCCTCGCCATCGAGTCCGACGGAGTAGATGCGGTAGCGGCCGTCCTGCGAGCGGCGATAGCGCAGGGCCTTGCCATCAGCGTGGTCAATTGGGACTGATTCCAGAAATTCGGGGACGAGTTCATTCAGTGTATCGGGATAGGAAGCGTATCTGAGAAAGAAGCGCTCGAGCGCGCAAGCGGTAATCGCCAGATTGACGGAGGTCTGTGCCCGACAAGCCTTTAGCCAGTGTTTGTGGATCATATTCGACCACGTCATGCGCGCGAGATAGTTTCGCGCGGTTGGGGCGCGGTCCCAGATGGCCATCTGCGTTGAGGCGAAGGGAAATCCGCGAATGCTCAGGCGTGCAGCGCAGGCCATATCCAACTGGTCAATGAGCAGGCTGACTTCGAGCGCGCTGGAGTAAAACCAACCCTTGGGTGCCCAATCTACGAAAAGCAGAGGAGTAACAGCGGTTGGCGTGAGGTAGTTCAATATTGTTGCCGGGGACTGAAGCAGCGTTCTGGTAAACAACGTTCGTTCCGCCCGCAGGCATGGGCTCAGGCCGTCGAACACATCATTTCTTGCCAGTTCGTTCTGGATGGTTTTCAGGTGAGAGTCCTGCCAGCGACCCGCGCGGAGTCCTTCCCAGACTCCCTGGTGAGTGATTTCAATTCCCGCGATGCGGACGAGCCAGTTGATCAATAGCGGCTCTCGGGTGAATCGGTCCGCAATTCGGTAACCGTCGATGACATCCGCAACTGCGTTGTCGAGCTGTCCAGCTTCCAATTGCGCGGTTGCCCGCGTTCGAAGCACCATGCAGATGCCCTTCGACATGGCCAGGTGAGCGAACCGGATGTTCGCGGGCTCATAGTCTTCGAGGAATTGGGTGAATGGTCGTTCCAATCCCTGCGACAGTTGAGCCAGGTCGTCGCGATAAATGGACAATGCGAGCAACACATCCTCGGCGGCGGATTGGGGCTTTTCCGAGGTTGGAAACTGCACGTTTGCACCGGTTTCGCCTTTTTTGAGCTGCTTCAGATAAGGCTCGATGTACATGGGCCGGTCCAGCACCGGTGGAAAGTTGGTTTCCCCCCGGTAGTAGGTTTGAAACGCATTCAGGTTGATGGCCTGCGCGCGACGCCAGTTACCACGGAATTCGACCAGCCCGGTGCGATCATTTGTCCGGGTGAGAGAGAAATTGGGAACGTTGAATTCCTTGGGTGTGAGAACTCGCCTCCCGGGTTTGGGAACGTGCTTTGGTCCGGCCAGCGGAAGGAGCAGCGGAATCATCGCGAAGTTTTCCTCGTCGGGGACAGGCGTCACGTTGAGGTCAAACCACTCACCGGCGGCCTTTTTTTCACTCACGTGGTTGTTCCAAGCACGTTTCCAACGCCAGTTCTCAAAGGTGTAAAACAGCGCGATCCCCGTGGCCGCGATTGCCAAGACGAACCCCGCCCGTTGCAGCAACAAGCGGTAGGGAATCACCAGTGACACCGGAGGTATCCGGAGAAAGCCGGCCAGCTCTTTTCGGAATGCGAGAAGTGTGCAGGGAAGGATAACCGTCACCAGCGCGCCCAGGAATTCGGCATTCGCAATGTAAAGCAATTCGGCACCATACAGATCCCACACGATCAGACTCCAAGCGAAGACCACCGTTGCACGGTAGGTTCGCGCGGGGTGTCGGACGTAGGCAAATGCCACGCCGATCGCAAGAACCACGCAGGTCACACTGATGATCACACAAATGGTCATGGACACCTGTTCGAAGCGCGGACTGTCCTGAAACCACCCGCTCATCTCCGCCACAAGTCCCCAAAGGGTGAAGGAAAGCAACACGAGGAACGGCGTATGCCTCAGGCGATCCTTGAGTGTGGGGCTTTCCATCACGCGATCCCCATCTCCAAGCTGTTGCGACGACTACGCGGCCGTTGCACCGGTGGTTTCCTTGGCGGTGCCGGAGTGGACTGAGGGGGAGGGAATTCACTCAAGTCATTCCAGAGCAGCTCTTCATCCATCAGAACTGCGATTGCTGTGATCGAACCGGACGCCTGGAGCCCACCGGCATCGGAGCCTGTCGAACGGTTTGAACCGTCCGAACCGAATTGAAATCCCACCATGATCAACCAGAGCGCGGCCATGCCGGCCCACGCCTGTGGACAGGGCCAGAGCCATTCCCGCCACCAAGCCTGCGAACGACGTTCTTCTCCCGCTGCCGAGAGTGCAGCGCCCACGATTTCGGATCGCCATGCTGCGGGGGGGGCGTTGAGCCGGACATCCGAGAGGAGTTTTTCAAAATCGTCGTTCATTTCATTTCAGTTCATCGTAAACAGGACGAAGCAGCGTCCGGAGTTTGTCTATCCCGTAGCGGTAACGGCTCGCGGCGGTGTTGGGCGGAATGTCGAGCAGGGTGGCGATGGCGTCGAGAGTCAGGTGTTCCCAGAGTTTCAGATGCACGACCGCGCGTTGTTCCGGAGGAAGTTCGGCCAACGCGTTTGTCAGGGCGGACTTGAACGCCGCGGCATCCGGATCGGTGACGGGCGCAAAACGGTTCCGGCTCGGACTGGGCAAGCACGTCCACGCGCCGATCCGCGGCCGAACGCCGGCGGATAAAGTCGATCGCCTGATTGTGCGCGAGCCGCAGCAGATAGGCCCGGGGCTTGCGCGCGCGTTCGATCAGACCGGGATCGGCCGCCAGTTTACGGAACACATCATGAAGGACATCCCGCGTCTCTTGCTCATCGCGCAGGAGATTCAGCAGCAGACAGTACAGCGCAGCAGCATGTTCGTCATAGATCGCTTCCAGTTGCCGCCGTTCATCCATCTGTTTGGGAACTGACGAAACAAAACGGGATTTTTGTCTGAAGCGGAATCATAATTGGCGGTAGGGAGGACGAATTCCCCGCAGCTTCAGTTTGACTTATCCCACTTGTTCGAAATATTGGCCACATGAAGTCACTCAGTATCTTAGCGTTCGCCGTTGCCATGTCATTGAATCTCCACGCCGCCGATCTCAACCAGATTTCCCTGAAGGATATCAGGGGATCCAAGACCAGCCTTGGCGCGTTGAAGGGCAAGGCGGTGCTGGTGGTGAACGTCGCGTCAAAATGCGGCTACACCGGGCAATACGCCGGGCTCGAACGCCTCTATCGCAGCCTGAAAGCAGACGGTCTCGTGGTGCTCGGCGTGCCGTGCAACGACTTCGGCGGACAGGAACCTGAGTCCGAGGCGAAGATCCTTCAGTTTTGTGAGAGCAACTATCAGGTGACCTTTCCCCTGACCGAAAAGGTTCAGATCAAGCCAGGTAAGGGACAGCACCCTCTCTATGCCGCACTGACGAAGAAGAGCGGCCCGGTCGGCTGGAATTTCGAGAAGTTTCTCGTGGATCGTAATGGCAAGATCGTCAAGCACTTCAGCTCGGGCGTGGAACCAGGTGATTCGGAACTGACCGACGCAATCAGGAAGGCATTGAAATAGTCCGAGCATGAGCGATTCATCAAATTGGCCCGATCAGTTCCGCACAATCTTCGCCGAAGGCGTCAAACAGTATCGCGCCGGACAGCGCGACGTCGCCGCGTTCTTCACCGCCGACGAACAGACCTTCCTTGCCGGCCTCGGGGCGAACTCGCAGGAGATCTTCGATTACGTGGAGGACTATTCACACGGAGGCGATCCCACCTTCGAAACCGTCCTGCTGGTGACCGCCGTTCGGCGCGACTACTTTCGGGGTGTTCAAAAGGGAACGCCTTCCACCCAAGTCCGCGATTTGGATTCATTCCCTGACAAATCGGCTGAACTGGATGGCATCGCGTGGCTTCCCCGAATCATCGCCAAGGCCCGTGCCAAACTGCAGGGCGAATTGCCGCCGGACTACATGTATGGCTGCGGCGGCGATCGTCCATTCTTGCGGCGACACAAAATTCATCTCGCTGATTTTCTCCGCTTCGTTTGGGAAGCGGACGACGATACCGCGAAGATTGTGAGCTTCTTGAAGAACTCCGGAAAAGCGTGAGTGAAACTCCCAAACTTGACGCATCAGACATCCACCTCGTGGAGGCTGCGGAAGGTTGGTTGGGACTGGGACTGCCGCGCGAAGCAATTTCCGAACTGCACGAAGTCTCGTGCGATGCGTTGGCCCAGCCAACCACGTTGAATCTCCTCTGGGTAGCCCACGCCGAGCTTGAGGAATGGGATCAGGCCGGCGACGTCGCCAACCGTTTGGTTGAATGTGCTCCCGATGAACCCGGCGGCTGGATTCATCGGGCCTACGCGATCCGGCGCCAGCAGGGCGGCAGCATCCAGGAGGCTTGGACCGCGCTGTATCCCGCCGTCCAGCTCTTCCCCGAAGAAACAATCATTCCCTACAACCTCGCCTGTTACGACTGCCAGCTCGAAAACCTGGACGAAGCCATGATGTGGTTCGAACGCGCCTGTGCCATTCCCGCCGAACCGCGGGTCGTCACCACTCTCAAGAAGATGGCCCTCGGTGATGAGGACCTGAAGGCCGTGTGGGAAGAGATCGAGAAGTTGGCATAGTCCGTTGCGGCCCTGTTTCGGAAATCCTATTACTGCGACCGAATTTTTGGTTCCGACATCGGAATGGAGACGTAGAAATTTCTACTGATGGTTCTGCAAAATTCCTTTGTCTCCATTCCCCTGTCCCTGTTTGGATTGCGGCTTCGCTGCCCTGGGATTCAGGATTTCCCGGGCGATCATTTCCGGCAACACTTCAAACCATGGCTGAGAATACACCCCGCATTGCTGTTCACCGATGTTCCCGGCGCGTTGCCCTGAGAACTGCCGCCGGATCATGTGCGATCCTCAGTTCGGCCTTGGCAGCCGCCCCACGAAAGGCGTCGCGGGCGCGCATTGCGATTACGTTCGATCTGGAGATGAGTCGGAACTTTCCGACCTGGGAACAGACGCGCTGGGACTACGAGAAGGGGAACCTTGATACGGCGACCAAGCAATACACGCACGGCGCGGCCCGAAGAATCAGGGAGGCCGGCGGCGTGCTGCACGGTTTCGTCGTGGGACAGGTATTGGAGCAGGCCGACGTGGACTGGCTGAAGGAACTCGTGCACGAAGGACATCCGCTCGGCAACCACACCTACGATCACGTCAAGGTCACCGCCCTGCTGCTGAACGAGATTCAATATCGCTTCCGGCGTGCGCCGTGGCTGCTGCGCGAGAAAGATCCGAAGCAGGCGATTCGTCGGAACATCGAACTTTGTTCCGAAGCGATGAAAGAGCGGCTGGGAGTCTCGCCCGCAGGATTTCGCACCCCCGGCGGATTCCGCCATGGCTTGGCCGATCGGCCTGATCTGCAGGACATGTTTGTAGAGCTCGGCTTCAAATGGATCAGCAGCAAATACGCCCGTCACCTCAACGGCCCGAAACCGGGACGGAAGATCTACGACAGCATCGTAAACGCCAACGCCGAGTCGCAGCCGTTCAAATATCCCAACGGACTCATTGAAATTCCGATGAGTCCCATCAGTGACATCGGCGCGTTTCGCAACGGACGCTGGAAACTGGAATGGTTTCTGGAAGCCGTCCGGCAATCGATTGAGTGGGCCATCGCCCAGGGCGCGGTCTTCGATTTCATCGCCCACCCGTCCTGCCTCGGGGTCGTCGATCCCCAGTTCAAGACCATTGATCTGATCTGCAAACTGGTCCGCGAAGCGGGCGACAAAGCCGAACTGACCGATCTGGATCGGATCTCCAAATCGGCTTCGGCGTAACGATGCAACCGGACTATCCGTAGGAATGCCCATCCTCCTTTGCCTTGCCGCTTCACGATTGAGGGCAAAGCCCTTCGTGTGCATTGGTGTCCATTCGTGGTTCACGTCAGCTATGACGGGCGGTCTGCTTCTGAATATTCTTCGTGAGGAGCAGGTGGGCGACCTCAGCCGCAGCATTGATATACGAGTTGCCTGATGGGATGATTCATCCTTGATGAATCGTCTGCGCCATACTCCTTTTCTGGCGGTGCTCGCCATTCTACTTTGGGCACTCGCGGCGGAGGTGAGCGCATGGTTTCAGGACAGTCCGGGGTTTGAACGGGTGGCTACGGTCTTTTGTGTACTCGGGGTGATTCTGGCGATCGGTGTTGCATTCAGCTATGTCCGACACCCTGCCAGAACCTATCGGGGAACTGTGGCGTTCGTCTGGATCCTGATTGTCGTGGATCTGTTTGGTGCCAGATGGTTCTATTTTGGCAGCTTCGGATCCCTGGCACTTTTTCTGGTTGTGCTCGTCGCCTGCACGCTCCTGGCCTTCCGCAAGAACCTGTCGGAGTGTCTCCACATACATCGTGTTCGGGCGGCAATCCAGTTGCAGCAGGCAGGGTTCGTCTTGGCAATCGCGGCCACGGGGATCGCGCTGTATTACACCTTTGAGAACTGGCGTTGGAAACGTGCGTGGGAAAACTACGTCCATCAGCAGAAGGCAGCTGGGACTTGGGTGGATGAAAAGGTGGTACCCGTTCCCGCCACGGAAAATTATGCGATGATTCCACTTTTCCACCGGGGCGTCGGACCCGAGAAGTTCAATGTTCCGAACTTCAGTCTGACGCGGACGAATGATGCCACCCGTCTGTCCGATTTCCGTGGGAATTGGCATCGCGCCCAAGCCATCAATCTGGAAGCACTGCAAACGTACTATCGAGGAGGGACAAATTTTCCGACGGGACTCGATTGGGACAGGGATATTGGGCGCTACCTGAAGCAGCTTGCAAACGGTGAGACGGGCGCGAACGTGCAGTTTCCAACTTCGGAAAAACCACAATCCGCCGCGGAAGATGTCCTGCTGGCACTGTCAATTTACGCCGATGATCTGGCCCAACTCTCGGAGGAGATGGACCGGCCATATACTCAGTTTTTGAAGAGTTACGAGCCCCGAGATATCAGGCTTGGGCATCTGGCGTTGGCGAGGGGTGTCTGCGTTGTATTGCGAACTCGGGCGACCGCTCATCTGGCAGCGGGGCACCTCGATCACTCATTCTCGGACGTCCTCGACAGCTACCGAATCTCGGACCGGATTACCCAGGAACCGCTTCTCATCAACTGGCTTGTCCGCATTACGGCGATCGAGCTCAGTCACCATGGCCTCTGGGAGAGTCTACTCTCTCGTCGTTGGCAGGACGCCCATCTGCAAGCCATCCAGAATGAACTCGCACAGATCGACATTTTCAAACACCTGGGTGTTTGCTTGTTACTGGAACGAATGTTTACAGGAAAGCTGATGGAG
>JBLFYM010000079.1:0-28971 GCA_047608975.1 Limisphaerales bacterium | reverse complement strand
CTGCGCCCCATCCGAATCCGCGAGCATGGAATTCGCTACGAGGTGGATTTCGATGAGGGACACAAGACCGGCTTTTTCTGCGACCAGCGGGACAACCGGCTCCGGCTCGCAGATTTCACCGAAGGAAAGAAGGTTGCCGATGTCTGTTGCTACACCGGCGGCTTCTCGCTCTCGGCCAAGATCACCGGCAAGGCGGCCGAAGTCACCGCGGTGGACCTGGATGAAAAGGCCATTGCCCAGGGAAAACGAAACGCCAACCTGAATCAGGAACGCATCGAATGGGTTCATTGCGACGCGTTTTCATGGATGCGTCAGATGCAGGGCAACGATCGAAAGTGGGACGTCGTGGTCTTGGATCCACCCAAACTCATCCTCGCCCGCGATGGTGAGGAGTACGATGAAGGCATTCACAAATACGAAGATCTCAATTCCTTGGCCGTCGAAATCACCGAGCCAGGGGGACTGCTGGTCACCTGTTCCTGCTCCGGGTTGCTCTCGGCAGAACTGTTCGAGAAACACGTGATTCGCGCGGCACACCGCAAGGGGAAACGACTGCAGATCCTCGATCGCACCGGAGCGGGGCCGGATCATCCGTCCATGTCGAACAGCCCGGACAGTCGCTATCTGAAAGTGCTTTGGTGCCGGGTGCTCTGAGTCGTGACGCTGCGGATCGTGGGGGAAGTGACGAGGTGGGGGAAATCCAAAACTCAAGCTGCAAACTTCAAATAAGCTCCAAACGCCAATCTGACCGTCACCGGAGATCCTTCGGGAATGCCGCGTTTTCAAGGCGGCTGACTGGAGTCCACGGCTTCGGATTGAAGATTTGAATTTGAATTTTGGAGCTTGGAATTTCCCCAACTGCCAGCCGCTGGAATCGTTGAAGAATCACAATCCCTGGGTCTCTTTCAAGGCGCTTACTCCACAGTTCGCAGCACCACCACCCGGTTGGTGTTCGTTCCCTTGGTCTTGTTATCGACGCCCCAACAGTTTGCGGTCTTGGTGAATTCCTGGGCGTTCACCAGGACGAGGACCGGAACGAGGCCGGCTTCCTGAGCTGCGGGAATAACATGTTCCTCCAGCTTGATCTTGCCGATGCGCACCTCGCCCACTTCAAAGGCAACGTGTCCGCCGGGGCCCAACACCCGCCTGAGTTCCTTGAAGACGCCCTTCATCGCGTCCGCCCAATCATCCACGCGCCGATAGTTCCAGATCGGCACGGATGCGGAATCAATGTCATTGAACCAGCAGCGCAACCAGTTGTCCGTGGAGTATTGCACCACATCCAGGAACGGCGGCGAGGTAACCACCAGCGACACGCTGTCTGACGGGATCGCTGTCAGCCGATCAGCTGAGCTGGTGATGAGCTGACCATCGCCATATTTCTTAAAGCTCTCTTCGTTCTCCGGCGTGATCGTCTTCAGGAGGTTACGCGATTTCTTCAGAATGATCGCCTTCACGTCGCGATACTCCGGCTTTTGTTTGTGCTTGGTGTTGATCAGCTTCTGCCGCTCCACGGTGACGGCCTGATTGGGAGGCAGTGTGTAGACGGAGAAGTAACCCACTGAATGTCCGGTAAGTCGATTCGTGGCCACCATGCGGATCCAATCATCAACGTTGTCCGATTCATCGCCGCGCCCGGTGAGGTAGCTTCGCAAGGCACCGATCTCCCGCAGCGTATCCTTGTGATAAAAAGTAAGCAGATCTTCAGGGGTTTCCGATTCGGCCGAAAGGTCGATGGCCTGGAGACGTTCCTGGACCTGTTTTGCGGAGGGCGGATTCAGGCGCGGTGCGGTAAGGATTCTGGAGAGCGGGCTCACATCGACACCCGCCGCGCGACGATTCAGCAGCACACTTTCAAGCGCTGTCGTGCCGCGGCCCAAAAACGGATCGAGCACGAGATCTCCTTCGTGAGTCAGCCGTTTGATAAAGAACTCGGGGAGCTGTGATTTGAAGCAGGCGCGGTAGGAGATTTCATGCAGGTTGTGTCCCGCGCGTTGTTTCGAGGTCCAGAATTCGTTCACGAACACCGGCACTGAAACCCCGTTGTGACAGGTCTCCTCGACGATTGTTTTCGTGGTGAACTCGTCGAAGGCGGTCAGTTCCTGAATCAGCTTGGCATCCAGTTCCGGGAGATCGGTCACACTCTTTTCAAATGGAAACGTGGCCTGCGCAATCGTCATGAGCCGCGCATCATCTCGCAAACCCCTGCGTAAGGGAACGGTGGGTTACTCACCAATTTGGATAGGGTTACACCGGTAATTCACAGTTTGTTCACCAGAGCCTCGGGGGCTGAGGGAAAACAGAATCATGAGGGAACACAGGCCCGATCCACGCGCTCACGCTCGCCGCCACCGGGGCGCTGTTTCTCAGTTCAACGCGCCGGAGAGAATCGCCGTCAATTCGTGCTCCGTCAGCGGCAGCGGGTTTGCCTTCATGCTGCTGGCATTGCCGGCCTTCTTCACGAGCTCGGGAATGGCGGATTCCGTGACGCCATACGAGGCGAGGGTTGGGATCTTGAGATCGGCACTCAGTTGTTTGATCCAACGGACGCCGTCGCGCGCCTTCGCCTGATCGTCACCGGTCAACCAGCGGGCGATTTCCTGATATCGGACCAAGGACTCCGACTCGGCAAAGCGGGTTTCGAGCGCGTTCACATTGGCGTTCATCACCCACGGAAGCAGCGTGGCGCAGACGGCTCCGTGAGGTGCCGTGAACAGGCCACCAATCGGCGCGGCAAATCCGTGAACCGCCCCCAGCCCGGAGTTTGCCAATGCAAGTCCGCCGAAGAGGCTGGCCATGGCCATGCCTTCCCGGGCCGCGAGATCATCGCCGGATTCAACCGCGCGCTTCAGCGCCCGGGCTGCCCGGGGAATTCCATCGCGACACAGCGCATCGGTCACGGGATTCGTGCGGCAACACGTGTAGGGTTCGATCAGCTGGGTGAGCGCATCCATGCCGGTGGTGGCAGTGATGTGTGCGGGCAATCCCAGGGTGAGTTCGGGATCAACCAGCGCCACCCGGGGCAGCATAAGAGGACTTCGCAAGCTGGCCTTGAGCCGGTGCGTTGGTGAACTGAGAACGGCGTTCTTGGTGACTTCCGCTCCCGTCCCAGAAGTAGTTGGAATCGCGATGAACGGCACTGCCTGCTTCGTAAGGGGAAGACCTTTCCCAATCACTTCCAGATAATCGAGAACGTCACCGGGATTGTTGAGCATGGCCGAGATGGCTTTGCCGCAATCAATCGGACTGCCTCCACCGAAGGCGATGACCATGTCACATTGACCGGCGCGCGCGCGTTCGACCCCGGCGCGAACATCCTGAAGACTGGGTTCACCCGGGATGGAGAAAATCGTGGCGGCGATGTCCGCCTTGTCCAGTTGGGCCTGCAGCGGCCCGAGTCGGTTGAGTGAACTCCCGGTGACGATCAACGCGGACCCTCCAAATTCCGAGGCAATGGATCCGAGGGTGGAAAGTTTGCCCGGACCAAAAATGATCCGGGTGGCGGTTGCGAATTCGAAGTTCATGGCTTGTCGAAGTTGGCGTCGTCCGGATGGACATTCGCATAGCGGGCCACCTGCCGAGGTTCCGCCATCATGTCTGCGACGGTTTCTTTCCAAATTCGATAGTGTTCCGTCTCCTTATGAGCGGCCGGACCGTCGTCATTGCGGAAGACTTCGACGAACATAAATCGATTCGGATCATCGTGCTGCTGGAAGCAATCGAAGCGCGAGACGAGGGGCTCCTGAATGCTTTCGCGAGCGTTGGCTTCGCTCGCGGCCTTGAAGGCGTCAACGCATTCCGGCTGCACATGGACTTCAACAAAATGAGCTCTCATGGTTGTTCCTCGATTCGGTAAAGGTGCGTCTTGCTGCGTAGGAAAAGTGCGTTACCTGAAATGGCGGGTGAAGACATAAATCCATCGGCCATCTTGTTCCTGGCGACAACCTTGAACTCCTTGCCGGGCTTGACTACCGTGACGGTGCCTTTCTGATCGCAAAAGTAGAGGTGGCCATTCGCCAGAATCGGCGACGCGGAATAACTGCCACCCAAACGCTCCTGAAAGATCTCGTCGCCAGTCTGGGCATTCATCGCGGTGAGGATTCCGGCATCGGAGATCATATAAAGAACGTCGCCCACAAGAATCGGTGAGGGCTTGGCCGGTGCCTGTCGGATGACCTTCCACTTCACGTGGGACTCGGTTACATCACCCGTGCCGGTCGGATCGATCGCCCACATTTGCGGCTTCCCGTAGCCGGTGGCGGTGAAGATCAGTCCGTGTCCAAACACCGCCCGCGGAACGTTCGAGAAGCCGGGGATGTCGGTATACCAGAGTTCCCGTCCGGTATTGGGGTCGTAGCTGCTGATGCGTTGGGCGCCCACGCTGATGAGCTGATCACTACCATTCACGTGGATGATGTGCGGGGTTTGATACGCCTTCCGCAGGTGGAAGTTGATGTCGCTCATGTCGTTGCTCCGATTTGCGCGCCAGGCGAGTTTGCCGGTGTTCTTGTTCAAAGCGGCGACATAGCGGAGTTCGGTTCCATCGCAGTTGAGGATCAGCTTGTCGCCATAGAGAATGGGTGAGGATCCGGGACCGTTCTTGTCATGATCGTGCTTCAGACTGGTATTCTTCCAAAGAATTTCGCCGCTCTTCGTATCGATTGCGGCGACGCCATACATCCCGAAAAACACATAGCATCGGCCCGGCTCCAACGCGGGTGTCGGCGAGGCGTGGCTGTTGAGTTTGTTGATGGCCTCAGGTTCGGATACATAGAACACCTCCTTCATATGCACCCGTTTGCCGGTGTTCTTGTCGATGCAGAGGACGCGCAGCGAACGCCCGTCATCCAGCGAAGTCTGCATCCAAATCTGATCACCCAGAACCACCGGTGACGACCAGCCTTTGCCCGTGATACGTTTCTTCCAGGTCACATTTTTCGTCTCGCTCCAGACGGTGGGGATCTTCGCGTCTTGGGCGTGGCCATCACCGGACGGTCCCCGGAACTGTGGCCAGTTGGTTTCCGCCAGGATAGGTGAAGCGAGGAGTGCAGACGCGAGCAGCGCGGGGATAATTCTCATGTCAAAAATCAGCGAGCAGATCGTAGGTGAAGGCTATTGAAGAGTGATGGGAACAACCTTGGTCAAGGGCTCGACGTCGGATCCTTCCAGGTGCACCTCAAGCGTCCACGTGAGCATGGCAAAACCCGAACCCGGCAGTTCGCCTTCACGGATCCCCAGACCTTGGAGCACACCGCCCACATTCGTCCGGACGGTCACCTGCTCGGGACGCGGCGCGGGAAAGGAAAACTCGAGATCACCACTGAAGCCGGCCGGCACGGGCACTTCCATCGCGAGATCCTCCTCATGGCGAAACGCTTCATCGGTATAAGAATTCCATTCATCATCCCCCTCTTCATAGCCGGCAGTGCTACGCGGCTTGCGTCGTCGTTCCTCATAAATCGCCACCAGCGAGAGGTACGCGCGATCGGCGGGAATCGCTTTCTTCGTCGAGATTGAGATCGTCCCCGAAACTTCCTCACCGGTGGTGAACGAGGGCCGCGTGATCTGCATTCCAAACTTTAGCTTCTTTCCATTCAGGAAAAAATAGGCCGCCACCCCGATGGCGACGAGGACGGGAACGGTAATTGCCATACTGGCAAACAGGACTGGCTGTAACATGGTGGGATCATGAAACGGGCGCGGATTTGGGACAAGCAAATCTCCGGGCCGACGAGTTGCGGATACTTTTTGACTCCGATCACAGCTGGCGCGTCCAGCAGCACGAACAGATCGTGAACCTGATTGGTGCTATTGCGATGCTTCATTGGTACGGCTGGCTAGAAGTCTTCGGCCACGCGCAAGGCGACGCAGGATGGGTATTCCTGCCGTCCTGAAGCGCTGGATTACTCAGTGAATGGCGAGAGTTTCTTGGAAATCCTCGCTAGCCCGAATGCCAGGACCAGCGCAACTGGACGGATGGGCTACGACGGACGGAGCAGATTCTTCAGGTGAAACGCAAATGTTCCCAGCAGCCAGTGCAGCGAAGGGGTGATGTTACGGGCGGCGCTGCGGATTGCTTTGGCGTGATCGGGTTGCTCCTGCTTCAGCAGCTCGATCTTTACAGCGGTCCGGGCGGCAAAGAGACAGAGGTGGCGTTGGCGTCGCAGCCATTTTGGAAGGGTTCCTTCGTCAATGAGTTCGCCGACGGTGCGCATGACTTTCCATTCGTCCAACACCCAGGCATCGATGTTCATGAAATTGCGATTGGTGGTGGCGCCTGAATGGCGGCGGTATTGGCAGAGGATTTCGCGGACTTCGCGGATGCCTTCGCAGAGCGCGCCCCACTCGCCGTAGAATACGCAATCACCGACCTGCGACATGTCGGTGCGGAATTCCATGGGGCAGGGGAGGCGGTTGGTTTTCATCAGGACAGCCGGAACCAGGGCGGTCTGAAGTTCTGCCTGGGCGGCGAGATACTGCTGCTTGGGGACATCGATGTAGCCGCCGCCCGGTACGGGTGTATGCGCGCATTCGAAATCTGCGGCGTCCCCCATCAGATTACCCTGCTCATCGATGACTTCGAAAGGGGCATAGGCAATTCCGCGGCCGGTCACGTCTGCCAATGCGGTGAGGCATTTTTCGATGAAGGTGGGTTTGACGAGATCGTCGGCGAGGAGGATGTGCAGGTAGTCGGTCTGATCCGCCCAGGAAAGGCATTTGTTGAGATTCTTGGAATGGCCGACGTTGGTTTCATTCCGGATCAGTTCGAAGCCGTATTTGTCAGAATACTCCTTCACCAGGTCTCGCGTGCCGTCCGTGGAGCAGTTGTCCTGGATGATGACGCGGTCGGGTCTGCGGGTCTGGTTGGCCAGGCTTTCCAAGGTGGGCCGAAACAGTTCACCGCCGTTGTAGACGGGGATGGCGGTGGTGACGACGGGCGTTGTCACATCGTCAGATTCCGAGGATGGAGCAGAACGCGGAGCAGGCCTGGTCGACTTCATCCTCCGTCAGGCTGAGCGCCGAAGGAAGGTTGAGGCTGCGTTGGCCGAGTCCCGCTGAAACCGAATTTCGCTCGCGGGCCTCCGCTGATCCCGGGCGGTCGTGGTAGGCGGGGATGCTGCTCAGCGGGTGAAAAAACGGCCGGCTATCGATGTCGTGTTGACGCAGGGCCGCCATCATTTCCTTCTTCTCGGGTCCGCCGGACCAGACGACGGATGACATCCAGTAGCTGTTCTTGACGCCTGCTGGTTCGTGGTTGAGGGCGAGCCCGGCCTTATTGCCCAGGCGCGCCTGATACCAGGAGAAGATCTGGCGTTTACCGTCCACGAGTTCATCGATGCGTTCCAGTTGGGCAAGTCCCAATGCGGCCTGCATGGAACTCATCTTGTATTTGAAGGCGACTTCCGTGTTGAAGAAAAAGCGATCCCCTGGCGGCCGTCCGTGATCGCGCAGAAACAGAATGCGTTCCCGCAGCGCCTGATCCGAAGTGACCAACATGCCGCCTTCGCCGGTGGTCATGGTCTTCGAACCGTGAAAGCTGAAGGTGCCGGTGATGCCGAGCGAGCCGGCCGGGCGTCCTTTGTATTCGGAGCCCGTCGCTTCGGCGGCGTCCTCGATGATGGGAATGTTTCGGGAGGCGGCGAAGGCCAGCAATTCGTCCCATTCCGGCATTCCGCCGTAGATATCCACGGCGATGATTGCCTTGGTGCGGTCGGTGATGCACTGCCTGACCGCCGCAAGTGAAATGCACCAACTGGCTTCATCGACGTCGGCGAATACGGGGGTCGCACCGACATAGTCGATGGGAGCGGCGGTGGCAATCCAGGTAATGTCGGGGACGATCACCTCGTCTCCCGCGCCAATGCCCAGAGCGGCGAGACTCAGATGGAGAGCTTAGGTGCAGGAGGGCAGAGAAATGGCGAAGTCGCTCCCGGTGTATTCCGCGAACGCTGTCTCAAAGCGTTCGTGGTACATGTTCGCGTTGCCAAACCAAGCATTGGTGACGGCGTCGGTGACGTAGTCGATTTCCTTCTGCGTTATGGATGGTCCGGCAACGGGGAGCATACCTGTTCAATCAGTCCGCAATGCATTTCAGATAGCCGTCCGGGGCGACGGTGATCTGAAGTTTGTCCTGAATTTCCCGATCGAGTTCAAAACGGGAATTGCTTTTCAAAAACTCCCGGACAGCCGTTTTCGGATTGTCGCCCGGGCCCCAAGGACGGTTTGGAAAGAAGTCGGCCGGCATGTCTTCGACGACGGTGTCGAAAACGATGAGGTAGCATCCCTTGGTGACGAGGGAGGAATAGAATTCGAGTTCCTGAAGGACGTGCTCGTGCGTGTGATTCGAGTCGAGAATCAGCATGATGCGCTCCTTGCCTTCCGCGTGCTTGCGGACCTGATCAGCGATGCTGTCGTCGACGGACGACCCTTCGATCATCGAGATGCGCTTGAACATCGGGTGCTCTTCGATCGCCGTCCGGTTGTGTGGTCGAATCTCAATGTCCACGCCGAGGACCTGTCCGTCGTTGCCGAGAAGTTCAAGCATCGAGGCGGAGAGAATGAGGGAGCCGCCGTGGGCGATGCCGGTCTCGATGATCAGATCGGGTTTGGTGTCCCAGATGATTTCCTGGGTCGCGACGATGTCCTGCGGGAACTGGATGATCGGTCTGCCCATCCATTTGAAGTTGTAGGAATAGTTGTGGCCGCAACTGGCGTTGAACCAGTTGCGCGTGTGCTCCGCCATTTCGGCGTCCTCGCCCATCTTCCGGATCTGCTCAGGGTCTTTCGGATCGTGTTAACTCATTTTGAAAAGCTTGTTCAGCGCTTGCTAATTATGCGAGCCGGATTTCCGTATACGACGGAATGGTCCGGGACATCCCGGGTGACCACGGCTCCGGCCCCCACGATACAGTCTTGGCCGATCCTAATTCTGGGGAGCACGATCGCGCCCACGGCCACGAGGCTGTAATCCCCAATCGAAACTTCACCGGCCAGCCGTGCCCCCGGCGGCCTGCGCCAGAATCTGGGTGCCGGCTCCAATTTCAGCATCGCCGGCAACGAAAGCGGTGGGATGAATCAGGGTGGCGGGAGAAATACCGTTCGCAGCGAGAAAATCTTGGATCTCATGTCTGACCGTTCCGCGATCACCGCCGATGGCCACCGCACCTTCGGCTGTCACCTCGGGATTCTCTCGTTGCCACTTCTGCAAACCCTCCTTTCCGATATGCAGGGGGACCTGCGGGATGACGGCGGAGGCCTCGGGATCGTTGTCGAACAGCGCCACGATCTCGTATCCGGCGGCCGCCGCGAATTCGTTCAAGACCTTCGCGTGCCCTTTGGCTCCCCAGATAATCAGCGGTTTCAACATGGGAAATCCGGGTAGTTGGCATCGCGGTCGGACAGCTGGGCGATGTCTGGTGCAGGCCATTTGATTTCAAACGCCGGATCATTCCAGCGCGCGCCGCGGGCACTTTCCGGGTGATAAAAAGAAGAGATCATGTATTCGATCTCGGTATCCGGTTCGAGGGTCTGAAATCCATGGGCGCAACCGCCGGCGATGAACAGGGCGCGACCATTCTCCGGACTGAGCTCGGCACCGAACCATTGCCGATAGGTGGGGGAGCCATTCCGGACATCAAGCGCGACGTCGAACATGCGACCGCGCGTGCACCGGACCATCTTCGACTCTTCGTGGGGTGCGGTCTGCCAGTGCATACCGCGCAGCGTGCCCTTGGTTTTGTTGAACGACGCACTGCATTGGGCGATTTCGGGATCGATTCCATGCGCGCGCAATTCGTCGACGCACCAGGTGCGGGCAAACCAACCACGCTCGTCTTCGTGACGTTCCTGTTCGACGAGGAAGACTCCCGCGAGTTTGGTCTCGGTGAACTTCATGTTACACCGTGCGGACTTCCGGCAAGGGGATGATAAATTGGCCGCCGGCGTCGCGGTAGGCTTGTTGCTGCGCGAGAATCTCGGTGGCAAAATTCCAGGTGAGCAACAAGGTGTAGTCCGGCTGCCGCGCTATAAGTTCTTCCGGTGGCACGATGGGGATGTGGGTGCCCGGTGTCAGCTTTCCCTGTTTGTGCGGGCTGCGGTCCGCCACGAAATCCAGGTCCGTGGAATTCAATCCGTAGAAGTTGAGCAGGGTGCTGCCTTTGGCGGACGCGCCATATGCGGCGACGTTGTGGCCGGCTTCCCGGAGTCGTTTCAGTTCGTTGCGAAGATCGGTGCGGATCTTTTCGATCCGGGCGCTGAATGAGGAGTAGTAGTCGAGTTGGTCGAGCCCCAGTTGGCGTTCCTCAGCCAACTGTTCAGTGACAGAGGGATCCACCGCGTGGCACTCCGCGTGTCCGGCGTAGATACGCAGGCTGCCGCCGTGAATGGGCAGCCGTTTCACCCGAAAGATTTCGAGGCCATGTCTTTCAAACAAGGGCTGCAGTGCCAACAGGCTGAAGTAGAAGACGTGCTCGTGATAGATCGTGTCGAATTCCACGCCTTTGAAGAGCTCGACGGCGTAGGGGAATTCAATCGCGATGCGGCCGTCCTCCTTCAACATGGCCGCCAAGCCGGCCACAAAATCATTCGTATCGGGAACGTGAGCGAACACGTTGTTGCCCAGAATGAGATCGGCCTTCCGTCCGGCGGCGGACTGCTGCCGGGCGAGGTCCTCGGTGAAGAACTCGCTGAGGGTTTCGATTCCGGCCTCCCGGGCCACCTTCGCAATGTTCTGGGCGGGCTCGATGCCGAGGCAGGGGATTTTGGCTGCGACGAAATTCTTCAGGAGATAGCCATCATTGCTGGCGATCTCGACGACGTGGCTGTCACTGTTCAGTCCGAAGTCCGAAGTGTGCTCACTTACCGCTTCCTGAGCATGTTTCAACATCGTGTCCGAAAAGGACGAGAAATAGAGGTAGTCGCTGAAGAGTTCGACCGGCGGCACGGTGTCGGTGATCTGGATCATCCAACAGGCGGGACACACGAATATTCGCAGCGGGAACCGGGGTTCAACTTTGCCGACGTCGTCGGGATTGAGCAGGTTGTTGGCGAGTGGCTGGCTCCCCAGATCCAAAACCAGTTCGCCGTGCTCGTCGCCGCAGGAGCGGCAGGTGAAATTCATGCTCATGTCTGGCGGCGTCTCCAATTCAAGTCTTGTGCGCGGGCCGATTCCTCAAAGGCGGCGATTTGATCGCGCGAAAATTCAGCCATGTCCGTTCGGCTGCGGTCGTGCCGGGTCCGATACCATTCCATGGTCCGGGAGATGGCAGATTCGAAGTCCCACACGGGAAACCAATTCAACAACTGGGCCGCTTTGTCGGTGGAAAGATGAAGCAGGGTCGCCTCATGTGGAGCATCGGCCTCACCTTCGTTCTTCCATTGTCCCGGCCACGTTTTCAGAACCTCTTCGACAAGGTCGCGCACATTTCTGTTCGATGCGGCGGCTGGTCCAAAATTAAAGGCATCTGCGAACTGTGAGTTTTTGCCCGCGGTGGAAAGCTTCCATCCCAAGAGCAGGTAGCCACTCAGACAATCGAGGACGTGTTGCCAAGGTCGGGTGGCCCAGGGATTGCGGACGCGGATGGACTTGCCGGCCCGCAAGGCATTCACGCAGTCCGGGATGATGCGATCCGCGGCATAGTCCCCGCCACCGATGACGTTGCCGGCGCGGGCGGAGGCGACGTTGCCCAGCGATTTGTTGGGCTCGAAGAACGAGCGGCGCATGGATTGGGTGACCAGTTCGGCACCGGCTTTGGAGGCGGAGTAGACATCGTGACCACCGAGGGAGTCGGATTCACGATAGCCGTGATGCCAATTGCGGTTCTCGTAGCACTTGTCAGTGGTGACGACCACCACGTGAATTCGACGTTTCTGCTCGCGGACCGCGTCGAGGACATTGGCAGTGCCCATGATATTGGTCTGCCAGGTTGCCATCGGCTGTTCGTAGCTAAGGCGAACCAGCGGTTGGGCTGCCAGGTGGAAAATAATGTCCGGTTTGGTTTTGCTGATCGCGTTGCGGATCGCCTTTGGGTCGGCGATGTCGCCGCGCAGGTCGTTTTTCCAAACCGACGAAGAGGCTGACTGGTGAATCGAAGGTGATTTCGGGGCGCGATCACTGAAGCCACTCACTTCGGCACCCAGCTCGTTGAGCCAAAGCCCGAGCCAAGAACCTTTGAACCCGGTATGGCCGGTGATCAGGACGCGACGTTTGCGGTAGTGATTTCCAAACATCCGTTCACCATTTCTTCCAAGGTGCGTTGCCAGCATTCCACATCCCGTCGAGCATCTGCTGTTCGCGGTAGGTGTCCATGCACTGCCAGAAACCATGGTGTTTGAACGCGCGCAACTGACCCGAGGAGGTAATTTCTTCCATGGGCTGCTTTTCGAGGATGCAATTGTCGCCTTTCAGATAATTGCCGACGGATTTTTCGAAAACGAAGAAACCGCCGCTGATGTAGATCGATTCGCGTTCGGGTTTCTCCTTGAACGCGGTGATGATGTCGCCATCCATCGCCAGCTCGCCAAATCGGCCGGAGGGTTGCACCGCAGTGACGGTGGCCAGGGAGTCATGCTGCTGGTGGAACTCGATGCTGGCATTGATGTCGTGATCACTTACGCCATCGCCATAAGTCATCAGAAACGTGTCGTCCCGCACATGTTCGAGCGCCTGCTTCAACCGGCCGCCGGTCTGGGTTTCCTGGCCGGTATCGAGCAGGGTGACGGTCCAATCCTCCTCCTCGTGGGTGTTGTGGTACCGGATCTTCGGGTTTTGCCCCAGCGTGAGAGTGACGTCGCTGGTGTTCCAATTGTAGTTGCGGAAATAGTCTTTGATGACATCGCCCTTGTAACCTAGGCACAGGATGAAGTCCTTGTGGCCGTAGTGGGCGTACAGTTTCATGATGTGCCAGAGCATTGGCCGCCCGCCGACGGGGACCATGGGTTTCGGACGATATTCGGTCTCCTCCCGCAATCGGGTTCCAAGACCACCACAAAGAATGACTACTTGCATGAGAAATTGCTGTCGCGCTACGTCTCCACACCCTAGAAAGCCGGCAAATAGGGCGTCAATGGTATTGTCGGCCGAGGAAAGATTCAGTTAGCTTTCGCTCGCTCCAAGCATGGCTGCCAACGAAAAGAAAAACGAACCCCAATCCGCGCTCACCCACTTCTTGATCACCCTGGCTGTACTGGTGGTGGGGCTGGGCATCTTTTTTGGCCAGAGCGCCTCCCTAAATCAGGTGATTTTCTCGAACGACGGGCCGCTTGGGGTCCACGTGGCGGCTTCGGCGGACACCTATCCGGATGCGTTTAGGGGAATCTGGAGCGATTCCAACTGGGTGGGAGTCGACTCGCTTTCGGCCAATCCGGGGATCACCAGCTTTTTGTTCATGATTCTGGGACCGATCGGATTCGCGAAATTGTACTGCCCGTTGGCGTTGTTGCTTTTTGGGCTGTCGGTGTGGCTTTTCTTGCGGGCTTTGAAGTTTGGTCCGACGGTTTGCCTGCTGGGAGCCGTGGCCGCGACCCTCAACGGGAATCGGTTTTCGGTCGCTTGCTGGGGGCTGCCGGCCTGGGTGATCTGCGCGACCGGAGCGGTCCTGGCGCTCACGGCGTTGGTGTATTCGACGCGCGGCCGTCCGTGGCTGATGTGCAGTCTGGCGGGGCTGGGAACCGGAATGGCTGTTTCCGAGGGGTTTGATACCGGCGCTTTGCTGAGCCTCATGGTCGCGGCCTACGGAGCGTTTCTCTGGTTCAATCAGGAGGAGAAACAGCAATCGGGGAAAACGGCGCGGACCGTCTGCCTCCGGCTCGCGGTGGTGGTGGTGTTCGCCGGTCTGTTGTCGGCGCACGTGCTGCACACTCTGGTCACGACCCAGATCAAAGGTGTGGCGGGCACGGCGCAGGACGCGGCGACAAAAAAGAAACAATGGGATTTCGCGACGCAATGGAGTTTTCCGAAGGCGGAGACACTCAGACTCGTCATTCCTGGAATCTACGGATATCGATTGGATACGCCGGATGGCGGAAAGTACTGGGGCAGTGTCGGACGCAGTGCTGATTGGGATAAGACGAAGCAGGGCATAGCCCGTCATTCTGGTTCGGGCGAATACGCGGGACTGCTGGTGGTCCTGCTCGCGGGGTTCGCGTTCTTCTACTCCTGGCGGAAGGCAGAGGACGTCTATACGCGGGACGAGCGCCGGCATATCTGGTTCTGGTCGGGGACCGGTTTCATCTGTTTGCTGCTGGCGTATGGAAAACACGCGCCGGTGTTTCAGTTTTTCTATTGGCTGCCCTACATGTCCACCATTCGGAGTCCGCTGAAGTTCCTGCACATCGTGCACTTCGCCCTGGTGGTCCTGTTTGCCTACGGACTGCACGGTCTTATCAAAATTGGGGTGGCATCAGCGAAGGAGCAGGGGGTTGGCTGCGGCCAGCATCTGGGGAAATGGTGGTCGGGGATTGGTGCTTTTGATCGGCGATGGGTGATGGGCCTGGGTTCGTTGGTCGGAGTGTCGCTGTTTGCCACGATGGCTTTCTCGGTGAAGAAGAACAAATTTGAGACCTTCCTGGGAACGCAGGCGATTGATGTGACTTCAGCGAAGGCAATCGGTCATTTCGCCATGGGTGAGTTGACGATTTTCCTCATCTTGCTGCTGGTTGCGACGGCGGTCGTGTTGCTCGTGCAGAGTGGTTTTTGGGGAAAGAATACGGGCAAATGGGCAGGGGCGATTCTGGCGGTGATCCTGATCACGGACTTCGCGCATGCGAATCGGCCATGGGTGAAGTACTGGGACTACACCGATAAGTATGCCTCCAATCCGGTCGTCGATTTTCTCAAGGAGAAGCCTTACGAGCATCGGGTATCGATCCCCAAGATTTTTCAGTTCGGGCAGAATTTCACGATGATGATGCAGATGTACAACATGGAGTGGACGCAGCATCTGTTTCCGTTCAATCACATCCAGACGATTGACATTACGCAGGAGCCGCGGACCTTGGAGGAAAATCAGAAGTATCGTGAGGCCGTCTCGCAATTTAATCCGCAGACCCTGATCCGACTTTGGGAGCTTACGAATACCAAATATATTCTGGGCGAGGGGGGGGATTTTGCTCAGCAATTTGGCACCCAGGTCGACCAGGGAAAGAACCGCTTCAGACTGCACACAGCCTTTAACATTGTCCCCAAGAAACCGGGTGTGCAGCCGAAGTTGTTGGAGGAACTCACAGTGCAGGTGGCGACCAATGGAGCGCTTGGGTTGATCGAGTTCACCGGTGCCTTGCCGCGGGCGAAACTGTTCTCGAACTGGATTGTCTCCACCAACGGCGCGGGAACCTTGAGCCGGCTCACAAATGCCATGTTCGACCCGCACCAGTCCGTCATCGTGGCGAATGAAATTCCCTTGCCGACGTCACCGGGAAACACCAATGGCGGACAGGTTTCAATCACCTCCTATGGACCCCGCGAGATTGGCTTGGATGCCACCGCGATCAGCCAGTCGGTGCTTCTACTAAACGACAAGCATTCACCGAAGTGGAAGGTTTACGTGGATGGAAAGCCTGCGGAATTGTTGCGCTGCAACTATCTGATGCGGGGCGTCTTGTTGGAGCCGGGCGAGCACAAAGTCGTCTTCCGCTTTGAACCGCGTGCCCCGGCATTGATCATCACGGGGATCAGTCTGGTCGGCGGCCTGGTGTTGTTGATGATCGCGATCATCCCGCCACGTCGACGAGGTGTTCCTGAAGGCGACACGCCGAAGCAGGACTCCGCCGATAAGTCCTGAGGTCATCCTTGTTCAGTCTGGCAGTCGTTTGCTTTGTATTGGCAATCGCAGGGCGCTGTAGGAAACTGAGAGTTCCGTGAGTTCAGATCCTGCAACCGAAACTGGCAACCCATTGGCGACTTGGATTGTGGTCGTCGGCATCTGTATTGGGGGAGTTCTGTGGCTTGCCCGCAGTCGGCCGGAGGCGATTGCACCGACTCCCGTGTCCAATCCTCCGTCGGTTCCCTCGGTGGTCGAAATGCCGCCATTACCGTCATTGCCGCCCGCCAACCCGGCCCCGGCAGTCGATGTAGAGCTCGAAAACAGACTCAGGAAACATCGGCCGCTGGAAGAACCCCGCAACGGATTCGTCGGCTCCGCCGAATGTCGCGAGTGCCACAAACATAATCACGAAACCTGGCATGATTCGTATCACCGCACGATGACCCAGTTCGCGACTCCGGAAACGGTGATTGGAGACTTCGACAATAACCACGTCCAGCTTCCGGATACACCCGATTATCGACTCTCGCAGCGGGATGGGAAATTCTGGGTGAATCTCGGGAACCAGGACGATATCGACTTCGGTCCCCCGGGCACCCGCCAGGATTTTCCGGTGGTGATGACCACCGGTTCGCATCACATGCAGGTCTATTGGCTGGCCATGGGTATTGAGCGGACCCTCGGCGTCCTGCCGATCCTCTATCTCAAGGAAGAGCAGCGTTGGATTCCCCGCAAGGCGGCCTGGATTTCACCCCCCAACGATCTGCACCGTTTCGGTCCCGGGAGCTGGAACAAAATCTGTTCGAAATGCCACGCGACGCACGGATTTAACGAAGATGACAAGCGGGAGACTCTCCCCAATCCCGCCGGTCAACCCTTTGCGGCCTACGATTCAAAAGTGGTGGAACTCGGTATCGCCTGCGAAGCCTGTCACGGGCCGGGCGAAACCCATCTCAAACTTCAGCGCGACGGCGAGCTGGCTCCGGGGGTAAAGGATCTGATCGTGGATCCCTCGAATCTTAGCCATCAACGTTCCTCCGAAGTCTGCGCCGGCTGCCATTCCATGAGCGAGACGGCGGGCGAGGATGACCAGTGGCTGGACTTCCATGCCGGCCTGAAACTTGAAGATTCGCGCTATTTGAAGGGACGTGACGAGGCGACGATCAAGCGGCTGACTGAGGAACATGGCGATGTGACACCCGAGCAGGCGCGCCGGCGGGTTGATTTCCAATTCTCCTCAGACTTTTGGCCGGACGGGGCACCGCGCGGCTCGGGCACCGAATTCAGTGGCATGCGACAATCCGGCTGCTACCAGCGCGGCGAGATGTCCTGCATCTCCTGCCATCGGATGCATCAGGCAAAAGACGATCCTCGCTCCCGCAAGGAATGGGCGGACGATCAACTCGGCGTGGGGATGCGCGGCAACCAGGCCTGCACCCAGTGCCACGATCCGATCGAGTTTGGTCCGAAACACACCCACCATGGTGCCGGCTCCTCCGGTAGTCTTTGCTACAACTGCCACATGCCATTTTCCACCTGGGGCCTGATGAAAGGCATTCGCAATCATTCCATCCGGAGTCCGCAGGTGAAGGACAGCGCCCCGAATGTGCGACCCAACGCCTGCAATCTGTGCCACCTCGATCAACCGCTGCAATGGAGTGCTGACAAATTGGCCGATTGGTATGGGCATCCCCGACCGACATTGGCCGCGGACGAAAAGAAGATTTCCGCGGGAGTTCTCTGGACGCTGCAGGGTGATGCCGCCCAACGCGCTGTCGTCGCCCATAACTTCGGCATGACCGCCGCGCAGAAAATATCAGGCCGGGAATGGATGCCACCGATTGTCAGTTACCTCATGCGCGATCCCTATCATGTCGTCCGGTATGCCGCCGGCAAATCACTACGCACGCTGCCAGAATTCCGGGAGTTCGAATTCGATTTCGTGGCGTCATCACGAGATCTGGGAATTGCCGGTAATCGCGTGATTGAGCAATGGGAACGGCAGTCCGACAGGCCTCGGGATATCGTCCGTCTGCTGATGAATCCGGATGGCAAACTCGACCAGCCGGAGGCGGCCCGCCTGTTGGAGGGACGCAATCACCGTCCGGTCCACGTTTCCGAATAGGAATCAAACGAAGATCAACTTGATAGACTCACTCAGCTCGCTTCCGGTAGGATTTGTCAAATGCGGTTGATGCCTTGCTGACGAGTTCGTGAGTTTGTGAAAAAAGTGGTCATTTATACAGACGGAGCGTGTCACGGGAATCCGGGGCCGGGTGGCTGGGCGGCGACGTTGGAATTCGGGGAACACAAGCGAGAGTTGAGCGATGGTGCGCTGGCGACGACGAACAACCGCATGGAATTGCGGGCCGCGATCGGGGGATTGAGCGCGTTGAAGGAATCGTGTGAGGTGGATCTTTTTACCGACTCGGAATATGTGAAGAACGGGGTGCTCTCCTGGATGAAGAACTGGAAGCGCAACGGCTGGATGACGAAGGCCAGGAAGCCGGTGAAGAATGTTGATCTGTGGCGTGAACTCGATGGCCAGGTTTCACGGCACCTGGTGAGTTGGCATTGGTTGAAAGGTCATGCAGGACATGCCGGTAACGAGCGTTGTGATGAACTGGCTACGGAGGCGACCGAGCGGATCAAGAAGGCTCACACCTCGGAAGAATTGCGACGGGCGTTGAAGGAGTTCGAGCAGTTGTCGAAGGCGGGGCAGGCGCAGGTTGAACTTGGAATTGGGTGAAGCCTTGATTTGGTTCCGCGACAGCTTCGTTTCCTGAAACGCCCTCGAATCTCCAACCTGCGATTTCACTCTGACCGGTAAAAAGGCTGCACTTCCTGGACAATCCCATCGGTCATTTGTCCCGGCTGGTCCACCAGCAGTTCCAGTTGGTCGGATTCGACCAGCTTGCCGTGCGCGGCGACGGTGAGATCGGTCATGAGGGCGGCTTTGGCCTGCTCATCGACGCCGGTGGTCTTCACCACGAGTGCGAGATGCGGGACTTCGCCGGGGGCATCAATGAAGATCTGTCCGAGGTAGGCGGTGACGATTTCCGGGTTCCGCGCGCAGGCATTGGAGAGAACTTCCACCAGCCCGTCTGGTACCTTGGCGGGGGTACCCACCATTACTCGGGTCCCTTCGGTAACGTTGACCGCGTCGGGTCCGTTCTGGTCGAACTGGCGTTTGAGAAACGCGGTTTCGTTGGGCGAGAATTCCTTCGGATTTTCGGAGCCGTGGTTCAGCAGCCAGTTCATCCCTCCGGGCATCGATTCCAATACTGCATGGCCGGGGAGCACGATGTAGCCGAGTTCATTGGGTGCAAAATTCTGCAGCCGTTCCAGGGTGTCAAAGAGCAGGAGAATCTTGCTGTCGTCGTTATCCAGGATCACCGGGTTGAAGGTCTCGTCTGCGCTCGCCCGATGGCTGCCCTCGGTATCCGGCTGGTCATGCGTAGGGATGAAGATGTCCGAGCGCATGAACAGATTGTAGTACACGCCCGCCTTGGATTGGTCATCCAGGGCGGCGAGATACGCTTCATCGAGTGGAGTCATGGGCTGCTGGGTTGACGGCGGAACGCGGCGTCGGACGGGGTGATACCGTGAGATCCTCCGATGGGCCAAGCTTGTTTCATCGGGGGGCTGCTTTTCCAGAGGAATATTTCCCGAAACACACCGGCAGACTGATGGCACTGGCCACCAGTACGAGCCCGATGGTTCCGCCCAGGATCCAGTGAAAGCTGATTTTTGCGGCCAGCATCCAACCGAAGAGGGCAGGGCTTACAGCCGTGCCAAAAACGGCCAGGCTGTAGCCCATGCTCTTGATCGCGCCGAGGTGGCGAATGCCGTAGAGCTCAGCCCAGAGAGCTGAACCTGTCCCACTCGCCATGCCAATGCTGGCCCCGGTGAGCGACAGGTAGGCCAAGGCGGTCCACGGGGATTCGAAAGCCATCAGGAGCCCGATTCCGGCGGCCATGGGAAAGGCGATGAAGGGAAAGAGTCGTTGTGCGCCCCAGCGATCGATGGCCGGTCCGGCCAAGAGTGAACCGATGATTCGGGCGACCGCGAATCCGGTGAAGGCATAGGCAAAGGTTGCCATGCTCCAGCCCTTGAATTCTGCCAACCGGACCTGATGGATGATGAGGCCGGTGACGCCGAAAGGAATGATCAGAAAGCCGGGCAACAGGAAATAGAATCGCCAATCGCGCAGGACGTGGGAGCGCGTCCATTCCTTCTCCTCCGGATCGTCCGAAGGGGAGCAGGGGACATTGGCGGGTGGAACGCGAAGCGCAGCGGGAGCAAGAAACCAGACGATCAAAGGGATCAGAATCAGCAACACCAGCGCGCAATCTACGAGACTGGTCGTTCGCCAGCCCCACGTCGCGATCGCGAGAATTCCCAGGGTCGGAACGATGCCTTCGCCGATCGGATAGCCGAGGGCGGAAATGCTCAATGCCTTGCCGCGGTCCTGCCGGAAACGACGCGCCATGGTGGTGCTTGCGATGTGTCCGCAAAGGCCCTGTCCGAAGAGTCGCAAGCCGAACAGGGCCAGCAGCAACTGCCAAACATTGCCGACCCACGCCAACCCCGCGCAACTGATTCCGAGACCGATCGCCACCGCCAATGCGTAACGGCGCAAGTCGATGACATCCACCCACCGACCGACGATCGGCAACAATACTGCGCTGATCAGGGTGGCGAGGGAGTAGAGCGAACCAAACAACCCGCTGCCCAAAGCGAATTCCTTTTCCCACGCGGGCACGAACAACGACACGAAGAAGGTCTGACCGAAACTCGAAGAGAAGGTCATCAACATGCCGAAGAGCAATATTCGGCGCTCCTGACGGAGGAGGGGAAGGTAAGAACGGATCACCGCTGGAGGAACGGAATTGGCCAGGCGATCCGGGTTCGGGTTGTTTCAGACATCAGGGAGGCGAACGGTAGGGACTGCCACCTCGCAGAGCGAACCTCTATTCGGTCGGGGTGCGATTCTGACTCACCCGTCGTGGGGCATTTGTTGGAGTTCGCGCTTTGTAGGCATGAACTTGTTCGGGCCTTTCAGGCCCGGCACGCTGAAGCGCGAACTCCAACCTGCTGGCGCGGGAACCGATTCACGCTCTATTTGAGCACGCGCGGCGTGGCTTTGGCCACTTTGCCAATGGCGCGCTGACCGCTGCCGCGTTTGCCGCGGTCGCCGAGATCTTTGCGGGCCGCCTCGGCGAACCGATTCAACCGGGCGATGATCTCAGGATGTTGGTCAGCCACGTCTTTCTTGCACGCGATGTCTGTGACCACGTTGAAGAGCAGGGTCGCGGGTTTTCGTTTCTTGGTGAAGTGCGGGTGACCGCCGGTCGGGGTGATCGGCAGGAACATTTTCCACGGACCGGAGCGGACGGCCTGCAGCTGATCCTGATGGTAGTAGTAATAGGCTTTGTGAGGGGTCTTGGCACCCGCCTTGCCGAACAGCAAGTGCGAGATGTCTTTGCCGTCAATCTTGCGATCCTTCGGGGCTGAGCCACCGGCGAGGCGGGCGAAAGTCGGGAGCAGATCCATGGTGGAGGCGAGTTCGTTGCAGACGGTTCCGGCGGGAACTGTGCCGGGCTGCCAGACGATGGTGGGGACGCGAAACGCGCCTTCACTGGTCGTGTAGCCGCGGCCATGCAGCGGGCGGTTCGAGCCGCGGCCGAGGTTTTTCAGATCGCGGTTGATCGGCGCGCCGTTATCGGAGGTCCAGATGACGAAGGTGTTTTCGGCGATGCCGAGTTCACGCAACTGCTCAAGCATCACGCCCATCGACCAATCCAGTTCCTCGATGGAATCGCCCCAGGGACCGTTCTTGCTTTTACCTTTGAACCCCGCGCTGGAAAAAGGCGTCTTGGTGCTGCCCGGCATGGCCTGGGGAAAGTAGAGGAAGAAGGGTTCGTCCTTGTGCTCAGCGATCCATTTCATGGCGCGCTCGGTGTAACGTTTGGTGAGTCCATCGCGATCGCACGGTGCCTCGATGACTTTCTCATTCTCCATCAGGGGCAGCGGTGGCCATTTCGATCCATCCTTGGCCCAGACGCGGGCGGTCATGTCGTCGGAGTAAGGCACGCCGAAAAACCAGTCGAAGCCCTGGCGGGTGGGAAGAAACTCGGGTTGGTCGCCGAGATGCCATTTTCCAACGATGGCGGTGGCGTAGCCCTGCTCCTTCAAGACCTCGGCAATGGTCACTTCCTTGGGATTTAGGCCGTAACGGGAGATCGGTCGGAGCACCCAACCGTCGCGTTCATTGACATGCATCCCGACGCGCTGGGAATAACACCCGGTGATGATACTGGCCCGGGAAGGCGTGCAGACGCCGGCGGTCACGCAGAAGTGCGTAAACTTGCGGCCTTCCTCGGCCATGCGATTAAGATGAGGCGTGCGGTGGAGAGTGGAGCCAAAGGGCTCGATATCGCCGTAACCGAGATTGTCGCAATAGATGACGATGAAGTTCGGTTTCTTCGCGGCGAAACCGTTTCCGGCAAAAACACAGGCGACGACAATAAGGACACGCAGGAAGTTCATGACTATTGTTTCAAGGCAGATGACCCGTTAAGCAATCCGAAAAGCGCGGCCACTCCCAATTCTGAAAACGCTTTCGCAGTTCAACCTTCCCCGTAGCTGCCGACGTGAGTCGGCTCAAACTCCGCTCCGAAACAGAAATATGAGCGAATTCGCTTTCGCTACTACGAAACACCGCGGCGGCCGTAATCCAAGATGTAGGCAAAAGAATGGGAGGCAGAGGAATGGGCAAATCGCATCGAGAGCACTTGATTCCTCGGTCCAACATTCCTTTGCTTCTTCAGCAAGGTTTGAGATGAAATATTTGCTCCGGCCACAAGATATAGAGGGTAGCCTCAAAAAACTGCCTCCAGATTGTGGTTTCCTTGGGCAAACGAGTTGATCCGGGTAGCGACATCGAGTAGAAATCGGGGTAATGGAAAAGTACGCCATGCTCCGGCGACCGCCGATTGAAACCGCCCGTGGAGAGATCTGCCGGGCCGGTTTGATCCCGCGTCGGTGGGTCGTATGGGAGGATTTCTTAGCGGGATTGCGAAGTCTACCTATGGCGGGAAGGACGAACATAAGGCTTTGTTTGCGGCGGTTGGAATTGTGCTTCAGGGGCTTGATTAACCAACCGGACAATCTATCTATGTCTGAACTGCGAACCAATTTGCTGTGTTTGCAGGCGCCCCTGGTATGTATTGAGCCTTCTTTCGAAGGCCGGCCGGAGCGCCTGGTGATCACCTGTATCGATGCCGCCAGCGCGTCTCCCGGATGAATTGCCTCTTCCCTCAACGCACTCGGCGTGTGGTTGTCACCGGGCTCGGCGTGGTGGCCCCCAATGGCTGCGAGCTGGATTCGTTCTGGTCATCATTGACGGCCGGCACCAGTGCGGCGTCGGCGATCACCCGTTTTGAACCGGCGGATCTCCCCGCGAAGATTGCCTGCGAGGTGACCGGCTTCCGGGCCAGTCGTCATCTCGAACCGGCGCGGGCGAGGAAGCTGGAACTTTCGATCCGCTATGGCGTCTCCGCCGCGCGGATGGCGTATGAGGATGCCGGGCTTTCGAGCGGAGAACTGGATGCGCAACGCGTCGGCGTGATCGAGGGTTCAGTGGCCTCCGGAATTGAAAGCGCGTTCAAGGCGCAGTCAGTCTATGCCGAAAAGGGGTATTCCTCGATGAGTCCTTACACGGTGACGAACGCCTTTGGCACGGGCGGCTGTGTTGAAACCGCCAAGGAGTTGGATTGCCGTGGTCCGGTCATGGCGCTGGGAACGGGCGGCGCGGCGGGGAACGATGCGGTGGGGATGGCGCTCGATATGATTCGCGCGGACCGGGCGGATGTGATGTTTGCCGGTGGTACCGAAGCCCCGCTGGTCGCGCCGTTGATCGGCGCGTTCTGCCAGCGGAATCTTTTGTCCACGGCCAACGATGATCCGGCATCGGCAATGAAACCCTTCGATGCGAACCACGACGGAAGTGTTCTTGGCGAAGGCGCCGGCTACCTGGTTCTGGAGGAGCTTTCGCACGCGCTGGTGCGGAACGCGCGGATCTACGCGGAGGTCGTGGGCTACGGTACGGCGTCCGAGGCGCAGGATTCGATCCTGCCCGATGAGCAGGGGCGGGGAACCAGCGAAGCGATCGGGCTCGCCCTGCTGCAGGCGCGGCTCGATCCGGCGGATATCCAGTATGTGAACCTCGACGGAATGGCGACGGAGAAACACGACCTGGCCGAAGCCAACGGAGTGCAGAACGCCATTGGAGCGCGTGCCGAAACAATCGCGTGCAGCGCCACCAAGCCGGTGACCGGCCATCTGCTCGGAGCAGCGGGCGCGATCGAATCCGTGATCACCACGCTGGCGATTCATCGGCAGGAAATCCCCCCCACGATCAATCACAGTGTCATGGCCGACGGTTGCCGGTTGGACCTGGTGACGGAGGGAAGCCGTCCCTATCCGGTGGAAGCCGCGCTGAATCTTAACACCGGTCTCGGCGGGAAATACTCCTGCATCGCGCTGAAACGATTTTCATGAACCTGCTCAAGCTCATTCCCCTGACGGCGGCGATTACCAACATCGCGCTGACGCTGTTTGTACTCAGCCGGGCGATGCGGGCGCAGTTTCAGCGGGTGTTCCTCTTGTGGGGAATGTCGATTGCGACCTGGTCTCTGGGGACGTTCTTCATGTTCCACGTGCACACGCCCGAAGAGGCGATGTTCTGGAGCAAGGTGCAGAACCTGGGGTTGATATTCCTGCCGGTCAGCCTGTTTCACATCAGTCTGTTGGTGTGCCAGATCCAGTTGCCGAAATTTCTCAACTGGCTCTACCTGTGGTTTGGCTCCCTGGCGGTGCTGAACTACACGGAGTATTTCACGGTCGGGGTCAGGGAATCCGGGTGGGCGTACTATGCGATCGCCGGCCCCGGTTACTGGGGGTTCACGCTGAGCTATGTGTTGCTCACGTGCCTGACGATCTTTGTGCTGTTCAAGCGACAGCAGTATCTGATGCACAGCCACAAGGCGCGGGTGAGGTCGTTGCTTTGGGCAAACGCCGTGCTGGTGATTTTCAGCGGCAACGACATGCTGCCGATTCTGGGCGTCGATGTGTATCCGTTCAGCGATACGCCGATCCTGCCGCTGGGTAGCGCGGCCGCGATTTTTTACGGGATCCTCGTTGGCTACAGCGCGCTGCAACATCGCCTGCTGGATATGCATGCGACGCTGGGAAAAGCGGCGGCGCAGGGGGTGCGGTTTGGCTTTCTGTTTCTGATCACCTATTCGCTGCTGCTGATGCTGAACGTCATCATTGGCGATCAGTTCACGAACGCGACGTTCTTTGGCGCCCTGGGAGTATTCGGGGTGAGCGCAGTGCTGACGGCGATTCTGTTTCCGCGGCTGTTTGGTGCGGGCCATGATTTCTTCGAGCAGCACATTCTCAGTGAACGGTTCGGAGACCGCTTCGAATATCACGAGAAGATCCGTGAGTTCATCAACGGGATGCCGTTCTTCAAGGACACGGCCGCGCTGTTGGATGCGCTGGAGCGGCTGATGGTGCAGACCGTGCAGGTGGAGACCTTCCAACTCATGCTCCACGATGAGACGACCCGTGAGTTCAGTCTGCAGCGGTCCCATCCGGAAAAGGTCACGAGTTTCATGCCGAACCTGCGCGCCGAATCTCCGATCTTCACCTGGTTTCGGGAATCCAAGGCCCCGCATCTCGGATTCAATCTCGCCTACAGTGAGCCGGGCGAGACGAGTCTGGAACACGAGGCCCGCGAGAACGTGGCGCTGTTCGATCCGGAGTTCTGCTTTCCCCTCATCGTCGATGGTCAGGCGGTGGGACTACTTTTGATCGGTGGAAAATCGAATGGTGAACCCTTCACTCCGAATGATCTCACGCTCCTGCACACGATGATGAACAACCTCAGTCTCATCATCAATCAGATGCGACTGAAGCAGCGGCTGCTATTGGCCGAGGAACTTGAATTGCTGGGCCGCATGTCGCGCGGCATGGCGCACGATCTGAACAATTTGCTGACGCCGGTTTCCACGTTCCTGCAGATCTATCAGGAGGAGGCGGACGGTGAGAAGACCCGGGAACTGTTGCCGATCAGCCTGCGCAATGTCGGCACGATTCAGTCTTATGTGCGGGAGGCTCTCTTCTTTTCCGAGAATCGTTCGTTGCAGTTGATGGACGTGGACTTGAAGACCCTGATCGAGCGCGTCATCGAATTGAGCGATCCGAAACTGAAACATCGGCAGGTGCGCATTGAGATCAAACGCAACCCGGCGATGACCGTGGAGCTGGATCATGTGTTGGTGCAGCGCCTGCTCACCAATCTGATTTCCAATGCCATTGATGCTTCGGTTTCCGGCAGTCGCATTGCCTTGGATGTGCAATGCATTGAAGCAAGTGGGAATCAGGGAGAATGGGCCCGCATTCGCATCACCGATGAGGGAACCGGAATTCCGCGCGAGAATCTCGAGCAGATCGCCACCGGTTATTTCACCACCAAGAAAACCGGCGACGAAAATCGCGGCTTCGGACTCGGACTCGCGATCTGTCGCAAGATCGTTCACCTGCACGGCGGTACGCTGGATATAGCGAGTCGTGAAAAACACGGCACCATCGTCCGCATCGATCTGCCGCTTCGGCAACCCAAGTCATCCGGCGACGAAGCCACGCCGCCTGCCCAATCATGAAGCAGGTTCTCGTCATCAGCCGGAATCCAGGATTCGCCCCCGCCCTTGAGGCGGCCGTGGGCGTTGGGGATTTCCAGTGGCTGGCGCGGGCGACGGCGGCCGAAGCGGGGGTTGAGACGGCGGCGGGGTGTGATGCCTGCATCCTGGCGGTCGCCGAGCTGAACGCCGAAACCGTGCGGGAGCTGGAAACCCTCGCCAACCACTTTCATGGCCGAGTCCTGGTTCACTGTCGGAATGTGAACGCGGCTTGGGAAGAAGCTGCTTATCTGGCCGGTGCCGGTCAGATTTTAAAAGGATCGCTACGGGGTTCATTGCTGCTCCGTTGGTTGGAGCAGATGAGCCAGGCACCGGAACTGCCCCGGGCTGCCCCCGGGGCAGTTCCGGCCGCCGAACCGGCGGTGCCCGCCGCCGCCCTTATATCAGCGCAGGACCTTGTCGAACTGTTCAATCACCCCTCGGATCCGCGGCCACTGGTGATGGAATTTCTGCGGGTGATTCGCCGGCTGCCGGGTCTGAACCGAATCGGAATCTTTTCCACATCGAAACCGGGCGCAGCGGCTCGCTGCCTCGGTCAACTCGGCCAGCCGGCATTTCATCCCGATCTCTCCGCAGACAGCGCACTGGCGAGGGAGATTGTCACCACCGGGCGCGTTCAGTCCCTGAATTCACCGGATCCGAAGATTCGGGCGGAACTGCAACGACTCGGAGCCGAAGCGGCCTTTCCGGTGGCGGGCCCGGATTCGATCTCCGCCATCGCGCTCATCGGCGAAGGCATCACGGGGGCGCTGGACGAATCGCACTTTGACTTCCTGCTCAGCCTGTTCGAGGCGCTCGGCCACTCGTTGGAAAAGGCCGCCGCCCAACTCTCCGCGGCGACTGACCTTCGTTGGCAGGGACAGGTCATTGATCGCGTAGTCGGCGGGTCGTTCATCGTCAACCAGGAGCGAAAGATCGTGCATATCGACGCGGGTGCCCGCGCCTGTCTTTCACTCCCGGACAATCCCCGTTTTCACGATCTGCCTAACGTCATCGGCACCCACGTCTTCCGCGCGCTCACGCCAGGCGATACAACGAAGAACCAAGAAACGAAGAACGTCCTCCTCTGTCAGCCGAGTGGGAACGGGCGGCATTACGAACTTACCTTTGAACCGCTGGAGGATGAAAAGGGTCGAAGCGTCCTCGCTTTGGTACGCGACGTCACGGATGTGGGATCCAGTGAGCAGGCCGCGGTGGCGGATTCGAATCGGCAATTGATCCGGAACATGGCCGAGCACCTTGCGCATGAGATCGGCAATTCGCTGGTGCCCTTGTCCACCAGTCAGCAATTGCTGGCCGAAGGCGTGACGGATACCGCCGGTTTGGAAAGTGTGATGGCTGAGAGTATCCGGCGAATCGCCCGGATGACTGCCCAGATGCAATACCTGTCCCGTGAGGGCCTGCAGCGGATTGATACCGTGCCCGTCCGCTCGCTGATTGAAGAGGCGTTTGGTGACGCGTCGAGTCACGTATCCAAACTCAAGCCGCGACTGGAATTCGACAAACCGTCCAAAGAACTGAAGGTGAGCGGGGAGAAGGCGGGTCTCAGACACGCGCTTGCCGAGGTCATTCTCAACGCGATGCAAGCCGGCACCAAAACGCCGCGAGTCGTTGTCCGCGTCGGACACGGTGAGCTCGATGGCAAATCGTGCCTGGATGTGGATATCTCCGATTTTGGTGAAGGCTTCCCCGCTGAAACCTTGGAACAGGCAGTGCAGCCCTTCTATTCCGGGCGCGCCGTCGGTTTGGGACTCGGGTTGACCGCGGCCAAGCACATCCTCGATTTGCATGAGGGGCAGCTGCAGGTCATTCCCCCGGGCGAGGGTGAGGCCGGCTGCGTGAGATTGCGCATTCAGGTGGAGAGTTTGGATTGAGGCTGGTTTGCAAGCTGCCACGGCCCGGGGGCCGGGAGTGTTGGAGTTCTGCTGTTCAAGTCACCAATCGCTGAGCGTCAGACGATCGGAAGCGACCCCTACTGGCAGTGCCAAGATGGGAGCAAGTAATACGTAAGTCTCGTGAAATTACATTTCGCTGATGCTTACGTCATCTTGGCGTAATAATTCGCAAATTATTCCGGTCGCGCGTTCATGAAAAAATCAATTATTCTGATCGCGCGTTCATGAAAAAATCAACGAAAGTTCCCCAACCGGCTTGTCCTAGATCGCTCAGACGCGTTCAAAATGAGAAAAAAAAATAAAATCATATCGGCATTCACTCTGATCGAGTTGCTGGTGGTGATCGCGATTATCGCGATCCTCGCTGGCATGCTGCTTCCGGCGCTGGCGAAAGCCAAAGCCAAGGCATCCAAGATCAAGTGCGTGAATAATCAGCGCCAAATCGCGCTCGCGCTCAAAACCTGGTCTTCGGACAAGGATGACAGGTATCCTTGGGAATTCTTCCGGCGCTACACGATTCGTTTCGGCGATCCCAACAACACCTGG
>JBLFYM010000078.1:0-29135 GCA_047608975.1 Limisphaerales bacterium | reverse complement strand
CTTGGACGCATTTACACCCCGTGCCCCCCCACCCACGTTTTTCATCATTCAAAAGAGATTTGCCGGACCGTTTTGACGGTGCCGGGTGGTGGATCCTTCCTGAGGGTCAGGAGGTAGGCCATGACATCTTCGATGTCTTGCGCGGGCAGGAGCACACCGAACGGGGGCATGGGGGAAACTTCAGCGGGGAAGCCTTCGGCGATTTTTGCCTGGGGATCAAGCAGGCTTTCGCGGATGTAGTCGGGTTGTTTCCGCAGCGCGATGCCATCAAGAAATGGACCGACGTATCCGCCTTTGCCGTCGACCTGATGACAGCGCACGCAGGAAGCCACCGGGTGTTCATGAAAAATCTTCAGCCCCCGCGCCGGATCGCCGACGAGTGTCTGTTGATTGGCTGAATCGGCTTCGATCGTGACTTCTTGCAGCGAAAGGTCGTCATACCAGGCCGCGCCTTGGGACGTTCCCCAACCGCCGTAGAGGCAATTGATGATGATCTTGTTGCGTTTGTCGGAGCTGAAGAACAGCTCCACTTCCGTCCAGTCGGTTCTCTTCTCCAAGGCGCGGGTCATCGCGTTAGCCATGCCGTGGACGTTCAACAGAGCGCCCTTGGCGCCGCGCACACCGTGGGTGCGGATCCAGCCTGAGAGCCGGTACTCGGTGTTCGGTTTGACAGCGACCTCGGTTCGCCAACCGGCATCGGCACCATTCTGCGAGTTGATGCTGAGCGCCCGGTTTCCGGTGTGTACCCGTTCTTTCCCTTGGGTGTGAACAAACACCGTGCCACCCAGGTCCCGATAGCGATGTGGCGTCCAGCCGACGGGTTGGCCGTCTTTCACTTTTTCGAACGACGGATTGATCAGCAGGTTGGGCCCAAGGGCAGTGCTGAAGGCGGAAGCGCCCTGATTGCGGGCTGCAGTTTTCAAGGCCAGGGCCAGCCACTCATCGCTGCGGTTGACCTTGTCGCGGAAGAGTTGGGGAATGGCGATCTTGAGGGAGGCGTGTTTCGGGAAGTGCGCCATTTTTGAAAACGCCACGCGGCGCACGTGCAGATCACGGTCGGCCACCACTGCGGTGTCGAAGAATAGTTGAATGTCTTCTTTGGAATTTCCCAAAGCGTTGATGGCGTTCCGTTTGAGGATCGGCTCCTTGCTGAGCAATGCGGCCTGGTGGATTTCGCGGTCGAGTTGGCCCATGCCATGCAGCGTCCACAACGCGTGAACCGCCGGGCGGCCACCCTTGAGAATCGCGCGGCGAAGGGGCTGGATGACGCCCTGCGGTTTTGTCTCCACCAGCAGGCGTTGGGCGGTCAGACGCCAGAGCAGGTTGTGATTGCCCAAGGCGGCGACCAATTCGGCAGTGGTGGCGTTGGCCAGGGACCTGATCTGCGAATGGGTTGAGCTGCCGTTCCAGATCATCCGGTAGATGCGTCCGTGTTGGCGGTCGCGATTGGGATTGATGTGGGCGTTGCCCTTGCCGCGTTCGCCCGGGTAACCCCCTCGCTCAGCGCTGGGAGTCGGGTTGTGCTGGATGATGAAGTTGTACCAGTCCGCCACCCAAAGATTGCCATCAGGGCCCACTTCGGCGGCGACGGGAGAGAACCATTCGTCCGCACTCGCGATTGCGGAATAGGCGTTCTTGGCCTGGTAGCCGGAGCCTTTCGGAGTGTTGGAATACATTCCGAGCAGATGTCCCGTCGGTCCGGCGATAAAGCCCATCGTATCTCGCCAAGATTTAGGGAAGTTGTCGGAAGTGGCCAGGGCGTAGCCCGCACCAGCGGTGTAGCCACCAAAGACATCGACCTGACGAATATTCGGCGTGATCGGATGAAAGGTCGGTGAATCCGCGATCATCAGGGCGGATATTCCGCGCGCGCCGGGATAGGCCGAAGCGGGAAATCCGCCGAAGAAGGCGGGATTATTGTTGGCAGTGGAACCGAAGACATCACCGGCGGAGTTGAACCCGAGTCCCCAGGTGTTGTTGTTGAACTGGTGGAGAAAGGTGATGTCTGTCCCATCGGTTTTCAGCTTGAAGACGCCGGATCCGAAGCGGTTTGCCTTTCCGTTCCTGTCTCCCGCGTAGCCGGAATATCCCACCGTGCCCCAGATCTGATTGTTGAACCCGTAGCGCAGATTCGACGGACCGGCGTGGGTATCCTTGATGCCCCAGCCGGTATTCAAGACCTCACGCACGTCGGCCTGGTCGTCGCCATCCGTGTCCTTGAAGAAAAGGAAGTCCGGCGCATGGGCGACGATCACCCCTCCGTTGGCAAAGACAATTGAAGTGGGAACATTCAAGCCGGTGACAAAGGTTTTCACCCGATCGCAGCGTCCATCGCCATCGGTGTCTTCCAGAATTTTGATGCTGTCACGTCCTTTCCGGTCGGCAGTGATTTCATTCGGGTAATCCACCGTTTCGGCCACCCACAGGCGACCGCGTTCGTCCCAGGCCATGCAGATCGGATTAACGATGTCTGGCTCGCTCGCGAAGAGTTGCAGGTCAAAACCCACCGGGGCCTGGATGTAATCCATACTGTCCTGCGCGGGCAGGGGTAGCTGATACTTCAGCGGCTCCGGACGCTTTTCGTAATTGGGTATGTCTGACCGGGTTTCGTAGGCAAGTGGTTTACGTTTGCTGATGAATCGTTCGTAACCCGCGCGGCGTTGATCCCCGATCGCCCAAAGAATTCCTTTCTTCATCAGCGCGTGGAATTCGCTTCGGCCCCAGACCCGTTCGTCATGTCCCGACGCCGTATAGAAGATGCGCCCCTTACCCTGGGTGCGAATCCACGTCCATGGCTCCGGCTTCGTGATGTTGTCCTGCGGCCCGGCCACTTCGCGCACCTGTAGCACGGTGCGGTTCTTCGGGTTGTGATGCGTGTGTTTGTAGGTCTCATCCCAGGCCTCGAGTTCGGGCACATCCTTGATTGCCGCATGTCCGGCCAACAGGGTCTTCAACTTGAAGACGCCGGTTTTGTGTCCGGCAAACCGGCCCCCCACCAAATCAAAGAATTCGGGCTGATTCGCGAAACTCCAACTTGCGCTATGAACCGGAACGAAACCGCCACCATTCTCCACGTAGGTCTTCAGATTCTTCCACTGCTGCGACGTGATCGCGGCGTGATTGCAATACATCAGCAACGCATCGAATTTCCCGAGGTAGCTCGCATCGCCCAATGCCTCGTCAACCGAGGTGACGTAGTCGAAATAGACGGCGTCCCGGCCCAAAGCCTGCGCCAGCTTTGGGAATGCCGTGCCGGGTTGATGAGAGGCCTGCCCTTTTCCCGTGCCGTCGTGCCCCAGAAACAGGACCCGGACCGGACCCGCAGCTGCTGCTTGCACGATCGAACCGCCAAATAGAACAGCGGCGGCGACGCTTAGTAAGCTTATTGTTTTCATGGATGTGTTGTCAGAATGGAGAACTCAGTTTCGGAACGCGAACAATCTCGCGGTTGGATGCTGCAGGAATGGCTTAAGTTCAAACCATGGGATGACCGCCCCCGATTGTCTTGTGTCGCTTGGCCGAAAACTATGGGGTTTTGGCCAAGCGGATATCAATCCACAACGAAGACGGATCAGTCGTTCACGATCACTTGGTCGGACTCTGTTGAAGGAGGCGATCGGAGACGCGTTTGGCGTAGGCGCTGCGAATCCTTTGCAAGGGGAGCCTGAGCGAGGGTTCGGCCGGGAGGAGGTCGCACTCATCCACCGCAAGGACCGCACGGAGCTGCAGAATTTGATCTTTGGAATTGAGATGTTTCCGGAGGGTGTCAACTGCGGCGGCGGTTTGCCCCGATCCCGCCAGCGCCCGGGCGGCCTGGATGCGGATCAGCGATTCCGGATCCTTCAACAATTCGCGCAGAACCGAATCGGCCGGTGCGGATCTTTTGCCCAAGACGATGCAGCCCATCACGCCCCAGTAGCGAACGCAGGGATTGGAATCCTTCATGGCCGTTTCGAATGCAGACACGTTGCTTCGATTCGAAACCTTCGTCGCCAGCGCGAGCAGACGATTCAATGGGTAGCTGTCATCGCTCTGATACGCCGCGTGGTTGCGGCCGGACATCCCTTCCGGGAAGAACACGCTGTCGCGAATGGCGAGGAGATGACGATCGTTCTCCGCCCGCATTGCCTTGAGCGTTTCTGCCAACGGGGGATTCGCGGCCAGATTGTGAATATTGTCTGGATCGTCATCGACAGCGTAGAGTTCCTCGGACGCTTTTGGCTCAAACCACTGCGCCTGTTCCGGCGAGCACCTGCCATCCTGCCATGCGTTCATCCACGCGCTGTAACCCGGGATTGCGAACGAATATCCGTTGAACTGCATCACCGGCAGATGCGGTGTGTAGTTTCGCAGATAGAGAAAACGTTTTGATCGAACCCCGCGGACGATGTCGTACCGTTCGCCGCGCCGTCCGCGAAAGGTGTGCACGAAGTCGCGCTGCTGGGATCCCTTGTATCCGAGGAAAGGCCGACCCTGCATGTAATCTGGAGCGTCCAGTTTGACGAGGCTGAGAATCGTGGGGGCGAAGTCGACGAAGCTGACCAGGCGATCGGATTCGCCGCCGGGTTTGGAAGCCCGCAATGCTTTCCAACGCTCCGGGATGTGAACGACCAGGGGGACGCGCGTGCCGCTGTCGTAAGTGAAACTTTTTCCCCGCGGCATGGATCCGCCGTGATCGCCGAAGTAGAACACGATGGTGTCTTCGGCCGGTCCGTCGTCCTTCAGTTCGCGCAGGATCTTTCCGACCTGCTCATCCATGGACTCGAGACAGTCGTAGTAGCGCGCCAGATCCAGGCGGGTTTCCGGGAGATCCGGCAGATACGCAGGCAGTTTGACCTTTGCCGGATCAGTCTTCAGTTTCCGCTTCTTCCATTTATTGGGGAAGAGCTGGCTCTCGTGGGAGGAACCGATGTTGAAAACGGAGAAGAACGGTTTGCCCGCTGTGCGGTTCCGCCAATGCGCCTTTTTTCCCGATTCATCCCAGGCGGCCGTCATCGCCCGCTTGCCATCGCCCGGACTGCCGTTGTAATCCGTCTTGCTGTTGTTCGAAGTATGGTAACCGAGGTCGCGCAGGTATTTCGGAAAGTAATGCACACCCGCTGGAAACTTCGTCGTCGAACGCATGTGTTGTCCGCCCAGGCTGGTGGCATACATCCCGGTGATGAGCGTTTGCCGCGCCGGCGCGCAGACGGCGGCGTTGGAGAAACAATTGCGATAGCGCGTGCCTCCCCGTGCTAGCCAGTCGACATTGGGAGTTCGTGCCACCGGATCACCGAAGCAACCGATGTAGTGTCCGTTGTCCTCGCTGGTGATCCAAAGAATGTTCGGTCGATCAGCCGCTTCGGCGAAACCGGCCCAACCGAGCGCGGAGAGGGTGAGTAGAATTCTTGTGATCTTCGATTTCATGTCGCAACGAATAAGTTACTTGAGCAACGCTTTGGCGGCGGCGGTTTGGAAAGCCAGGCGCACGGGTGAGTTGTCGCCGTTTTTGAATCCACGGCGCTGGATCATCAGGATATAAATCGTTTGATTCACCGGATCGGCCCAGCTCTGGGTGCCGTAAGCGCCACCGTGACCGAAGGTGCCGGGGTTCAGCATTGCCGTGACACCCAGCGGATCCTTCACCACCTGAAACTTGATGCCCCAGCTCATGCCATCCGTGAACCCGGTTTTGATGTCGCCGGATTGCGTGCGGGTCAGTTCGTGGACGGATTCCGGCGAGAGGATTCGTTGCCCTCCCCAAGTGCCGCCGTTGAGCATCATCTGATAGAAGCGGCGCATGTCCTCAGCCGTGGAAAAAAGTCCGCCGCCCGGTTTTACCGTGCGTTTGATATCCCACAGATCCCCGTGCAGAAAAGAGACCTCGGTTTCGGTCAACTCCGGGACTTTGTCGCTTTTCAGATAGAGCTGGGCGATGCGGGCGATCTTGGATTTGGGCGGGAAGAACGTGGTGTCCTTCATGCCGAGTGGATCAAACACACGCTCCTGCAAGAAGTCCTGCAAACGTTGTCCGGAAACAACCTCTACCACGCGGCCCAACACATGCGTGCCCGAGGAACTGTATTTCCATTGGCTGCCCGGTTCGAAGTCCAGGGGCCGCTGCGAAAGCATGGCCACATGTTCGGCCAAGGTTGAATGACTGCGCGGTTCGTTCACCTTTGAAATTCCCGCAGTGTGCGTTGCGACATCCAACAGCGTGATCTTTCGGGCCGGGCGCTTGAGCGTCATCTCCGTCTTCGATTTGCCGGCCACCCTCCAGATGCCTTTGAACTCGGGAAGATGCTTCTCCACCTCATCATGAATGCTGAGTTTGCCCTCCTCGGCCAACATCATGATGGCGACCCCCACGGTTGGTTTCGTCATGGATGCGATTGCGAACATGTTGTCCATTTGCATGGGAGATCGCGTTTTCAGATTAGAAACTCCCATCGTCTCAAGGCTGACAACTTTTCCCCGGTGTGCCACCAGCGTCACTGCTCCCGATATTTCACCAGTCTGGATGAATGGCAGAACCGCTTTCCGAACCGCCGAAGAGACATCGGCGGCGATCGAGGTGGAGCACAAAGCCAGCAGGGCAATCAGACAGGTAAATCGGTATTGCATGACGCGGAGGATAAACCAATGAAAGTGGTCCACAAGTCCGCCCGATTGCCGGGGTGTGTTCGAACCGAATTCCGCGCGCAGATCGGCATCGATTTTTCGCGGCGTTATCCGACACGCTCCACTTGCCGCTGCCGCGCTGCTATGGAAGACTCTCCGAGCCGATGCCGAACGCCACGCCACCCATGCAACCCAGTCAGAGTGCCGAGGATTACCTTGAGAGGATTCAGGAACTTATCGATGAGAAGGGTTATGCGCGGGTGGTGGACATCGCCGGATCGTTGGACGTCACGCAGGCATCCGTCACCAACATGGTCCAGAAGCTTGGGGAGATGGGGTTCCTGGATTACGAAAAATATCGCGGGCTCAAGCTCACTGAAGCCGGTCGCGCGGTCGCGACGCGGATTCAGAAACGTCACGCCACTCTCAGCCGCTTTTTCAGCCTGCTGCGCCTCGATGAACTGACCCAGCTTCGCGATATCGAGGGAATCGAACATCACCTGAGTCCGGACACAGTCGACTGTCTCGACGAGTTGGCAAACTTCCTGGAGAAAAATCCCGAAGTCCTGGAGCAGTTCAACAAGTCGCGCGCCAAGTCGAAAGGCTGAGCGCTCAGGCAAATTCCACGCCACAGCCCGGCGGCGAGTTCCAATCTCCGGCAACCAGAGGGTTGAGCACAGGCAATTCAAAATTGACCGCGCGAAATCTCGCTTCCATCCTCCCGCGATGAATCGCAGAAATTTCCTGAAATCCACCGGCATGTTTGCCGCCGGTGCCGGTGTCGCCGGTCTGAGTGGCTGCGCCACCACGCCCGTCGGAACAAATGAATGGTTTCGCATCTCGCTCGCCGAGTGGTCGCTGCATGTCGCCATTCGCGACAAGAAGACCATGACCAATCTGGATTTCCCGAAGGTTGCCCGGCGGGATTTCAAGATCGGGGCGATCGAATACGTGAATCAGCTCTTCATGGACAAGGCGAAGGACCAGAAATATCTGACCGCCCTGAAAGACACCTGTGACGGCGAGGGCGTGAAAAGTCTGCTGATCATGTGTGATCGCGAAGGCGCCTTGGGCGATCCCGATGGCAAGAAACGCGGTGCCGCCGTTGAGAATCACAAAAAGTGGGCCGACGCCGCCAAGTTTCTCGGCTGTCATTCCATCCGGGTGAACGCTCAAACCAATGGGGTGGGGGACTACGAGGAACAGCAAAAGCGCGCGGCTGACGGTCTCGCCAAGCTCTCAGACTACTGTCAACCGTTGGGGCTGAATGTGATCGTGGAAAACCATGGAGGTCTGTCATCCCACGGGAAATGGCTCGCCGGCGTAATGAAGCTGGTCGGTCGGGACACGGTCGGCACGCTGCCAGATTTCGGGAATTTCGTCATGGATCGGAAGACAGGGAAGGCCTATGACCGCTACCAAGGCGTCGAAGATCTGATGCCTTTCGCGAAAGGCATATCGGCAAAATCACACGATTTTGATGAAAAAGGCGATGAAACTGCGACTGATTACCGGCGAATGCTTAAAATTGTCAAAGATGCCAATTATTCCGGATATGTGGGAGTCGAGTTCGAGGGGGCGGAAATGTCTGAGGTTGATGGGATCAAGGCAACCATCGCTCTACTCCGCAAAGTGAGGGCGGAATTGAGTTAAATTGTCTTAATTGGAAATTTATAGGAAGGCCTGGATTTCGGCACGTGCCAGCGAGTCCGTGGCGCTGTGCCAGCAGCGGCACTGGCCTGGGGCTTTTGGTGTGATTGCCACGTGCCAAACCACGAAATCGTAGTTGTCCTGATCTCCACTGCACACACATGCCTTCGGACTCGCAAGCTCGCCCCTCCACCGCGCACCCTGCCCCTCACCTGCAAAATTAGCCATTCCAAATAACACCATCTCACACCGGTGAATTGTTTCCGCTCGCCTTCCCTCCCTGCGCTCTGCTTACAATCTTGTTTATCCGATGAGTGAACAGATCGTTATCCTGGACTTCGGCTCCCAATACACGCAGGTCATTGCGCGGCGTATTCGTGAGTGCAATGTGTTTTCCAATGTCCTGCCTTTCGATACCCCTTTTTCCAAAATCAAGGCGCTGAAGCCCAAAGGGATTATTCTCAGCGGCGGCCCTTCCAGCGTATTTGCGAAGGACGCCCCGCTGCCGAACCGCAAGATCTTTGATCTCGGTTTACCGGTGCTCGGGATTTGTTACGGTGTGCAGTTACTCGGCCATTTTCTCGGCGGCAAGATTGAGAGCAGCGAGGAGCGCGAGTATGGGCGCGGAACTCTCAAGGTGGGTGACAATGGCTGCGCGTTGCTCAAGGGCCTGCCGAAATCCATTACCGTCTGGAATTCCCACGGGGACAAGATGACGAAGTTGCCTCGCGGTTTCGCTGCGGTTGGCAGCACGGAGAACTCGAATTATGCGGTCATCGAGAACCGCACCAAGCGGATGTATGGAATCCAGTTCCATCCCGAAGTGGCCCACACGCCGAAAGGAATGAAGATTCTTCAGAACTTCGTCCACGGCATCTGCGACTGCGACAAGAACTGGACGATGCGGAGCTACATCGAACAGTCCATCGAAGAGATCCGTGAGCAGGTCGGTGATGAGCATGTGATTCTCGGGCTCAGCGGTGGGGTGGATTCGAGCGTGGCAGCTGCGTTGATTCACAAGGCGATCGGCGATCAGCTCACCTGTATCTTCGTCAACAACGGCCTCCTGCGCGCGAACGAAGCCGAGGCGGTCCAGCAGCTCTACGGCCGGAACTTCAAGATCAGACTGCAATACGAAAACAAGGCCGCTGAGTTTCTCAAAAAATTGAAGGGCGTTCGTAGTCCGGAACGAAAACGCAAGATCATCGGCAATCATTTTATCCGCGTGTTCCAGAACGCGACCAAACGTGCTGGCAAAGCCCGATTCCTCGCCCAGGGAACGCTTTACCCTGATGTGATCGAATCCGTACCGATCGCCGGCAATCCGGCGGCGATGATCAAGAGTCATCACAACGTCGGCGGTCTGCCGAAGAACATGAAGTTCGAACTGGTCGAACCGTTGCGCTGCCTCTTCAAGGATGAAGTCCGCGTTCTGGGTCGCGAGCTGGGTCTGCCTCAGGAAGTGGTCGATCGCCAGCCGTTCCCGGGGCCGGGACTCGCCGTCCGGGTGATGGGCGAAATCACGAAGAAGCGGTTGGATGTTCTACGCCAGGCCGATGCCATCGTGATCGAGGAGATGAAACGCAGCGGTTGGTATTACAAGGTCTGGCAGAGTTTCGCAGTCCTGCTCCCCGTAAAAAGCGTTGGGGTGATGGGGGACGAGCGGACTTATGAAGATTCGATCGCCATTCGTGTTGTGGAGTCACGCGACGGGATGACGGCGGACTGGGTGAAGCTGCCCTACGAACTTCTTGAGATCATGTCGAACCGGATCATCAACGAGGTCAACGGTGTGAACCGCTGCGTTCTCGACATCACGAGCAAACCTCCCGGCACCATCGAGTGGGAGTGATCTGACCTGAATCTTACCCAACATGAGTTCAGCATCGGAAAAGGATCCATCCGCAGCGTCGAAAACCGGCCAACCCTCGACCGAAGGTCTGGAGATCAAGGATGCGCGCCTGATCTTCAACGCGATCTGGGAGCAGCTGGAATCCGATTACGGCCACGAACAGCTACGCTTTCCCAAGGAGATCATTCTCCTGGGCGGTGCTCCTGGTTCGGGCAAAGGCACGAACACCGAGTTCATCAAGAACGCCCGCGGGTTCACCTGTCTTCCCATCGTCATCAGCGATCTGCTGGACAGCAAAGAGGCGCGCGAAATCAAAGACCTTGGGGGGATGGTCGGCGACCGGGACGTGATTGGGATCCTGTTCCGCAAGATGCTGGAGGAAGAATTCCGCGATGGCGCCATCCTCGACGGTTTCCCCCGCACGAAGGTACAGGTGGAATGCCTCAAACTCCTGGTCGAAGCCGTCAACCGGCTCCACCGCGAATTTCACGAAACTCCGCTTGCGGTTCATTTTCGAAAACCAACGATTCACGCGATGGTCCTTTTCGTGGAAGAGAGCACCAGCATCAAGCGGCAGGTGATACGGGGGGAAAAGGTCGCGGCCCACAACGAAAAGGTTGAGCGAACCGGGGACGGCGAATTGCTCGAACTGCGCCCCACCGATCTGGATGCCGATGCGGCCCAGCGGCGCTACCGGGTCTTCAAGGAAAAGACCTGGGCCGCACTGGAGTCACTGCGGGAACGATTCTTTTATCACTTCATCAACGCCGAAGGGTCCTTTGAGGACGTTGAGCAAAACATCCTCAACGAGCTGAAGTATCAGAGCTCGCTTGAACTCGATAGCGCAACCTTCGACCGTATCCGACGTATCCCACTCGCCAGTGAGATTGTCGTCCACGCACGGCAGGATCTCGTCCGTCGACTCGACAGTTACGAGCTGGAACATACCGAACTCTTTCGCCGGGTCGCCGACTTGGTGCAGGAACGATTCATGCCCATTGTGATCCGCCACGCCATCTCCGGCCAAGCTGCGGTAAATACCGGCGACGAAACCTTCCATGATCCGCTCGCCCTCGCGATGCTGATCGATATCTTTTCCGAACGTGGCTACCACGCGCGGGTGGACAAGCGCCTGGAACAGATTCCGGAACGCGTGGATTTGGAAACAGGTCGGATCGAGTGCCGGGAACAGGTGGTCTACCGAACTCACATCCACTTCCGCGGCTCTGAGATCCGGCGCGGGTAGAAGCGATTCAAGCCGCTCAAATCCAAAGGCCGGGCTGTCAGCAGCCTTACACCGCTTCCCGAGCGCGTTGGATAATCACGTCCGCGAGGTTCGGTTCGTCGCCGATGCTGCGGGCATACCAAAGGCGTTTTCCATTTCGTTCCGTGGGATTTCTCCAGGTGGGCTGGCCGGCTTTCATCCGTTGGCGGACGATTCGCTCCGGTTCGCCAAGCATCATGGGGATGTCCTCGAAAGAATGCAGGCCATCGCTGATGAAGAACGGAACCATCACCAGATTTTTGGTCGCGGCGGCTTCCCAGCAATCGCCAATGCGAGGATCTTCCTCCATGAGCGATGCGTGCACATCGCAGTAGATATCTCGGCTGGCGATGAGTTCCACCTGCTTCTCAATCGCCTTCCGCGAATTATTGTTGTTCAACGTTCCGTGCCCGGCAATGAAGAGACTGCAATCCTTCGGCTTGGGCGCGCGGGGAAAAGGATGTTCTGCCACCACGCTGTGGGCGCGTGCCACCAGCACCTCGGTCATGGATTCGTGGGTGCCGACCGGCCCGCAGTAGCAGATGTGTTGGTCGCCCTCGTTCCGCCTGCGTTCATATCGGTCTTCGGCAATTTGCGCGAAGCCCATTTCCCGGGGAATGACCTCATCGGTGAAATAGCCTTCGCTGATGAAGAGTGGTACAATGAAAACGCGTTTGCCCGCCGCCCCTCGCAGCACGCTGCTGAGTCCGGGTTCCAGTTTCCAGAATGCTTCGAGGACCTGGCCAAAGTTTCCGCGTTTGCGAATTTCAGCGGCCTGTCGATAGGTGGGCAGCGCTGAATCTCCGTTCAGCGTGGAGCCATGCCCGACCACGATCAGGGTGTCATTGGCAAATTCGTCGTTCACGAAGGGGAAGTTAGGCCCATAAAGGACATGGGCAAGGCCGTGGGAGACGTCACTGATTTCCGGTTTTCAATTCCACGATGTCGTGCGGAGAGGCCTCTCGCTGACCGGCCGGACTCACGCGGATGTAGCGCGCGTTCTCGCGGAGCGTCTCCAGGTCGGCGGCTCCCAGATATCCCATGCCAGACTGGATGCCACCGATGAGCTGCCCCAGCACCTGATCGATCGGACCGGCAACTTCCTTCAAGGCCTCGACACCTTCGGCTGAAATTTTGCGATTCGCGTCGCTGGAATGTCCATATCGCGCGGCGGAGCCGGATTTCATCGCCGCCAGACTGCCCATGCCGCGGTACTGCTTGTAGAGCTTGCCGCTGATTTCGAGAATCTCGCCTGGTGCCTCCGAGCAACCGGCAAGAATCCCTCCGCAGATCACGCCGTGGGCGAGGGTGAGCGCCTTCACGATATCCCCGGACTTGGTGATACCGCCATCGGCCAGAATTGTGACGCCTTTTTCCTTCGCGGCCTGAGCCGCAATATGCAGTGCTGTCATCTGTGGGATTCCCACCCCGGCAACCACGCGGGTCGTGCAGATACTCCCCGGTCCCTGTCCGATCTTCATGATGTTCGCGCCGCATTCCGCGAGGTATTCGACCCCGGCACCGGAAGTGACATTCCCAGCAATGATCGGCAGATCCGGAAAGGAATCACGGATGAGCTTCACGGAATCACCCACGCCTTTGCTGTGACCATGGGCGGTGGAGACGGCAATCGTATCGACGCCCCGATCGACGAGGGCTCCGACGTGTTCGATGATGCGATCCCGGTCGAGATCGCCGAAGGCGTTACGGGTCGCCGAAACGGCGGCCCCGCAAAGCAGGCGAAAGTTGCTGTCCCGCGCCGGCTTGAACTGCGCCTGCCGTTCTTGGGCAATGCGATCGACGTCGGTCAGCGTGAACAGGCCACGCAGGCACCCTTCTTCGTCCACGACGAGCAGTTTGTTGATCCGCGGATGGTCGGCGAAAAACTGGTCAGCTCGATTGACCGGATCTTTTCCCAGCTCCTTTTTACGCAATGTAAAAACCTGATCGAGCGGTGTGAGTGCCTCACTGATCTTGCGGTCCGCGTAGCGGGGTCTTACGACACTGCCGGGCAGTAGTCCCTGAAGTTTGCCGCCTTCCCCGACGACGGGAAACGTGCTGAAGGTAAATCGCTTCTTCTCGATCAGGGCGAGAACGTCACCGATCGTTTCATTGGGATGAACGGTGATCGGGTCCTGAATCAGACCGTGCACATTGTTCTTCACCCGGGAAACTTCACGGAGCTGTTCCTTCTCCGTCATGTTGTAGTGGATCAGTCCCAGACCGCCATTGAGCGCCATGGCAATGGCCATGCCGGATTCCGTCACCGTATCCATATCCGCAGACACGACGGGCACGTGAAGTTCCAGCGTGTCGGCGAGGCGAATATCCAGCTGGGTGTCGCGGGGGAGAATGTCGGAATACAGCGTCGCCAGCGTTACGTCGTCGTAAGTGAGAGCGCAATCCTTGTGGGCTCCGAAGAAGTCGTCAGCGCGCAAATAGAACTCGCGATCTGTCGAATTCGGTTTGTGAACATCAGCCATGACGGAGCTTGCCGCAGGCACCCGCGTGGTGACAAGAGGAATTGGTTTTGACGGAACGAAAAGGCCATCTCCGCGAGTGCTCGACCGGGATCAGCCTCTCCCCCCGATCGTTTTCGCTCCTTGGTTCCCGCCTCAAAAAGGCGAATCGGAACGAAATCTCAGATTCTCGCCTGTGACCGGGTGTTCGAATCCGAGTTCACAGGCATGGAGCCTGAGTTCAGCCGGGCCTACTCCGTTGCCGTAGAGTGGATCGCCGACGATGGGGATCCCCAGTCCGAGTTCGTGTGCGGCGTGGACCCGCAACTGATGGGTGCGACCGGTGATGGGATGAAAAGACACCCGGGTCATTCCGTCCTCAATACCCAGCTTCTCCCAGTGGGTGATTCCCATCTTACCGTTCTCGGTGTCGTAGATCTGATGCGGTCGATTGTCCACGTCCACGCGAAACGGCAGCTCGATTGTGCCCTTGTCTTTGGCGAGTTCGCCCTCCAACAGGGCGATATAGCGCTTGAAGATGACCCGTTGCTGGAACTGGATCGAAATATGTCGATGCGCCGGCGTGGTGAGCGGAACGACCATCAACCCGGAAGTATCCATATCCAGCCGGTGCACGCTGGGATGCTCAATGCTCTGCGGATGCCGTTCCTTGACCCGGGCGACCACACAATCCGCCTTCTCGGGTCCCTTACCCGGAATCGACAGCATGCCGCTGGGTTTGATCACCACGACGAATTCGGCTTCTTCGTGGATGTATTCCAATTGTAGATTTCTAGACATTTTCGAGCCCGCACAGCATGTAACCAAGAATGGGCTGACACTTTTCTTCGCAACAGGGATAGAAAGATCCGGGTTGCCGTTTCCCACTCAGGTGCGGTCCGCCCCAATAGAACTCCGCCAGACCAATCGGTTTCAATCGGGTGTTCGCTGCATGTTGCAGCAATTTCGGACCGCAACAATCTCCCACACCACCGGGCAGGCCCTGAGGTCGATTGAAAGCGTCCTTCAATAACCGCGATTCTCCCCGAAAGTTTCGAAGTTGATAGCGCTCGTGTATTTGGGGCATCAACGTTTGGGAGATTTGACGGCGCTTGGATCTAAGTTCCTTCCGCTCATCGGAACCCGGATCGAGGACCTTCATCTCAGCCGTTAGTCGCTTGATCTCGATTTGTCCCGGCAGAACGAGGGTGTCGAATACCTCATCGCTCAAGATGGGCGGAGCCCAGCCATCGATCGTTCGCACGCCGTCGTGGAGCGATGAAAACGCGCGTAGCACCACGGTCGCTCCGTTTTCGTCGAGACATTCGAGGACACCGAACATGTGACCGCGGGTGCCGGGGAAAAGGTTGTCGAGCGAGAGCCGTGGATCTGCCAGGGCCTCAGGAACGAGATAGTCGAGGCGGCGGGCATCTTTGAACTCCCGCATCAGCTCCTCCCCGTGGTGCCGGGCATTGCCTTCCCCGAGGAAGTGCACCGCATCGCAGTCGCGACAATGTCCGAAACAGGGCTGATCCATGGGAAACCTCGCCTATGTCTGACTAAGTCGTATCCATGGTTGGCTGTCGCTCGAATCTGCGAAGGCAACACGTAGGATGGCCATTCCTGGCCGTCGCGTAGAGGTGGGTTTCATAACTATTTGGTGAGCACGATTCGGGCAATTCCAATGACTGGCCAGCAAACAGAAGCAGCGGACGACGGCCAGAAATGGCCGTCCTACGTCGGGTCCAGCATCACCAACCGGTCGGCAGATCCTTCACGGTCGCGCGGAGGATTTCGCGAATCCGCGCGCGTTCCTCGGCTGGCAGGTGTTCGGATGCCAGATCGTGTGAGTCATCGGCGAGCGCGGAGGACAGGCGCTTCCAGATACGGGCTTTGAAGTTGGATTCGAGCCCGAGAAACACCGCGCTGTGAATCATGTAGCTGCAGCGGTTTTCAAATAGCCGCGTCTTCAGGTCGAAGTCTTTCAGCGAGCGTCCGGCCTTGTCCGGGTGCCGATTCTGACGGAACTCCTCCTTGTAATCGGAGATACCGCGAACTCCGGGAGTCGGGAGCGGCACTTCGTCAGAGAATAACAGATAACGAACCACGATCTCCGCCTGTCGGGCGAGTTCCAGTTCGTGTTGATGCGAAAGTTTGGCGCCATCCTGAGCCCGATAAGTGCGCGCCCGATACGCCGCTTCAACCACGCGATTTACAAATCCGGTCTGATGTTCGAGTAGCAGGTGCGGGAGAATATCACTGGTGCGAACCGGGTAGCGGGCATACGTGAACTTCCGCCCCGGTGGATTCGGAGTGGTGATCAGCTTTCCCTTCTGGAACTGCCCAATCACATTTCCCCAGTGCTTTCCGATGTTGTGTTCCCCGGTGACATGCCAACCGCCGAACCGTTCGGTGAAGGGAATGCCGTGACCCGATTCCTCAATCCGATACGCGGTCAGACTTCCGCTGTTCGGGCCGGGAATCACGGACTTGATCAGCAAGCCGGGAACCTCGCCGGTATCTTCGGAGGCGTGACAGTTCATGCAACGGCTAGAGCGTTCCACCCGAATAGATTCACCGCGTTTCGGGATGTCGAAGATGAAGAAGACACCGCCCAGTTCGGGATTCAAGGCGACGACCTCGATGCGGCCGCGCGGAATGTAGCCGATGTAAAGGTCCTCGTTAAAATAGATCGCGCGCGGATTGCGCGGTGAAATCAGACTGAGCTGCAGGCTGGTGGTGGAGAAGAGCAGCAGTTGGGAGTGTTTCGGAACGTTGAGGATTTTCAGGATGCTCTCCAGAGTCTCCCGTTCGGAGGAAAAATTGAGGGCGGCACTGCCCGCTTCCAGTTTGGCCTTCAGTTCAGTGAACCGATCATTGAGCGGCCGGCTCCAGTAATTATGCGGCTCACCTTTGAGATTGGCGTAGTCCGGACCAGCGGTTGCGGTCGCGACAATGAAGCTCAGGAGAATCAACCGAATCACATTGAGCAACACCGGGACGCGGGATTTTCGTGGGTGGCCGAGTGGTAAGTTTTGCATGGGAGAAACGATTGGAGTCGGGGCCGGGCAGCAAACAGCCCGCTCCGATGGGAGCGGGCTGTCACAAATACTCTGCGAAGATTACTTCTTGGGCACGCCATACTTGGCGAGCTTCTTGGCGACTTCAGCGCCATGTCCGGCAGTGTTCTTGGCTTTGTCCACTTCGAGGATCTTGCCGTCTTTGCCGATGATAAACGTGTGGCGGGAAGGATATTTCTTGGTCCCTTTCACCACGCCGTAGGCTTTGGCCATCTTCAGGCTGGAGTCACTCAGAATCGGATAATCCAGCTTCAGTTCCTTCGCGAATCGCGCGTTGGTTTCGGGCGTGTCGCAGCTGGCCGTGAAGAACGCCACGTCGTATTTGTCGAGGCCGGATCCCTGGGAGCGGGCCTTCACGTCAAAACTGCCGCGCAGCATCTTGAACTCAAAGGCGTCAACTCCGGTCGTCCGAAATGAATCGCATTCAGCGGTGCAACCACCGGTGAAGGCTTTCGGGAACCAGGCGATCACCACGGCCTGTTTGCCGCGAAACTGTTTCAGGCTGTAAGTCTTGCCATCGCTGGCCTTGACCGTGAATTCCGGAGCCTTGTCGCCCGCCTTGAGATCGGCGGCCTGGGCGGAGGTGGCGAGGGCGAATGCGCCGATGGCGCCAATAAACAGTTTTGTGGTTTTCATGCGAGTTAGATGAATTGGGACCGTGCTTATTTAAAAAAGATACAAAAAAGGGGTGGCAACTGGCCACCCCTTGGAAGTGTTGTCGGGGACCAGGCTACTGGAGCTTGCCGAGCGTTTCCTTGATCGCGTCGAAGTTCGGCAGATCCTTCGGAGTCGGGGTCTGTTCGGCGTATTGAACGACGCCATCCTTGTCGACCACGAACGCGGCGCGCGCGCTGCAGGAGCCAAATCCCATCAGGTCGTCGAGCAGCACCCCGTAGTCGGCGGCCGTCTTTTTGTTCAGATCGCTGGCCAGCGTGATGCTGATGTTTTCCTTGGCCGCCCAGGCTTCCTGTGCGAACGCGCTGTCCACGCTGATGCCGATCACGTCGGCGTTCAGGTCGGCGTAAGCGCTCATACCAGCCGAAATGTCACAGAGCTCCTTGGTGCAGACGCCGGTGAAAGCGAGCGGCACGAAGAGCAGCACGGTATTCTTGCTGCCAAAGTTCGCGCTGAGGGTGACGTCCTTCGGATCGCCGCCAACGGGTTTGGATTTGAGGGTAAAATCGGGTGCTTTGGTTCCTACTTCAATTGCCATAATCAGTGTTCAGTTAAGTTTCGCGTGAATCGCGGCTGGTTTATAGGGCCGGGTGATGTGGGTGTCAAAGGGATTGGGATTGGCCTTACCCTGACCACAGACGAATCACAGAATCCTTGAACTTCGCCGGCTTCAGGTGAAGATAAAGCCACTCATGGTTCGATTTTCCGCAGGTTTGTTGTTTGTCCTCCTGCTTTGCGGAGGGGTGTTGCTGGAGACGTTGAGTTTCGGCTGGCTGCGGGAGATGCGGCAGATAACGCGGATTCCAGCCACTCAGGCTCACGCCGTCCTGCCCGGGGAGGTAAATGTCACGGGCGCGGCGACGGTCTTTGATGGTAAAACGGTCAAGGCCACGCATTCAGGAGAACAGTGCCTGTATTTTCGATTTACCGAGGAAAAGAAGACCCGGGATTCGGAGGGACACACAAAGTGGAGCACTGTTCGTCGCGAGAACGGCGTGGTCGATTTCGATATTGAGGATGAAACGGGAAGAATTCGGGTTCGCCCGTCAGGCTCGGTCGATTACGGCGTTCCGCAATCCTACCGGAAAAGTAACGGCGACCGGCGCTACACGGAATGGCGCATCGATCCCAAGGATACCGTCACGGTTTTCGGTTTCGTCAATCCGATGCCCGGAGGATTCGCGATCGATTTTGACACCCCCGGCGACTATATCCCCATCATCTCAGAATACGGCGCCGGGTCTGAGCGGGGGGACAAGGCGCTGTTCTCGGTGCTTGGATCATGGGGAGGATTGCTCCTCATCTCGATGTCGTTGATCACGTTCTGCCAGCTGCTCGGCATTCACCGGCTGCTGCTCTATCTCGGAATTTTGTCCGTCATCCAATTTGGAATGCTCACCTATTTCGGCCTGCAACTCATCCACGACGATCTTCAGGGCGCGGCCAGCCGGATCGATCGCCAGACGAAATCGTTGTCGGAGGCAATCTCGCTCAGAACGGAATCGGTGGGATACAAATGGTCGGGAGATTGGGAACAACTGGGTTCGTTCGACGCCGGCGAATTGGCCGCCATTCCCGCTCACGAGCGCAGCAAGCTGACCCGGATGCGGGTTGATATCGTGCGCAGCCAGGTTCGAACGATCGATCAGTTTAAATCGTTTCCGGAGTTCATCATCGCTCCCCTGATGGGCATCGCCCGACCAGAGCTGATTCCGCTGCCGGATGCGGACAAGGAACTGCTGGGCAAGCTGGAATCGCAGTTCCAAGAGACCGAGCTGTTTGGCGGGAATTTGAAGATGCTGGGTTGGGGACTCATCGCCGTCGGCATGCTGGTCGGCGCCGGCCTGACTTGGGGCGGCGTGCGCCAGATCAAATTCAAACGCTGTATCGAGAACCTGCCCACCTCCAAGTCGACCGGCGTCGTCTACGGTCTTGCCGAGATCAAAGGCACGGCGGTGGAAATGGAAAGTTCACGCGCCACGCGAGGGCCACTCTCCGGCGCGCCGTGCTTCTATTATCACTACCTGGTGAAGGAGAAAGTGGGATCCGGCAAGAAAGCAAAATGGGTGACCCGGGAGGATATCACGCACAACCAGACGTTCCTGTGCGAAGACGAACAGGGAACGATTCGAGTGGACCCGATGGGCGCTGAGATGATTGCCAAACACACTCAGTCCAAGTGCAGGGGCCGCATGAAATACACCGAAACCAGCATTCGTTTGCGCGACGAAATCTATGCAATCGGTCAGGCCCGGGTCGATCCAATCACCGAGACTTCGCTCTACCTCAGCAAACCTGAGGAATCCGATTCCCCCTTCATTGTCAGTAACAAATCCGAATTGGAAGTGATGATGAAGAAGGCGCTTGCCGGCATGTTCTGCCTGAACATAGCTTTCAGCGCGATCGTGCTGGCGATCCTGTTTCTTACCGGAATGTTCGGTTCGTTCTCTCCGGCTGACTATCTGATCTCAGCGATGGTTGGACCGGTCTTGCTGGGACTTGTCACGATTATCCTTCACTACAACGATCTCGTTTTCCTTCGTCGCCGGGCCGAGCGCAACTGGTCCAATATCGATGTTTCGCTCAAGAAGCGTTTCGATCTCTTACCCAACATCGAAAAGATCGTCTCCTCCCATATGCAGCACGAAAAGGAGGTGCACACGGACCTCGCAAATCTCCGTTCTTCGCTCGGTGAGGATCCGACCTCCGATGAGCAACACGCCGCGGATTACATGCGCGCGGAGCATTCGTTCGCCACCAAGTTCCTCGCCTTGCGCGAGAACTACCCCGCTCTGAAATCCTCTGAGCCGGTCACCCAGATGTCACGGATTCTCATCGAATTGGAAAACGAAATCTCGATGATGCGCGAGGGTTACAATGACGCGGTCGAGACCTACAACACCCGCATCCAATCCATACCCGACACGTTTCTCGCGCGGCCCTGCGGCTTCCTGGAAAAGAACTTCCTCGCATTTGAATCAGCGATTCTTTCCGCGCCCGACATCCAGCTGGGGCAACCCCCTCCCGTCGTCGCACCCGTCAAGCCACCGCCGCCCCGCCCGAGCTATCATGGCCAGCTGGAAAACAAGGCGATTCGCAGCGTCGATCCGTTGACAGCGCCAGCGAATCTCCCCACCGCCGACCGCGGCGAGAACAAACCAGACCAACCCGCCGCGCCCCTGGCATCCGGTCCGCTGCCAGATTTACCCGCGGACCTCATCGGCACCGCCGGAACGGCAACCGGAGCCGAAGCCATGGTCTACGCCTTGATTCTCGACGAAACCCGATTTACCGAGGAGGAGAGTGCGCAATTGCGAGAAGCAATCGGCGCGCCGGAACTCCAGGAGCAGGTCATGTCTCTCGTCACACAGATTGAGCAGCTCGACCCTCGCCTTAAGTTGCCACTGCTCGATCACTGCCTGCCCGGCCTGCGTGAAGCCGCGGGTGGCACTGCTATCTCCGACAAGATTCGGAAGCTCGTCGAATATGATTCATCCATCTCACTCTTCGAGTACGCACTGCTCCAGGTGATGGAAAGGGAGGACGCCAAGCGCGCCGGGTTCGACGTCCCGCCCGCCACCCAATACTACAGCGCCGCGCTCCTTGATCGCGAAGTCAGCCTGGTTGCGTCGTTCCTTTCCGGCATGGCGGCAAACGCCGATCTCGCTGTCGAGGGATTTGAGGCGTTCAGATCGCAGACGGATGAACCCGGTTTGGATGTGGAACGGATTCCCTTTGTCGACTGTTCGTTTGGTGAAGTGGATGAAGCATTCGGTAAGCTCAGTCTCCTCGACGGCTCCCGTCGGCGACGATTGGTGAAGGGAGCCAAGGCGGCGCTCGGTTCCGGTGAACATACGACGGCCAACCAATCCGCCTTCCTCCGCGCCATCGCCGAACGACTTCACGTGGAACTCTGACACGACCGCTCATCGCCCGTCGCCCGGAATGAACTGCGATCTCCTTTTTGTTTACGGCACGCTGCGGCGCAATGCGCGCCCGGACATTCACGCCCGTTTCCTCAGTGGGGCAGAGTTTATGGGGGAGGGGACAGCCACCGGTCGCCTCTATCAGATCTCCTGGTATCCGGCCGTGGTCTCATCCGGATTTCCTGAACATCGGGTGAAAGGAGAAATCTACCGCCTGACCGACTTCGAAGAGATGATCACAGCGATCGACGAATTCGAAGACTTCGATCCCCAACAACCCGACCGCGGTGAATACACTCGCCGCATCGAACCCATCACCCGGTTGGACGGCAGTCAGCTGAACGCCTGGCTCTACCTCTTTCTGCGTGACCCCTCGAACGCGACGCTTATTCCTTCCGGAGATTTTCTCGACGCGCTGCCCGGAGAATGACCGCATCACGCAAAGCCGTTCACGCTCTCCGCCAGGCCTACGAACTCATGTTCCATGCCCACGGACATCAGCACTGGTGGCCGGGTGACACGCCTTTCGAAATCTGTGTCGGCGCAATCCTCACCCAGAACACTTCCTGGACCAACGTCGAGAAAGTCATCGCGAATCTCAAGCGGGCCAAGGTCCTGTCGCCCCGCAAGATCCATTCCCTCACCAACGACGAACTCGCGGAGTTTATCCGACCGGCCGGCTACTTTAATATCAAGGCCGACCGGCTAAAATGCTTCGTCCGAATCCTGGTCGAAGAACACTGCGCCAGCCTGAAGCGCCTGTTTGCCGGTGATACCCCCGAGGTGCGCGATCGCCTCCTCGCCATCAAAGGTATCGGACCGGAAACCGCCGACAGCATGCTTCTCTATGCCGGCGATCATCACAGCTTTGTCATCGACGGCTACACCAAGCGAATCTTCCAACGACACCAATGGTGGACCAGCAGTGGGGAACAGGGGAAAGCAAAGGCTCAAAGCCCCGCGGAATACGAATCACTCCAGACGCTCTGCGTCAGTTCCTTGCCTCAGAAAAGCTCCGCCGAACGACTGGACTACTGGCAGGATTACCACGCCCAACTCGTCGTCATCGGCAAAGATTTCTGCAAAACGAAGAATCCGAATTGCGAAGCCTGTCCGCTCAAACCGTTGTTACCGAAAACGTCTGGTCGGCCTCAGTCCTGAAGGCTGGCCAAGACCTCAGGATCACGGACATCCACCCACCGACCGGCGATTTCAAGACCGGCGACGGTGTGGTTGTTTTCCACCAGGGCAGTGATCGCGTCCGTGAGTTCATATTCTCCGCGAGGTGATTTTTCGAGCTTGGCGGTGAAATCGAAGAGGACGGGTTTGTATAGGTAGATGCCGGCGTTATACCAGGCGGGATCACCTTCCTTGAGCAGGCCCTTCTGTTTCAATTCCGCAACCTCTTCCGGGCTCGGTTTTTCAACGAGACACTTCAGATTGAATTCGTCGTCGAAGATTAGGATTCCGCCCTTGGTAACGTCTTCGCCTTTGGTGACGGTAACGAGCCCGCCAAAGTCGCCTTCGTTGAAGCGTTTTACCATTTCACCGTAGGTCTCAGCCTTTACGAGAATGTCGCCGTAGGTGAGCACAAAAGGATCATCTCCCACGAAGTCTTTCGCGAATTCCGGTGCCTTGCCGGTGCCATCCTGAACTTCCTGCGTGACGTAAACCACGTTCGCGCCAAAAGCCGAACCGTCGCCAAAATAGTCCTGAATCACATCTGCGCGCCAGCCGACGATAATACAGACATCCTTGATGCCGACGCTGACGAGTCCGTCGATAATGTGCTGGAGAATGGGTTTTCCCTGGACCGGCAACATCGGCTTCGGTGTCTCCTTGGTCAGGTCCTTCATGCGAGTGCCTTTGCCGGCGGCGAGTATGACTGCTTTCATGGGATGGAGCGCGATCGGGCGCGCCGCGATCTTTTCTACGCTCTCTGCGGGGCTGGTGGCAAACAACGAATGCAGGAAGGCCTTGTTACGGGTGCCGTTGGAACTGCAGGTAGTTACCAGGGATCAATGCGCCGAAGCTGGTCATCAAGTTCGCAAGAGGAATCCTCAAACTCCAAAAACAAGCTCCAAACAAGCTCCAAGATTCAAAATCCAATCAGAATCGTCCGCTTACACCCGCAGTCGCGGATTGAAGCTTGGAGTTTGAAAATTATTTGAGTTTTGAGGCTTTTGCAATTCGTTCGCGCTCTGTGGTGACTCCTCCGTCGCTACCCCCGCTTTGGGTCAGACACACTTGTTACCTTCGGTTCCCACCCGGGTCTGGCAGACTTCATACTTTCAAAAAGGGGCGCTTGCCAAGGATGCGGGGGCGGCGGGGGCGATTTTCCGGATACAGTTTCGCCCCCGTTTGCCGATAGAACCTACAGTTTCGCTTCCATGACGGAAGCATAACCGGATAACGACCATGATGGATGCGCCAAAACTTCGAATTCTGCACGTCGTAAATAGCCTCGAACCCGGTGGGTTGGAAAACGGGGTTGTGAATGTTTCAAACCGCCTGTCCGAAAACGGCTTCGATGTGCACATCTGCTGTCTCGATCACGGTGGCGAATTCGTCAACCGCCTCCACCATCCGGAAAACGTCATCACTCTGAATCGTGCCCCCGGCTTCTCCCTCAAAACCGTGGCGCGCCTGGCTCGGGTCATCTGGAACGTGCGCCCCGACGTGGTCCATTCGCACAATCTGGCCCCGCTTACCTACTCGGCCTTGGCGACCGGATTCGGATTCTGGAAACCGTTGCTCCAAGGCGAACACGGTGTCTTTCCCCGGGAACAGGGTTCACCGCACAGAGTCAAATTTCGGAAGCGGCTCTACCAGGCGGCCAGCCGTATCAGCACGGTGTCGGATGATCTGCGAAAGTGGATCATCGACAAGGGATACGACGGTTCGAAAATCGTGGCGGTCGTAAACGGAGTGGACACCGATCATTTTCAACCGGGTGACAAGGCGGCGGCTCGCGCCGCGCTGGGTCTGCCGACAGACGGCGAAGTCGTCGGAATTGTCGGCCGGCTCGTCCCCGGAAAGAAGCACTCTGTCCTGCTCGATGCGTTTGAGCGGGTAGCGAATCAGTTTCCTGCGGCCCGCTTGCTGGTCGTCGGCGACAGTGGTTCCGAAGCTGAATATGTTCGCGCGGCGGCAAAGGCGTCAGTCGCGAGTGATCGGATTCATCTGGTGGGCTTTCAGTCAGACACCCTGCGCTGCTATCAGGCGATGGATATTCTGGCCGCCCCGTCTCCGGATGAAGGTTTGTCCAATGCGGTTCTGGAAGCCATGTCCTGCGGTGTGAATGTCATTGCCCATGAAGCCTGCGGTAACCGCGATGTTATCACGAATGGTCAGGACGGAATCGTTTCCGACATCGGCCCCTCAGCAAATCTCGCCGCGCAACTCGCCCGGGTGCTGGGAGATTCGGGGCTGCGCAATTCAATCGGATTCGCCGCGCGAAAGACAATCCTCCAGAGGTTTACTCTCGAACGGATGGCCAACGACTACGCCGAACTTTATTGCGATCTGACGGCGACCCAGCCGTGGTTGAGTATCGCTGACTTTCAGCTCAAACCGTCGGAAGCAACGCTCACCGGGGTCCCACTGGCGGCAGCCGATCAACAAACTTCGCGTCCGTAAGCCGGAGCTTCGTCACGGTCCGCTTGCGCATCGCGGCGAGCCGTTGCTTCTCTCCCCGGCTTAATGCGAGGTTGTTCAACTCCTCCGGGTCGGTATCCAGATCGTAGAGTTCCTCAATTTCATCCGCGACAAAGGTGCGGATGTATTTGTAGCGCCCGTCATGCAGCGAGGCATACCAGGGAACCCCGGCCACCTGCAGGAGCGTTTCACGGTCCGTCGGAATATGATCGGTATCCGACCCATAGTGACGCCCGGTATGAACCACCAGCGCATCGCGCTTACGTTTCTTCTCCGGCTGTTTCAAAAGCGGGGTGAGATCGCGGCCATGCATCTTCCAGGGAACCTTGATGTCAGCGAAACTGAAGAAGGTGGGAATCAGATCCGGACCGGTGACTGGTGAGTCGCAGACCTTGCCACTCGGCAATGACTTCGGCATCGAGACGATCAATGGGCTGCGAATATTTGCGTCGTATGGTGCGACTTTCGTTCGGAATCCATGCTGGCCCCAGGCAAAGCCCTGATCCGATGTGAACACGATCAGCGTATTGTCATATTGCCCCGTGTCTTTGAGTGTCTGAACCAGCTTTCCCACCGCCTCATCAAGCGCGATCACTCCCTGGTGATACTGACGAATCCAGCTGTTGAGATCGCTGCCATGCTTCCCTTTGCCGGGACTTATTTCGCCCGTCGCCCGGCGACGGCCTTTCAGATGCGGTTGACCGTCCGCACCCTTGAACCAATTGGCAATCTTCTGCATGTACGCCGGTTTCCCCGGACGTGGTGGATAGATGTCCGCCGGGATCGGGACCTGTGCGTCCGGGTAGGCTTCCAGATGACGGTTCGCGGGCGTGAACGGTCCATGCACCGCACCGTAACAGAGCCACAAATACCACGGCTTGTTCTTGTCCCGCCCCGCTCCCACCAAGTAGTCGGTCGCCCACTTGGTGTAATTGTCAGTGGTGTAACCCTTCACAATACGCGCCTCGCCCCCGTTGAACTCCGTCATTTGATCCCGGTAATAACTGCCCGCGTTGGATTTATGACGCGGTCGGTTCCAGACAATCTGGTGATCCCAATCTCTTCCAAATCCGGTGTCCGATCCCGTATGCCACTTGCCGATGTGGGCCGTCTGATACCCGTTCGCGCGAAAGACGCTCGGCCAGAAGCGGCACTTCTCAGGATCGTATTCGCTGCCGGGATACTCGCCTTCCATCCGCATCGATTCGATCCCGTGCTGGTAGCGACCGGTGAGCAGTGACGCCCGGGAAGGCATGCACCACGTTCCGATGTAGGCATATTTGAATCGAACACCCTTGGCCGCCAACGCATCAATGTTTGGCGTGCGCACAAACGGATAGGCTTCGGGATAACAACCCACCGTGCGATGCGAATGATCGTCGGTATAGATGAAGAGGATATTGGGTCGACTGGGAGACGCCGCCGGGGAGACCGAAACCAGGCTGCATCCGAGGAGCAGTAAGAGCAAGGGGCTCAAGAGTCTGAAGTGAGATTTCATCGGTCAGGCAGAATGAACTGCACTTCCACCCGGCACAACGATTTTGGCGAGCCTGCCCAGCGGTCAGATTGGTCGGGTCTCGCGCGTCAAAAAGATTGAATTCCCCCCGTCTTCTCCGGCATCTAGTGGCCGTTGTCTGACAAGTCTCCCAAATTGATCAAACTCGCTGCCGATCTGTTCTCCGATTCCGCGGAACAGGAGGCGTTCGCCGATTCGGTTCTGAAGACCCATCCGTATCGTCCGGCGCTGGTCTGGACCCAGCCACGCCCGGACGAATCTCCCTTCCGGAGCGAAGAACCAGAGGATTGGCAGCCGGACTTCGTTGATCGCCTGCATCGGGATCAGCGACCGGGGCAACACGATTGGCACAACGAGGGACGCTACTACTGCCTGACATTTTCATCAGTGATGGAGGCGCGGGTGTTGGTCAATGTGCCCGCCAACCCGGCCGTCGTCATCGATCTCTGCGCCTCACCGGGAGGTAAGAGCGTCTTGGCTTGGCGGATGCTCAATCCCGGGTTGCTCATCAGCAATGAAGTCATCGGCAAACGCACGGCGCAACTCATCTCCAACCTGCGGCGCTGTGCGGTTCACCCCGCCTGCGCGACCTCGCTGGACTCGGTGATACTCGCTGAGCGGTGTCCGGCCACTGCGGATCTCGTGATCGTGGACGCGCCGTGCTCCGGCCAGTCGCTCATCGCCAAGGGGAAACACGTGAACGCCTGTTTTCACAGTCACGTCATCAATCACAATCGCAACCGCCAGCGGCGCATACTTCTCAATGCGACGAAGCTCGTGAAACCGGGCGGCCATCTTGCCTACATGACCTGCACCTACGCGGAGAAGGAGAACGAGAGCAACCTTCGCTGGCTGATCAAACATCAGCCGCAACTGGTGCCCGAAGAAGTGCCGGCGCTGAGTCCGTTTCAATCGCACCTCGCTGATTTTCCCTGCTATCGGATGTGGCCCCAGAACGACCTCGGTGCCGGCGGCTTCACCTCGATCTTTCAGAATCAATCCCCCGGTACCGCCGAACCCCTCGAACTCGAACGCCTCGATCCGGTCTGGCGCTCGAGTGGTTTGAAAACGGATTGAAGCTCATCGCCCGGCTGCGTACGCTCACCGGATGTCAGACGCATTTCTATCCGCCGCCCAAGAACTTCTCGATTCACCGGGGCTGGCCGGGTTGGGCCCCGCACCACGTGCCGAAGCCACCGACCAACGAACCCTCAATGGCAAACTTGATCAGCTGTTCAGTGAGCATGGTTCACCCCAGAAAGCAGAATTGATCCGCAGTCTGATCCTGCTCTGGCATGATCACCTCGATGCCTCCCACAACATTTCCCAGAGCGAATACAACCCCGACGGCAGTCTCATCCACGCGATCATGCATCGCCGCGAACCCGATTATTCGAACGCCAAATACTGGTGGCGATCCACCGGCGATCATCCCTGCTTCCCTGATCTGGCAGCAGCAGTCGAGCCTCTGGTTGCCGCAGATCAGGAACTCGCCGATCAGATCATCGGCGGCGGTGACTGGATTCCGAACGGCTTCACCGACGCCGTTTCCCACGGCATTCGCGAACCCGAGGATTCAGCCCGCCACCAGTTGCTCCGCGAGATCCAGAAGGTGGAGACGGCAGTGATGCTCGCCCATCTGGCCGGATAACCTCGGAAACCGGCCTGAATGCTGGACATCAAACTTGCCGACTCCTACGCTCCGCCTTCCTTTAGATCTAGCGAAACAAAAACATCCAGAATATGAGCGTCCTCGTCGTCGGTTCCACCGCCCTTGATTCCATCAAAACTCCCAAAGCTGAGAACCCCCGATTGCTCGGCGGTTCGGCCAGCCACGCTGCCGTGGCCGCGAGTTTCTTCGCCCCGGTCAATCTCGTTGGTGTGGTGGGCAAGGATTTCCCGAAGCGCTACATCAACCTTTACGAGGACCACAAGATCGACCTCGAAGGCCTGCAGAGACTCGACGGCAAGACCTTTCATTGGTCCGGCGAATACGAGGTCAACATGAACAACCGCCGCACGCTCGCGACTGAGCTTGGCGTGTTCGAACACTTCACACCGCACCTGCCGGACAAATACAAGGCCGCCAAGTACGTCCTGCTGGCGAACATCGCACCGGCGCTTCAGCACCATGTGCTCGACCAGGCCCGCAAGCCGAAGTTCGTGATCGCGGACACGATGGACCTCTGGCTGAACATCGCGCTCGATGATCTCGTGGGATTGATCAAACGCGTGGATTGCTTCGTGCTGAACGACAGTGAGGCCGAACAGCTCACTGGTGATGGCAACGTGTTCACCGCCCTGAAGAAGATCCACAAGCTGGGCCCCAAATACGTGATCATCAAACTGGGCTCGCACGGTTCAATCCTTTCCGGCCCCAAAGGCCACTTCATCTGCCCCGCGTTTCCGTTGGAGAAAGTCGTCGATCCCACCGGTGCCGGAGACAGCTTTGTGGG
>JBLFYM010000077.1:0-29281 GCA_047608975.1 Limisphaerales bacterium | reverse complement strand
CTGAGTCAGGGAGTCGTTATCGAGGGCACTGGTTCAGCCTCCTCACCTCGGCTGCTACGGATTGTTCGCGCGGGCGGCCGGGGGATCCAAGCTACGGTACCACGGAGAATGCGGCACGACGGTTTGCCAGGGCCGGCCACCTCGCAAATCCTCACGGGCACAAAAAAAGACGGACCCGCGAACAGGTCCGTCCATGTGAATCTGAATGAACTTAGTTCAACGCTTTGGCGAGGGCGGCTTCCAATGCTTGACCGCGTAGGTTGCGGGCGATGATCTTGCCTTCGCCATCGATGAGATAGGTGGCGGGAATGGCTGTGATGCCGTAGGTCATGTTCAGCTTGCCGCCATCGTCGAACACCTGTTGCCAGGGAATCTCGTTGCTCTTGATGAATCCCTCGAGCGTGCTCTTCTGACGATCGCCACTGATGCCGATCACTTCGAAGCCTTTCTTCTGGTATTTCTTGTAGGCAGCCTTGATGTGGGGGATTTCGCCGACGCAGGGACCACACCAGGTGGCCCAAAAATCGATCAGAACAACCTTGCCCTTCAGGCGGGCGAGGGAGGCGGGTTTGCCGGTCACATCCGTGGCCTGAAAATCCGGGAACTCTTTTCCGGGAACGAGTTGGCCGGCCATCTTCATTGCCTTGCGCTGGGCACCAAGCTGCTCGAGCACGTCGCCCGCATTGTTGGCGACGGTGGACTTCGGGAAATCCGTGATCAACTGGTTGAGAATCTTCTCGGTGGTTTCGGCGTCCTGGAAGATCTGGAAATAGAGCATCGCCTGGAACATCGGAATGTTCGCGACTGCATCTGTCTTCTGTCCCTTGTATTTCTTGGCCAGAACGTCGAATTCCTTCAGCTCCGCGGCAAGATTTTCGCGGGTGGGCCGCTCCTTCTGGAGCTTCTGTTTTATCTTTTCGACGAGCTGTTTGAGGTCGGCTTCCGGATCACCGGCTTTGGCGGCCGGGGCGGTGGGCGAGATCACCAGCGCAATTGCGGTGACGATAAGGGGGATGATTTTTTTCATTTTTTAGAACTTTCTTGCGGTCGACAAATATGCCGACCGCTCCGTCAAACCAGGAAACGACCCGAATTTGTTTCACGTTTGACGCACCGGACCGAGAATTATTTCTTCGGGTTTTTCCGACCCCAGGCGTCCTTCATCGTGATCGTCCGGAGGAACACCGGCCGATCCGTAGTTGATTCCTTCGCGTGACAGAAATAACCGACCCGTTCGAACTGACAGGATTCCCCGGGCTGAAGATCTGCCAGGCTGGGTTCGAGCTTGGCCGACACCGTCTCGAGCGAGTCCGGGTTCAGGTCGTCGACGAAGTCGGTATCATTGGCACCCGGTTCGGCAACATTGAAGAGTCGTTCATAAAGGTGAACCGGGGCATCGATCGCGTGTTTGGCGCTCACCCAGTGAATCGTGCCTTTGACCTTGCGATCGGCGGTCGGGCCGCCCCGCTTGGAGCCATCATCGTAGGTGCAGCGAAGTTCGACAATTCCGCCGTCAGCATCCTTGACCACTTCCTCACACCTGATGATGTAAGCGAACTTCAGCCTTACCTCTCCACCCGGTTTCAAGCGGAAAAACTTCGGCGGCGGAACCTCGGCGAAATCATCTTGGTCGATGTAGATCTCCCGTGCGAAAGGCATTGTCCGGGTACCCGATTCAGGATCGGCGGGATGGTTGGGCCCCTCGCAGTCTTCCACCCCGTCCTCCGGATAGTTGGTGATCACGATTTTGATGGGCCGCAACACGCCGAAGCGCCGAACGGACTTGGCGTTGAGCACTTCGCGAATCGTGTGTTCGAGCAACGCCACCTCGGTCGTTGAATTGAACTTGGTCACGCCGACAATTTCACAGAACCCGCGCAATGCTTCCGCCGGCACTCCCCGACGGCGATACGCAGAAATGGTGGGCATTCGCGGATCGTCCCAGCCATCAACCTTGCCTTCCTCCACCAACCGCAACAATTTGCGTTTGCTGAGCAAGGTATAGTTCACGTTGAGACGTGCGAACTCAGTCTGCTGCGGTTGCGGGCTCGGAACGTCGAGATGGTCCAGGATCCATTCATAGACCGGCCGGTGAACCTCGAATTCCAGGGTACAAAGCGAATGCGTGATTCCCTCAATCGAATCTTCCAGGCAATGCGCAAAATCGTAGGTGGGGTAGAGGCACCACTCGTCTCCCGTCCGATGGTGATGCGAATGACGGATGCGATAGAACGCCGGATCCCGGAGATGGATGTTTGGCGACGCCATATCGATCTTCGCGCGCAAAGTCGCCGCCCCATCCGGAAACTCGCCTTCACGCATGCGTTTGAACAGGTCGAGGTTTTCGTCCACCGATCGGTCCCGGTACGGACTGTTCGTGCCGGCTTGCGTTGGAGTTCCCCGCGTGGCCATGAAATCCTCCGCGTTCAGATCGCAGACAAAGGCCTTCCCCTGCCTGATCAGGTCCACCGCGAAATCGTGGAAGCGCTCGAAATAGTTGGAGGCGAACAGCACCTCTGGCGAACGGACCTGATCCGCCCAACCACCGATCAACCAGGCAATATCGTCCTCGATGGACCGGACGTATTCCACGTCTTCCTTCGTGGGATTCGTGTCATCCATCCGCAGGTTGCAGACGCCGTTGTTCTCGAGGGCGATGCCGAAATTGAGGCAGATGGATTTCGCGTGGCCGAGGTGCAGGTAGCCATTCGGTTCGGGCGGAAAGCGGGTCACGATCTGCCCGTGTTTTCCCTCGGCCACGTCCGCAGCCACCATTTCACGGATGAAGTCCACGGACTTCTCTTCTTCAGTATTCTGTTGGTCGTCGACTTTCGACATGAGCCGGAAGTTGTGCCGGAATTCCGCCCGACAGGCAAGCGGGCTCGCCATTAACGAGGGTTTGGAGAATCGGCACGCCTGATCGGAGTCTGTTTTGACTTTGCCCCGACGCGACGTTCCTTCATTACACCCTCATGACCGCCAAACAGATTCTCAAGGAACTCAAGGCCCTCGGTAACGAAAATACCAAAAAGATCCTCCTTCGCCACGGTGCCCGGGAACCGGTGTTTGGCGTGAAGGTTGCCGATCTCAAGCAGCTCCTGAAAAAGCACAAGCTCAAGGTGGATTACCAACTGGCCCTGGATCTCTACGCCACGGGCAATTTCGATGCGATGTATCTCGCCGGCCTGATCGCGGACGATGAGAAGATGACGAAGAAAGATCTGAAGACCTGGGCCAAGCTGGCGTACGGCGGCTGGCTACCTACGTTCGTGGTTCCTTGGGCGGCTTCCGGCAACAAACACGGGTGGGCTCTCGCGCTGGAGTGGATCGAATCCAAACAAGAACTGATCGCCGCAACCGGGTGGTGGACGATCTGTTCCATGATGTCGATCAAACCGGATGAGAAACTCGATCTCCCGGCCTTGAAGAAACTCCTCAAGCGGGTTGAGAAGGAGATCCAGACCGAACGGAATTACGTGAAAGACTCAATGAACGACTACGTCGTGGCGCTGGGTTCATTCGTGAGCGGCATGAAAGACATCGCGATCAAGGCTGGCGAAAAAATCGGCCCCGTGATGGTCGACAAGGGTGAGACCGCCTGCGGCACGCCTTTCTCACCCGACTACATTCGCAAGGTCGAATCCAAGGGTCGCTTGGGGAAGAAGCGAAAGTCCGCGCGGTGCTGAGTCGGTGGGTATTTGAGGAATTCGTCATTCATTCCCCATTCCCTTCCGCTTCATGATCGGCTGCAACAACCGCTGATAGTTGCGTCCGAGAATCAGTCTTTTGTCCGCCTCAGATATGCTCGCTGCGGTTACCTTGCTCAATTCCGTGCCGAGCGAACGTGACGGGAGATGACTTCCGAATACGATTCGTTCGGCACCCAGTTCCCGCACGGCCATATCCACGAATCCGGCGGTCGCATCGAATCCTGAGGTCTCGACCAAAACGTTTGGCTGTGCGCGGACGGCGCGGATGCCTTTTTCCCATTCACCCCCGGCGTGGGCGCATACGAACTGGATCGCCGGATGTCGCCTGGCCAGTTGTGCCAACTCAGTCGGGGTCGACTGTCCCGCACGTAGCTTGCCGCCCGTCGTGAACCAGGTGTGCTGCATGATCACTCCGCCCAGTTCGGCAATGCGTTCGACCAGCGGATCAAAGTTGCGGTGGTTACAGACCTGTTCCGCGACCGCCCCGGCCGGAAAGTAGACGCCCAACATCGGCCCATCCCGCAGCCAACGATTCAGTTCATCCAACGAACCACGCAGGTCTGCGGCATTGAGCTGAATCATTCCCAACAACAGCTTCGGCCAACGTTCAAACGGTGTCAGTACCGCGGCGGGATTCTCTTTCAACCAGGCACCGGTGCGCGCATCGGTTGTGCCCGGGCCGATGTGCTGAAAGATGCACAAGCGGCGGATGCGCGCCTTCTCGATGATGGGCAGGGTAAGTTCAATGGCCCTGATCAGCCGATCGCTGTTGGGGCCAGGACTGGAGAACGAGGGTGTGAAATACGAATCCCAGATCTGGTATCCGTCCAGCGTGGCTCGCGCGGGCAATCCGAAATGCTGTGGCTCAAACGTCGGCATGGCTCAATCAACCTTTCAACAGACGGCGGGCATTGGCTTCAAACAAGGTCCGATTGTCCGTTTCGGAAAGCTCGGATTCGAGAACGCGGATCATGGCCGCCTGCTGAATAAGAAACGGAGCATGACTACCGAACAGGATCCGTTCCCGGGGGATTGCCTTCAAGAGTCCCGCCACTCCTCTCGTTGAATCCGCGCGCGCAGTGTCCAAACAGATCCGATCGTTCTTCGCCAGCAGGGCAAGATCAGCAGCACGGGGACGGAGGTTCAGCACCTGAACTTTCGCCGGTGGTATCTGCTTCATCAGTTCGGGCAAGGAAGACAGATCGACATCCTTCACGCGCACCAAGGGATGTTGGGTTCGCACATCCTCCATCGTACTGGCCAATTGAAGCAGCAGACCGCGGTCCGTTGACAACCGCAAGAGGCGCTCGAATACAGGATCCTCCAATCGGTAACCGTGATAGTTCGGATGCAGCCGTAGCCCCGGCATTTTGAGATCCTCGTGGCAATGCCGGATATCCTCCTCCCAGTCCGGAAGCAGAGGATTCACCGTTCCGAAGGGAATCAACCTTCCCGAACTTTCACAGGCTGCGTGCAACCGCTGGTTCACGCCACGCACGTCGCGATGCAGCAGAGCTTCGAAAGATCCTGCCCAAGCCTGGTCGATCCCGAGGCTCTTCAGCTGTCGCAGCATGCCCACAGTGGTGTCCGCCGGAAGCCGGCGAAAGGGCCATTGAAAGAGACTGATATTGGTATCGACGATTTCCCAGGGCCGCTGCGCGCTGGTCGTTGCGGCACCGGCGGGGGCGATTGAAGCAAACGCCACGGTCGACATTCCCCCGGCAGCACCGGCGAGAAAATCACGCCGTCCTACTCCGGGCACTGATGACGCGCTATGTAGGGGCGGTTTCATGTGGCTGATTCGTTCAGGATTCGTAGAGCCGGATCAGGCCGGAGTGATCGAGATCACCAAGGCCTTTCTCTTCGACAAACGTTTCCCACTGCTTCAGCGAATTGTCCAGGGTGGGAGATTTCAATCCCACGGATTCCGCAAGCTCACAGATCAGGCGGACATCCTTCAGCTGGAGAGTCGCCCTTCCGCCAGGTTCGAAATCGCGACGCACCATTCGGTCGCCATGCAGATCGAGGATCCGGCTCTCGGCAAATCCTCCCAGCAGCGCCTCGCGCACCAGTCCCGAATCCACACCCGAAAGTTCCGCCATGCGCAGCGCCTGTGCGACCGCATCGATCGTCTGCGCAACGATCAGCTGATTCGCGAGCTTCGTGACCTGCCCGGCGCCGGAGTCTCCAAGATGGGTCACGCGAGCCCCCACCGTATTCAGGATCGGCTGCGCTCGTTGAAAGTTTTCAGCAGAACCACCCGCCATAATTGTTAGCTTACCGGCCTCGGCACCGACCTGCCCACCGGAGACCGGCGCGTCGATCCAGTTCATTCGGGCACTGAATTCCCGCGTTGCGGGCACGCCCGTCGTTCCAAAGTCAATGATCAGGGCATCGGCGTGTAGTCCGGGTTCGAGCTTGGACACGAGGGACTGAACGACCTCCGTGTTGGTCAGGTTCAGGCAGATGATGCCCGGTCCGATCTCGGTGGCCAAATCGGCGAGGGAAGTTGCCCGACGCATTCCCTGCGCCACCGCTTTTTCCGCCGGCGCGTCGCGGCGGTTCCAGATCAGCATTTCCGCCCCCGCCTCGTGGAGATGGCGCGCCCCGGCCGCGCCCATGTTTCCCAGCCCGATGTAGCCAATCTTCTTTCCCGCCAGTTTTCCCGCCAATTCGTTGCTCATGTTCGTCGTGCCGGCTTGTGATCCGGTTTCAAATCGGATAGGAGACTGCCACCCGGTATTTGCGAGCGCAAACACCGATCAGTGTCTAATTCCTATCATGCGAATCATCATTACCGGCGGCGGCGGATTTCTCGGATCGCAACTCTGCGGAAAGTTACTTGAGCGAGGTGAACTGACCGGCAGTTCCGGCGGTCCGGAACCCATCGAAGAAATTGTGCTCCTCGATGCCGTCTTCCAGCGCAGCTTTGACGATCCTCGCGTGAAAGAGATCACCGGTGATGTGAGTGATCGGGACGCGGTGTTCTCCGCCATCGAGCCGTCCACCGCGCCGAGCGTCTTCCACCTCGCATCCATGGTCAGTGGTGAATGCGAGGAACGTTACGACGATGCGATGCGGGTGAACCTGGAGGGGGGTCGCCACATCTTCGAGGCGGCCCGCGCAGTCGGGCAAAATACGCGGGTCGTGTTTGCCAGCAGCATCGCGTGTTTTGGTGGTCCTGATATGCCGGATACGCAGACTGACCAAACCAAGCACACTCCCCAGACGACGTATGGGATGACCAAGGCCATCTTGGAACTCATGGTCAACGATCACTCGCGCAAGGGTCACTTCGACGGCCGCTCCGCCCGACTCCCCACGGTGATCATCCGCCCCGGCAAACCCAACGCTGCCGCCTCAAGCTGGGCCAGTGGAATGTTTCGTGAACCGTTGAATGGCCTGCCCTGTGACCTGCCGGTCCGGCGTAGCCAGCAACACCCGATGACCGCATACCGTACCGTCATCGATTCCTTCATCGCCCTGCACGAAATCCCGGCGGAACAACTGGGCGCAGATCGCGGAGTCGGATTACCCGCGCATCGGGTGACCCCGGAACTTGCAGAACAGGCGGTCAGCGAAGTGGCGGCCAAGCGGAACCTTTCCCCCGGTCGAATCGAAGAGACCTTCAACGATCGCATCCAGGGCATCGTGGACAACTGGCCCATCGATGTGGATGGATCGCGCGCGATAAAACTGGGCCTGCCCAAGCCGCCGCCACTGAATGAGATCGTGGAGAACTACCTCGAAGACTTCGGCAGCGGATCCTGAACCAAAACCCGGAATTTCAATCAACCGTAAGAACGCGGCGATCACAAAGAAGGGCGCTCGCGACAAATCAAGTCACCGGCGTCAGGACACGTTTCTCCTCACCCTTACGCACGTCACTCCCGATTACCTCATCCAGCATCGGGCGATAGAGGTTCATTGCCGTCTGATCGTAGCACACGAAGGTGATGACGCAGAAAGGTGTGTCCCGCTGGAAAAACTCCCGCGCTTCTGTCACCGCGATCTTACACGCGGCCTTCGGTGGATACCGATAGGCCCCCGTGCTGATGGAGGGAAAGGCAACGGAAGGAAGTTCATACTGTTCGACCAAGTCGTAGCAACTGCGATAGGCCCGCTGAAGAAGTTCGGGTTCACCACGGTCGCCTCCCTGCCAGATGGGGCCGACGGCATGGATCACGTGGCGCGCGGGTAGTCCGTGCCCTTTGGTGATCTTCGCCCCGCCGGTGGGGCAACCGTTCAGCTTGCGGCATTCCCAGATAAGCTCCGGCCCGGCCGCACGATGAATCGCACCGTCCACACCGCCTCCGCTTAGCAACGAAGTGTTCGCCGCGTTTACGATGGCGTCTGTGTCCAGCGTGGTAATGTCCCCCATCACCAAATTGACTCGGTTTTGCATGTGGCGCCACACTACGACCGATTCGGTGGTATGCAACTAGGTCAATCCCTTACGCCATTCAGAACGCGCCTGCTGGCAGATATGGACGTGGGGTATTCGGTCGAGTCGTTTTTGTCCCGCTTCGAATACGACCTGGAAAGGCATCTGCGCGAAGTGCTCAGCCGACATGTGCTGTCCGATGAAACCGACCTAAGTCTACCCGGATTCATTCGCCCCAGCGTAGGTCAAAATTGCCAATCATAGAGTCCTGGCCCCCCATGACCGCACACATCTTGCAGCGATTTGCTGCCGCAACAGCGAGTGGAAACGTGGGTGCACCGCTACGGGTCGTGATTGCGCGGAAGATGATACGGGAACATAAACCGGAGCCGAACCCGGGTTGCCCCCGACTTGCGGGACTCCGTCGAGCAAAAGCCCGGCCGCTCCCATCTCGTGGTGGCCGGGATCGGCGTGATCACCTTGGGTGTGGTCGCGCACAGCTACTTTCGCAGCTGGTGCTGATTCGCTGAGCATTTGACAAGTCAGACGGGGAAGGGCCTTCCTAAAAGCGAACGGTCATCTCCAGGATAAAGTTCCTTCCGGTCATATTTTGGCCGGATCCGTGGATGCGGTAGTCCGCGTCCAACGCGTTTTCGATCGCGGCACTGGCCGTGAAGCTGTTGGAAAGTTTCCAGCCGCCACGCAGATTCAGAACCGCATAGCCGGGCGTGCCACCGGGCGGAATCCGTTGGGCGTCGGCAGCATCGCGGGAGGAGAGTTTGTCCGCCCGGTCGGCGAGCATGGCGACCGCCTCGCTCCACCAGCGTTTGGTCGGACTGTCCCAGCGGAGGCCAACGAGCGCGGTCAGTGGCATCAGGCGGTCGAGGTATTCACGACGGACAACGGGGGCGGCCGTGGGGAAGTTATCGACCTGCCCTTCGATCCAGGCAAGATTGCCGAACAGTGTCCATTGATCGATCGGCTGCCATGCCAAGCCCAGTTCGACACCCTGAACGTAGCCATCACCAACGTTGCCCTTGGTTACCTCCGGCAGGCCGCCGATCAACGCGCCAGTCGGGAAGCGGACGATCTGGTCTTCAATCAGCGTGTAGAAACCACTCAATTCAGCGGTCACCGCAGACTGCATATATTTGAGGCCAGATTCGAAGCCAAGGAACTTTTCCTGGTCGAGGTTAAATGCGGCGGTTTCCACCTCGCCGCTACGCGAAATATCGAAGCGGGTCAGGTCTGAAAGGTTGGGGGCGCGAAAGCCCTGTGAAATCCCGGCGTGCCAATGCAGTTGATCAGGGATGGCCTGCCAGCGGATACGCGTCTCTCCGACCGCCGAGTGCCAGTCCCGTGAAATGGAAGTCCCCAGGGTGGTGAGCGGATCACGGACACTATCCGCGTTTGCCGCCGCGTAATTGTAGCGGCTACCCAGGGACCATTCCCACCCGGGCGCAAGATCGATGGTGTCGTCGACATACACGCCGAACAGGTCGTAGTTGGCCTCGTCGCCGACAGGTCCCTGGATGGTGTTGCCAGAGGAAAAACTGTCCACGAAGTCGCGGTAGTAGTCGAAGCCGTAAGTCAACCGGCCGATGCCGGTGTCAGACTCGGCGCGACTCCACAGACCGAAGGTATCCACCGTGAATCCCTGTTGATCTGTCCGCAAGGGGCCGCCCCGAAGCCGGAAGCGCGCCTCCTGTTGCCGCTGCCATGAGGCGCTGGTGGTGAGTGAATCCATCCAGACGTTCGGCGATACAAGGCGGAGTTGGGCATAGGCAAGTTGACGCTGCTGATCCAGCGAGCGTTGCAATTCCGTACCGACAGCGGTGCCCGCAAAGCTCTGGGCAAACACCGTGCGATGAGTGCGCGGCACGTCTTCGAGTCGGGTATTTTGATAGGCGAGGCTCACCAAGGCATCGGCCACCGTGCGATGCTCCAGCTTCACGTCCACATCCCATTCGTCGTAACCGGTATTTGGCTGCCGCCCGACGTCCTCACCGCCGATCAGATCCCCGAAGTGTTTCAACGTCGCGCCAGCAAGCAATGCGGTGCGCTCGCCGTTGGGCAGCCAGGCCTCGATTCGTCCAACCTGCGAATTCTCTGCACTGGAAACTCGGTAGACCGCCGTCGCCACCGGAGCGTCACCGGTTGCATACTCCAATGAGGATTGGCTGATGGCATTGACAGAGCCTCCCACCGCATCCGAACCACCGATCACACCGGCTGTGCCCTTGGAGATTTCGAGCCGATCGATAAGATACGGATCCACCGTATTCCAATACTGGTTGGGGCCGACGCGAAATACCGAGTTATTCATTCGGATACCGTCAATCGTGAAGAGATTGCGAAACCCGGTAAATCCACGGATGTAGGGCGAACCCTGCCCGTGCGAAGTCTCCTGCACCATCACCCCGGGAATCTCTCGCAGCGCCTGCGGGGTCGTGCGGAAAAGCTTCTGCCTCAGCACCATGCGGTCGACCGTAGCCATCGGGGTCCCTACCTCCATCATCACATGATGCACCGCCCCGGTTACCACAACCTCCGGCAAGGTGATTGCAGCGAAGTTGGTTTCCTCCGCACCGATCGACCCGACAAAACTGAGTATTGCAAGGCTCATCAGGATCCGAGCGCAAGGCGCTGGCAATGGGGATGGGACGGTCGTTCTCACTGATCGAGCGGCAGGCTAGGGACCCTAAAATTGAGTGTCAACGGGGATCAACATTCGCGCCATCGGCGGGCCTTTTACAGGCTGCCGTATATTTCGATGCAATCACCCGGCTCGACCACCCAGACCCACGCCTCTTCGACGGACTTGAAAAACTACCAGATGCCCATGGCTTCCAGCTGTGCGGTTGCCTTGCCGGACCAATCTTTGTTTGCCGCCGGGCTCGCCGGGCTGGGGTGTAGGATGGTGCCGGTCTGGATCTTGGGATTTGTGTTCACGCGATCGATGCGCTTGAGCGCGAAGGCACCGACGCCGACTGCCCAGTCGGGTTTCAATATCGCGAGCACGCGCTGGAGGTGGGCGTCACAGAGTCGAAACAGTTCAGCGGCTTCGGCTGGGGGAAGTTTGTCGGGCGTGAGGTTTCGTCCGCCGGCTTCCATGAAGACCAGCGGGCAGTAGTTGATCACGAAATGTTTTTTGAAGAAGTCGGTCGGAGTTTTGAATCGCTCGGAGAACAGACCCCAGAGACGGCGGCCACTTACTTCCGATCGGGCGCACGAGAATCCGACGATGGGGCGTTTCGGGTTTTCCTCCGGCGGTTTACCCACCGGACATTCGATCCCCATCCAATCTCGCACGGCGGCGATCTCACCGAACGGTACCCCGGTCTGCGCCATTCCCCAGGGTCCGGGGTTCATGCCCATCAGGACGGTGCGAACCGGTTTGCGGGCAAAGCGTGTCAGGAATTTCTCATGCGCGGACCACGCGTAGTTGAGCGGATTGTAAACGTGAGTGACCGGTTCAGAAAAGGACAGCGCATCGACCTGATCGGAAAGCTCGCGGGCGGCCGCGATCATGCTCTTTGAAGTTTTGGTCAGAGACATTTGAAAAATCCTGGCTTCAGATTCCAAGCTCCAAAGAAGCTCCAATCCTCAAAACTAAATCAGGTGTAGCTAAACCACGAATGTTTGCCGAAGCAGCTGTGATCTTCGTTCAGGCGCGCGCGATCAGTTGGCGCAGGACGTAGGACAGGATTCCGCCATGCTGGTAGTAGTCCACCTCGATCGGGGTATCGATGCGGCAGGTCACGGGCACTTCGACATTTTCGCCGTTGGCACGGGTGATGCGCAGGGTTAGATCCTGTTGGGGCTTGAGGTCCGAATCGAGACCGAGGACATCAAAGGTTTCGGTGCCATCGAGTCCGAGTGATTCGCGGCCGGTGCCTTCCTTGAACTGCAACGGAAGAACGCCCATGCCGACCAGGTTACTGCGATGAATGCGTTCGAAGCTCTCCACACAGACGGCCTTCACCCCGAGCAGACGCGTGCCTTTCGCGGCCCAGTCGCGGCTGGAACCGGTGCCGTATTCCTGGCCACCGATGACGACGAGCGGGGTGCCGGCTTCCTGATACTTCATGGCCGCGTCGTAGATCGACATATCCTCGCCGCTGGGCTGGTGCTTGGTGACACCGCCCTCGGTGCCGGGAGCCATCAGGTTCTTGATGCGCACGTTGGCGAAGGTCCCGCGGGTCATGATGCGATCATTGCCGCGGCGGCTGCCGTAGCTGTTGAAATCCGATTTCTCCACGCCGTTGTCGACGAGATAGCGGCCGGCGGGGGAGTCGGGTTTGATGGCGCCGGCGGGCGAGATGTGATCGGTGGTCACGGAGTGTCCGAAGAGTCCCAACGGGCGGGCGCCCTTGATTTCCTCGATGGTTCCGGGTTCCAGCGAGAAGTCGGTGAAGAATGGCGGGTCCTGCACGTAGGTGCTGTCCCCGTCCCATTCGTAAACCGTGCCCGTGCTCGAAGGAACTTCGTTCCATTTGGGATTCTGCGAGGCAAAGTCCGTGTAAAGCTTGCGGAAAATCTCCGGATTCAGCGCGGTCTCCAGCAGGTCCCGCACGTCCGTCAGAGAAGGCCAGAGATCCTTGAGATACACATCGGCACCAGCGCTGTCCTTGCCGAGCGGATCGTTCCTGAGATCGATGTCCACGCGGCCGGCCAAAGCGAACGCGACGACCAAGGGCGGTGACATCAGGAAATTCGCCTTGATGAGCTGATGAACGCGGGCTTCGAAATTGCGGTTCCCGGAAAGTACACTCGCGGTGATAAGATCGTTGTCGACGATGGCCTGATCGATCGCGGGATTGAGCGGACCGGAATTGCCGATGCAGGTTGTGCAGCCGTATCCCACCAGGTTGAACCCGAGTTTATCGAGAAAAGGCTGCAGTCCGGTCTGCTCGAGATAATCCGTCACGACGCGCGAACCGGGGGCGAGGGAGGTCTTCACCGCAGGATTGATCTTCATGCCTTTCTCAACCGCCTTCCTGGCGACGAGTCCGGCCGCCAGCATGACGCTGGGGTTGCTGGTGTTGGTGCAGCTCGTGATGGCGGCGATGAGCACGCTGCCGTTGCCAACCTTGGTGGTCCCGCTGCCGTTCAGCGAAACCTCGGCGGACACGCCGGCGAAATCCGATTCGTTCTTTCCGAAGCCACCGTCAGCGACAGGCCGGCTGTAGGACGAGGTGAACTCGTTCTTCATGTTCGGCAGATCGATGCGATCCTGGGGCCGACGCGGACCGGCGACGCTCGAGGTGATTGAACCAAGATCCATTTCCACGACGCTCGTGTAGTCCACATCATCACGGCCGGGAATACCGAACATTCCCTGGGCCTTGAAATAGTTTTCGTAAGCCTGGCAGTGGGCTTCATCACGCCCGGTGGCGCGCATATAGGACACTGTCTCCTCGTCGACGGGGAAGAAGCCCATGGTGGCACCATACTCCGGTGCCATGTTGGCGATGGTTGCGCGATCGGTCAGCGGAAGGCTCTTGGCTCCGGGTCCGAAGAATTCAACGAACTTGCCCACCACTTTATGTTTACGAAGAAGTTCGGTAACCGTCAGTGCAAGATCCGTTGCGGTCGCCCCTTCGGCCAACTCACCAGTCAGATACACGCCGACGACATCGGGCGTGAGAAAGTAAACAGGCTGCCCAAGCATGCCGGCCTCGGCTTCAATTCCACCCACGCCCCAACCAACCACACCCAGGCCATTGATCATGGTCGTGTGAGAGTCTGTGCCGACCAGAGTGTCGGGGTAATAGACGCCGTTCTGATTCAGGACACCTTGCGCGAGATACTCGAGATTCACCTGGTGAACGATGCCGATTCCGGGAGGTACCACCTTGAACGTATCAAAGGCCTGCATGCCCCATTTCAAAAACTGGTAGCGCTCACGGTTGCGCGCGAACTCAATCTCCAGATTCTTCTCATACGCCAGCGGCGAACCGGAGACATCAACCTGAACGGAGTGATCCACCACGAGATCGACCGGCACCAAGGGTTCGATGATCTCGGGATTCTTGCCGAGCCGATCGACCGCGGAACGCATGGCGGCGAGATCGACGAGCAGCGGCACGCCGGTAAAATCCTGCAGGACAATTCGGGAGACGACAAAAGGGATTTCGTTGGTGCGCGCTTCGGTGGGCTGCCATCCGGCCAGTTCGCGAACGTTTTGGTCGGTGATGCGTTTGCCGTCGCAATTGCGCAGAACAGATTCGAGCACGACCCGGATAGAGACGGGCAGGCGACTGATCTTGCCATAGCCGGCAGCTTCCAGTTCAGGCAGGGAGAAGAATTCTCCGGTTGAGTTGTTACCGAGATCGAAAGTCTTTTTCATGTAATTTACCCAATTCCCGGCGGGATTCAGCCGGGAAATTAAGTAAAAAATTGTGCCGCCCGAACAAATAGAAGTCAATCGTCTGGTATTCCTGATCAATCCCACAATCCCCTGCGCATCGCCCGCGCCCGGTTGGCCTTGGGTCACCACCGCCCAACGCCTTGCGATCACCTGGCACAGCATCGCCACCGGCTTCGCCGTCGATGACAGCCTCGGGAGCGTCTACATCCCAATCCAAACCACCGGCGCTCCCGAACTCACCATCACCCGCGTCGGCAATAACGCGGAAATCATCGGGCCCATTGCCGGGTCCACCAGCTTCATTCTCCAAACCTCTCTCACTGTCGGCCGGACCGCCCACTGGCTTACCCAAAGCACTCAATCCGGCTCCAGCTGATACCGGTCGCACACACTGGTCGCCGCCCAGCTCAGGTTGTTGGCCACCAGTTTATTTCGCGCTGGGACTGGCGTGGCTTGCGTTTCTCTTTGGTTTTCAACCGCCGCTTGGACGGCGTAAGCCGCCCGCTTACTGCTCTTTTCAATTCTCTCTGGGGGACGCCTGTGGAATTGAAAGGGGCGGGAACCTTCCTCCTCGGAGCGGTGATCCTCGGTTTTCCACTATTCTGAATACCGATTCAGCCTAGAGAACAAACCGTCCACCCTGGCGGGCTATTCTCATCCCTGACGTCTCGATCTTCCGGCTCGCATTCCCTTCGGGCGCGAGCGCGGGATTGGTGTGATTGAGGTGAATGAAATGGATCTTGGAACGTTCACCCGCCGGCAGTTTTGCGAAGCGATTCATGCTCTCGACGATGAACGGATGGGGGATCTCGGCCATGCTTCGGTTCGGCAGTTCACCCTCGGCGTAAAAGGTGCCGTCGACATACGCGATGTCCACCTGCTTCAGATAGGATTCAATGCCGCGGGACCAACGTTCCCATTTGTCGATGTCCGGAATGAAAAGAACGGATCGCTGCGGGCCCTCAATCAGGAAGCCCACCGTCTCCGAGAATTCGTCCCGATGCGGCACGATAAACGGCGTGATACTCAGACGCCGGTTGAGGGAGAACGGTTTGTCAGCGGCGAGTGGTCGGAGATCGATGTTGTTGAGCCGGACCAATTGGTTCCACGGTCCGTTGCGTTCGAGGAAGGTTTTCATTCTCGGCATGACGTAAACAGGGACGTTCTTGCTGCCGATGACTTCGCGACCCAGGTGGATCAGGCCGGCATAGTGGCCGATGTGAGCATGGGTTAGGAACACGCCGGTGATGCCGGGATTTCCCGCCGGCACCGCGATATCGTCGAGTAGCCGGAGTTGAGTGGGAAAGGAAGGAGTGCAGTCGATCAGCCAGCGTTCACCCGAGTCCGGATCGACGATGGCGATCGATGTGGCGGACCGGCGAAGCTCTGGATTTTTCCATGCGGCCTGGCAGCACTCCTTGGCGCAGGCGGCCTGCGGATATCCGGCATCCTGCGCGATCCCCAGCACCACCACAAATGGATCGGCAGCGGTGGCGCAAAACGTTCCGCCACGCGCAAGGGCCAAAAGCAGGGTAAGGCAAACGAATCGAGTCATGGTCGGTTGAAGAGCACGAGATTGAGATAACGGAATACCGGGCAGGCAACAACGCTGGATCTCGGTTTCCCAGCGTCGGAACCGGTCGGATCGGAAAAAGGATTGCCGAACGGTGCCAGTGCACCCTGAATAGAGAAGCTGACGACCATCCACAGAAAACCCATCCTGGGGATTGGGACGGCTCGCCACTCTGATTTCATGAAACGATTGATTCTAGCCTTCATTGTTCTGGCTGCAAGTTCCTCCCCGACGCCGGCCGAGGATTGGCCTCAGTTCCGCGGCATCAACAGCAGCGGCATCTCCACAAGCAAAAACCTGCCGTTCAAGTTTTCGCATGAGGAAAAGGTTCTCTGGCGCGCCAAAATCGGCGACGGCATCGGGTCCGCCGTGATAGCCGGCGATCGGGTGTTCAATTCGGCCATGACCGGCGAACAGACTTTTGGGGTCATCTGTCACGACGCAAAATCGGGCAAGGAGCTGTGGCGCAAGGAGTTTCCGACCGGAAAACTGCCGCGCATCACGCCGCCGAACAGTCACGCTTCGTCGACCCCGGCGACGGACGGCAAGCGGGTGTATGTGTATTTCAGTACGCTTGGAATTGTGGCCTTGGACGCGCAGACAGGCAAAAAGGTCTGGCAGCACAAGGTGCCAATGCCGGCCTACCTGATGGACTGGGGCCCCGGTGCCTCACCGGTCATTCACAAGGACAAGGTGTTTTTCTGTCAGGACGATGATCTTACCTCGTTTGTGGTGGGGTTGGATGCGGTATCTGGCCGACAGCTCTGGCGGACTTCGCGTGAGGACATGCTGGCCGGCTATTCGATACCCGTCATCTGCACCGTCGATGGACAGACCGACCTCGTGGTCGCCGGCTCCGGAAAGTTGAAGGGCTACGATCCGAAAACCGGAAAGGAGCGCTGGACGTGCAACACCCTGCTGCGAACCATCATGACCTCGCCCGTGGTCGTGGGTGAAAAGATCTACATCGCCGTGCAGAGTTATGGCGACCGGTCACGCACCCTGAAATATGCCCTGATGCAGTGGCTCGACACGAACCAGGACGGGATTCTGGCCCGGGAGGAAACGCCGAAAGAATTCCATGCCAAATTTGACCGTTCGGATCGCAACCGCGACCAGCGGCTGGATCAGGATGAGATTGAGACTGCCTTCCAGCACCCGGACAACATGGTCGGGGGCGGGAGCATCGTCCAGGCCGTGCGCGGTGGTGGAAAAGGTGATGTGTCCAAGACCCATGTTGTCTGGAACCTCGACCATCGGGCCCCATCCAATCTTTCCTCGCCGCTCGTCTTCAACAATCGTGTCTATCTCGTCAAATCCGGCGGAATGTCGAGTTGCTTTGATGCCGGTTCTGGCGAAACCCAATGGGAACTGATGCGACTCCGAACCTACGGCGACTACTATGCGTCGCCAATCGCCGCCGATGGCAAGGTGTTCCTGACTGGACGGAACGGCTTCGTGGTCGTTCTGCAGGATGGTCCGGAGCTTAAGATTCTCGCCAAGAACGACATGGACGAAGAGATTCTTGCCACGCCGTCCATCGCCGATGGCCGCCTGTTCATTCGTACCCGAGAAAGTATCGTCTGCATTTCGAATGAAGCGAAATAGGGATTCATGGTCATGAAAAAGATTCTCAGTATTCAAATCATCGCCCTTTGGGCTGCTACCCTCCCCGCGTTTGCAGCGGGCCCCTCCGTCGCAATTCTCGCTCCCAAAAATCCACATCCGCTGGAGCAGATCGCGATTGAAGAAGTGACGGCGCAATTGAAGAACCTCTTTGACGCCCAAGTGACCGTCACCCAAAGGGCGGGCAGACATGAGCATGTGATCGTTATCGGCAGTCACGCCGCCAGTCGTATTCCCAAACTGAAACTTGGTCCGCAGGAGCACCTGGTGCGGTCACGGAAGCCAGCCGGTCGGGATGAGCTCGTGGTTGCCGGCGGCAGTCCGCAAGCGACTTATTGGGCGGCCATTGAATTTGGACACCACTTCGGCGTTCGCCGTTTGCTCCACGCGGATTTCCCTCCGCTCGCCAAACCCAAATTCACCTTGGCCGGCATCAACGTCCACCGGAAGCCGGTCTTCGAAGATCGTGCCTGGCACGCCATGGGCGATTCGCCGGCCGGTCCGGCATCGTGGTCCATGGCAGAGCATCGCGTTCGCTTGCGACAACTGGCCAAACTGAAGTTCACCCGCATCATTCTGCCCCTCAGGTCATCGCAACCGTTCCTTCCCCAGAACAAGCAGGGAAGACTCTGGCAGCAACCCGAACTGCGGGTCGACGGCGAGACCGCCGGCCGGGCGGCATTCGGACGCGCCCGCGTATTCCACAATCCGGATTTCGATCATAATGACGCCCCCGCGACCGGCGTCCGGCTCGTGCGTGGGATTGTTTCCGAAGCCAAAAAGCTTGGCCTGAAAGTCTCCCTCACCGGCGCGGCCAGCAAGACCGAGGTGGCGGCCTACCGCCGGACCTATCCGGATGCGGATTCAGTCTCCCAATCCGGCAAACTGACGACGATTGAGATCGGCAACCTAAAAGGCAATGTGCTCCCGCAGTTTGATCTGAAACGCCTGCACGCCACCTTGTCGGCCCTGCGTCAGGCGAACGGAAAAGGCTTTGCTGCCGCCTGTCAATTGCCGGACGACCTGAACACCTCAGTCTACTACCTCGCCCAGGCCAGTTTCGATCCGAACATGACTCCGGCCCGGGCGGTGAAAGAACTGGTCAACCCCATCTGCGGCGAAGGCGTCGGCGCTCGCATTGCCATCGGATTCGATCATCTGGCGCAAGCAGGCGCGTTGGTGAACCGGCATGATCCGACGATTGCCACGCCCCGGCGGGATGTAATCATGCGACACTACCTCAGTGCTGAAGCGGTTCCACCTTGGTGGGGTGAGGCAAAGACCGGATTCATCATGGCCATGAACGAGATGTATCGCGCCAACACCAGAGCCCGCGGTGGGGCACGCGCCTTCAGTCTCTACCTGGCCAAGCGGTTTGAATTTGCCCTGCACTATTTCACCTGCATCGAGTCCCTCCGGGCGGCTGGAATCGCCCGGGCGGCGAAAGACCAGGCCGCGCAACTTGAGGGTCTGGACAAGGCGGTCGAGGCGATGCACAACGCCATGAGCGCCCTGGCGGATGTGGATCGCAACAACGGTGATCGTGGCGTTATCGCGTTGTTCAACGAGTATGGTTTTCGCCCGCTGGTGCGCGAATTGGAAAAAGCGGATCGATAACACGGGTGGTTTGCCAAGCCATGTCCGGAAATGTTGCGAGAGTTGTGCCTCCTCTGTCGATGGTGGCACCCATAAAGGCCCAGGATTTAAATCCTGAGCTACCCTCCGTAAAAAAATGGCGTTCTGAAGGGACGCCGGAACACTTCCAGCATCAGTGAACAACGTGCGCAATTTCCTTTCCTCACTGACGGTTTTCCTTGTGGCGGTCAGCGCAGCATCTGCATCCCCGGGAGCGAACGTTCTCTTTCTTGCGGTCGACGATATGAAGGATTGGGTCAACTGCCTCGGCGGCTACGAAGGCAAGGTCCACACGCCAAACATTGATCGCCTCGCAAAGCGCGGGATGCTCTTCACCAATGCGCATTGTGCGTCCCCAAAGTGCGGGCCATCCCGCGCTGCGATCATGACGGGCCTGCGCCCTTCGACCACCGGTCTCTACGACAACGGACACTGGTGGAAACCCAACTTCCCCGAGATCGTGACCATCCCGATGCACTTCCGCAATCACGGCTACAAGGTTGCCGGGGCCGGGAAGATCTTTCATCACACGGCGGGTAACAATCCGCCGGTCCAATGGGATGACTTCCACCGGCTGATCTTCGCCGACGACCCCTGGTTCCGCGGCGTCAAACTGAACTACCCATGGTCCAAGGTCGGCCCGTATCCCAAGGGCTACCCCTTCAGCAAGGTCAAGGGACTAGGGCACGAAAACGATTGGGGTTCACTCAATCTCACCGAAGCCGAATACGACGACACCCGCACCGCCGACTACGCCATAAACTTTCTGCAATCCCACCCGGGTCCCCGCGCCGCAGGCGCAAAGGCCAGTGCGGCCCCGCACTTCTTCTTGGCCTGCGGATTGTTTCGTCCGCATCTGCCGTGGTATGTGCCGAAGAAGTATTTTAATCTCTACCCGCTCAAGGATGTGATTCTACCCAAAACCAAGGCTAACGACCTCGACGACATCCCTGCCGCGGGAAAGAAATTCGCCCACGACCGCCATAGTGATTTCGAAAAGATCCGGAAAGCCGGCAGATGGAAACAAGCCGTGCAAGCCTACCTCGCCAGCATCTCATACGCCGACGCCCAACTCGGCCGCGTGCTCGATGCCCTTGATGCAAGTCCGCACGCGAAGAATACCATCATTATGCTCTGGTCCGATCACGGTTGGCATCTCGGCGAGAAAGGTCACTGGCACAAATCCACGCTGTGGGAGGAATCCACCCGTGTTCCTTTCATCGTCGCTGCCCCGGGGATGAAACCGGGCCGCTGCTCAAAGCCGGTCAGTCTCATCGACATCTATCCGACGTTGAACGAACTCACCAGCCTTGCCACCGACCAGTCCCTTGACGGCAAGAGTCTCGTTCCGCTGCTCCGCGATCCGAACGCCGACTGGGATCGCCCGGCCATGATCCAGTTTAGGAAGGGCAATACCGCGATCCGCTCGGAACATCACCGATACATCCGCTATGCCGATGGCGGCGAAGAACTCTACGACCATCGAACAGACCCGAACGAGTGGCACAACCTGGCTACCGATCCGGAGCATGATCGGGTCAAGGCCAAGCTGAAGAAACGACTTCCCAAGACCGGGGCCAAGTCAGCCCCCACCAAACGGGCCTTCGAATTCGATCCCAAGAATTTTACCTGGCGAAGCAGGTCTACTGGCAGAACCATTTCCGGCACCAAGTAGCCGACAATCCAAAGACATCCTATGCCAAAAATATCTAGGGCAAAAATATGGGAAGGCATTCAGAATGAATACTTTTGCCATCGCCTCCCGGTTCTGGCTGCGATCCTCTTTTCGTGCACCATCCACGCCGCCGATCGCCCGCCCGTAGTGAGCCCGTCGAAACCAAATGTTCTATTTATCGTCTCCGAGGACAACAGCGAGCAGATCGGTTGCTACGGGGAGAAACGCGTCCACACGCCCCATCTGGATTCCTTGGCCGCGGCCGGCGTTCGTTTCGACCGCGCATATGTTCCTTACTCGGTCTGTAGCCCATCCCGGGCCGCGTTTCTGACCGGGCTCTACACGCGGCAGACCGGTCACATTGGATTGGCGACGCATCGATTCTCCTTCTACAAGAACTTCAAGACCCTGCCCGCTTACCTCAAGGAGGCGGGCTACTACACCGGCTTCATCGGCAAGACGCATGTGAACCCGGAAAGCATCGTCGAGGATCACATCGACTTCCGCGGCGTGAAGCACGCCAACTTCAGCAACACCTTCAGCATCGAGGATTACGCCCGCGAGGCCCGGGCCATTTTTGAGAATGCTGCCAAAGCCGACAAGCCCTTCCTCTGTATCATCAACTACTCCGACGCCCACCGTCGTTTTATCGAGAAGACCAAGGCGGGCTATCCCACCGTCAAGGTAACCGGCGACATCAAGCCGCTCCCGTGGACAGGAGTCGACACTCCCTATCTCCGCGAGGAGACGCGCAACTATCTCAACTGCATGAACCGCCTCGATGAAGGTATTGGGTTGGTTCTCGATGACCTTGTGGAATTGAAGCAGCGCGACAACACCTTGGTCGTCTACCTGGCCGATCATGGCGGCGACTTCATGCGGGGCAAAACCACTTGCTACGAAGGCGGCGTGAAGGTGCCGATGATCGTGAGCTACCCGAAGTCCTTTCCAAAGGGCCATGCCGAGGATGCGATGGTCTCGACAATGGATATTCTCCCCACCGTTCTGAAGGAAACGGGCATCCGAATCCCAGCCGAGTTGGTCGGCACGCCGCTACAGGATCTTCAGGATCCCAAGACACCCCGCCGCAAATACATGCACACCTTCAACACCGGATCGGCCGCGCCTTTGCTCTATCTCACGTTCGGTATCCGCGATGAAGATTACAAACTGATCTACAACCCCGTTCGTGACAAAAACCTGGCCGGCATCTCCCGCTACAAGAACAGCAAGATTCCCTTGGAGCTCTACGAGGAGAGCTACGTCAACCCGCCCGAGTTCGAACTCTACGATCTGAAAAAGGATCCCAACGAATTCCAGAACCTTGCTGCCGATCCCAAGCACAGCAAAACCAAGGACCACCTCTTCAAGGCCATGCGCGATTTCCAGAAGGAGATCGATGATCCTTTCCTGGATCCGGCGAATGTCGACTTCTTCATCCGGGAGCAGAAGGATTCCAAACGCCAGCCCAAGAAGCGCAGCCAGGAAACCTGGAGCCACCTTAGAAAATTCTGGCCGCGCCCGGCGAAACCCCAAGCCAAGGCCGGACCCGGCAGCCCGAACGTTCTCTTCATCGCCATCGACGACCTGCGTCCCGAACTCGGTTGCTACGGTGATAAACACATCATCAGCCCCAATATCGATGCCCTGGCAAAGAGCGGTGTCCGCTTCGACCGTGCCTATTGCCAGCAGGCCATCTGTGGTCCCTCCCGCGCCAGCATCCTTACCGGACTCCGACCCGACTCCACCCAGATTCACGGCAATCACACCCACTTCCGCACACACTACCCGGACATCATCACCTTGCCGCAACACTTCAAAAATCACGGCTACCACACCCGCGCGATGGGCAAGATCTATCACGGCGTCTTCCCAAAAGGCTCCAGCCGCACAGTTGCCGACACCTTTGGCGACGTGCCCTCTTGGTCCATTCCCGCCTTCCGTCCCGGCCCGCGCTACTACTACACGGAGGAAGGCATCAGCGCTGCGAAAGACATCTACAAAAAGATCTACAAACCGAAAAAACAGCCTGACCCGGATGACTGGACCAAGAAGCTCGTCTTCGGCCCCGCCACCGAAGCTCCCGATGTTGCCGACTCGGTGCTCTACGACGGACAGGTCGCCGACCGTGCCGTGCAGTCCCTCGCCGAACTTAGTCGCAATCCTGCCGAACCCTTCTTCCTCGCCGTCGGCTTCATCAAACCGCACTCCCCCTACATCGCGCCGAAGAAATATTGGGATCTCTACGATCCCGCCAAGATCAAGATCACCGGCCAGACCGAATTCCCCGAAGACGCCCCCCGCATCGCGCTGCATGGCTCCGGCGAACTCCGTCGCTACACGGACCAGTCTAAGTCCGGCCCGATCACCGACGCGATGCAACGCCGCGTCAAACACGCCTACTACGCCTGTATCAGTTACATCGACGCGCAGATCGGCAAAGTCCTCGCAGCCCTGGAAAATCAGGGACTGAGCGACAACACCATCGTCGTCCTCTGGGGCGACCACGGCTACCACCTCGGCGAGCAGAACCTCTGGGGCAAGACCACCAACTTCGAACTTGATACCCGGGTGCCGCTGATCGTTCGCGTCCCCGGCCGCGCTGGCAATGGCAGCAGCTCCCAAGCCCTCGTCGAACTCGTTGATCTCTACCCGACCCTGGCCGATCTCTGCGACCTGCCAGTTTCCCCAATACTCGAAGGCAGCAGCCTCTCCCCGCTGTTGGATGTTCCCAGCCGCCAATGGAAATCCGCCGCCTTCTCCCAATACACACGCGGCCAGACCCGTGGCTACAGCGTCCGTACCGACACCCACCGCTACACCGAGTGGCTTACCGCGAGCAAGGTCACCGATCGCGAGCTCTACGAATACGACGAGGCCAGTTACCCGATCGAACCGAGCAACCTGGCGGCCAAAGAAGAGAAACTGCTCGCCTCGCTCTCGCAGAAACTCGCCGCCGGGCACGGATGGAAATCTGTCCGAAAGGAGTTGCCACAACCCGGACTCGCAAGCTCGCCCTTACGCGTCGCCAAAGTCTTCAGTGACCACATGGTCCTACCGCGAGATCGCGAAGTGCCCGTCTGGGGAACGGCAAAGCCCAACACCAAAATCTCCGTCACCTTCAAAAAACAGAAACACCAAACCAAGGCCGACCCGGACGGCCAATGGCGGATCACCTTGTCTCCCACACCCGCCAGCACCAAACCCGCCGACCTCAAGATCAACAGCCAAACGATCCGCGACATTCTCGTCGGCGACGTGTGGATCTGCTCCGGCCAATCAAACATGCGTTGGATGCTCAATCAGTCCAACGACGCCCAACAACACATCGCCGCTGCCAACGACAAACACCTGCGCCTGCTCGACCTCACCGGCTACATCTACCCCAAGAGTCGCGCCTACGACCGCGAACTCCTCCGCAATACCAACGCCGAGAACTACTACACCTGGACTGGTTGGCACCCCACAAACAAGGACTCTGCGCCCAACTTCTCCGCCATCGCGTACCACTTCGGACAACGCCTCCGAGAACTGAATCCCGAAATCCCCATCGGGCTCATCCACAACGCCATCGGCGGCACACCCATGGAATCGTGGATTCCTGAAGCCACCCTGCTTGCCGATCCCGAATTCCAGGAACTCGTCACCATTCCCTGGTATCTGGAAGACCATCCACGATTCCCGAAATGGTGCGGCCAGCGGGGACGACAGAACCTCGTCAAATACTTCGACCTTCCCGACGGGCCCGCGCCGAACCACCCCTTCAAACCCGGCTTCCTCTACGCCGCCGGAATCACGCCCTTCACCGGTCTCCCGGTCAGCGGCGTGATCTGGTATCAGGGCGAATCCAATGCCACGGAGGACACCGCGCATCGCCGCCCGAGGAACTCGGCCTGGAACCGCAAACTCTTCACCACCCTCATCGCCAGCTGGCGCGATGCGTGGCGAGCGCCGAAGCTGCCCTTCATCTTCGCCCAACTCCCCGGCCTCAACCGCAACTGGCCGCTCTTCCGGGAGATGCAGGCAAAGGTGGCCGCCGGCGATCCGCACACCCACATGGCTGTCACCATAGATGTGGGTCACCCAACCAACGTCCATCCGGCAGACAAACAACCCGTCGGTCATCGCTTGGCCGAGATTGCCTTGGGCAACGCTGCCAGTCCGACCGCCGACATCCTGTCCCCAATCAAGATCGCCTTCGATCGCCCGATCCAAACCCGCGATGGCAAACCTGCCACCGGCTTCCAGCTCGCCGGCAAAGATCGCAAATTCCATCCCGCCACCGCCAGCATTCACGGGGCCGAATGGTTGGAACTCAAAAGCGACAAGGTTGCAGAACCCATCGCCGTTCGCTACGGCTGGGCAAACGATCCGAAGCTCAATCTTGTGGGCATCGCGGACAAACATCCGGTCTCTCCATTCCGGAGCGACACCTGGCTGACCGCCGCTGCCAAGCCCACGCCCAAAGCCCCGATTACCGCTCCCGGCTTCACCGGCTTCGAATCACCCAAGCCCGGCGGCTTTACCAAACTCACCTTTGACGGCGCCACGTGGACCGCACCAAAAGGCGAAGCCGAAATCCTCGCCAAACTCGCCAAGTCCGGCCGGCAATGTCTGCACCTCAAAGGCGGTAAGAAATCCGAAGTCGTCTTCGAACTCCCACCGACCCCAACCAACAGCGACTACGATGAACTCACCTTCGCCGCCGAACGCTGGACCAGGCGCGCTCCGTTCTCGTTCCGGGTCGAAGCCGCCGATGCCAATGGCAAATGGGTCGAAATCTACAACGGTGATCAGAATGTGAAAGTCGGCCGTGGCTACCTGAACCAGGTGGCGATTTCGCTACCCCAAGGCGCCCGCAAATTTCGCATGACCAGCGGTGCGCCACCGAATACCGGCGTGCTCATCGACGACCTGACCTTCATCGAGTCCAAGCCGATGACGATCAGGTCCATCCGCGTCCGACAAGACACCGCTCCTGTCCTGATCGGACAGACAAACAGTCCCCTCATGCATCTGGTCATCGAGACTCGGGGCAACCTGAAACCATTGAAGGCATCTCACTTCCATTTTGAATTTCTCGAAGGCGCGCGAGCGATTGAGCGGACGCATTTTGAAGGGACCACCAGTGGTCCCGGTGCGCTGAAGTCGATCGCCAAGTCGGTGACTCTGAAGGCCGGCGAAAACGTCATCACCCTTGGATGCGATCTGCTACCGACCGCCAGTCTCGATGGATATATCTCAGTGAAATGCCGAGCCATCGTTTTCAGCCACCGGGAGCCAGCCAAGTTCGAAGGCCCGACGCACATCCGCCGCAAAATCGGCTACGCCCTCCGTCAACGCGGACAGGATGGCGTCACCGGATATCGCATCCCCGGAATCACCACCACCAAGGCCGGAACGCTCGTCGCCGTGTACGACAACCGCAATCGCAGCCGCGGCGATCTGCCTGGCGACATCGACGTCGGCATGAGCCGCAGCACTGACGGCGGCCAGTCATGGGAACCCATGAAGATCATCATGGACATGGGCGACGATCCCAAGTGGAACTACGACGGCATCGGCGATCCGTCCATCCTTACCGATCGCGTCAACGGCACCATCTGGGTCGCCTCGACGTGGAGTCACGGCAACCGCTCATGGCGCGGCTCAGGTCCCGGCATGAAGCCCGAAGAAACCGGCCAGTTCATGCTCGTGAAAAGTAATGACGACGGCCTTACCTGGTCCCCGCCCATCAACATCACCAAACAGGTGAAGACCAATGCCAACTGGCGCTTCGTCCTCCAAGGGCCCGGGGCCGGCATCACCCTACGTGATGGCACCCTCGTCTTCCCTGCCCAGTTCCGCGGCGTGAACGACGAGCCCGTCAGCGGCAAACCCTTCTCCACCATCGTCTACAGCAAAGACCGCGGCGAAACCTGGAAGATCGGAACGGGTGTCAAGATCGACACCACCGAAGCCCAAGTCGTCCAACTTGCCGACGAATCGATCATGATCAACTGCCGCGATAACCGTGGCGGCTCCCGCAGCATCTACACCACCAAGGATCTCGGCCAGACCTGGCAGGAACACCCCACCACCCGCAAAGCCCTGATCGAACCCGTCTGCAACGCCGGCCTCCTGAGAATCGAGCACCCCAAACACGGTCCCCTCCTCATCTTCTCCAACCCCAACACCACCCGCGGCCGCCACCACTTCACGATCAAGGTCAGCAAGGACGAAGGCATGACCTGGCCCGCGCAATGGCACACCCTTTATGACGAACGCCCCGGCAGCGGCTACTCCATCCTCACCCCCATCGGCACGGACAAGATCGGCGTTCTCTACGAAGGCTCCGGCGATCTGTATTTCCTCCGCTTCTCCATTGATGACGTTTTCCGCAACTGAGCAGCTGGCATCCTATTCCTGCTCCCCGCGCTCGTGGCAAAGGGAATCGCTTGCGCCAGCCTCTGGCGCGGGGGCATAAAGGACAGTGAGCGGGAAACGATTCGCGGTTTCATGAAGAAGCTGCGACGTCGCAAAAACGCCAACGGATAACCACCAAAGCCCCCTCACACAATTTATGGAAACACCCGACTCACAAGAATCCCCGAAACCGAAACCGCGCCGGCGGTCCCGGGCTTGGAAGATCTCCGGTGGCTTGGTCGGCCTCTACGCGCTGCTGCTGGTCGCCGGCGAGTTTCGCATCAAGAAGGGAAACATCTACCGAGTGGACGCCCTGCTTGGCACTCACGTGTTCATCAAGCATCATTTCGACACAGAATTCTACGCGAAGAACTACGAACTGATCGACGGCATACCGCATGTCATCGACCACGAGAGCGGCAAACGTTACCCAACGCGTCGAAATTTTGAGGATGGTTTTGAGAACGCGGATTCCATTCACGATCTGATCGGCCTCGAGCGCTGGATGCAGTTCACAGTTCAGTCACCCTCGGCACCGACGGTTCCGGATTACAACGCGCTACGAAAACGCATTCTGAACGACGGGGCAGACTTCATCGACAATCTCCTGACACCACACGGCGAACAGGTGCACTCAGGCACGCGGGCGCTCAAGGCCTATTCGGTGTTGCCGACCAGCGGAATGTCCACCTGCAAAGCAGCGCTTCATCGCAGTCTCTTTCACTTCGTCAAAGGCGACGACGTGTGGTTCTCCGGCTGGTTCTACTTCGAGCAGGTCGGTGAGTACAACACGCTGATGGATCTCGAATCCACCTGGGTTCCCGGTCATCCCGGCATGCGCATCGTACTGCAGAAGGGGCTGCTGAGTTTCCAGCTCGCGAAGTGGGAACCAAAACGCAGCTATCGCCAAAGCAACGATACGCGGACGAAAATGCCGACCCAACAATGGGTGCAGATCACATCGCGACTACACTTGAGGGAAGACGACACCGGCATCGTGCAACTCTGGCAGGATGGAAAACTGCTGATTGATGAGCGCGGTCAGACGTTGCCATTTGCCGGGGCCGTGTATGACGATTTTGAAATCGGCCTGAGTGCGCACAGCAAAGGGAAAGGTCCCGCGCTGCTCTACGTCGATGACGTGTCGATCGGTGATCAACCGATTGCGATCAAGTAAGGCAGTCCGCAGCATCTCGCATCGGGGCGCGGATCTCTCGGTGGTGCCCGACATATTCGGGATTGGAGATCGGCATGAATTCGAGGCGGGACGTTTCGCCGTTGGATCAAAAATCGCTCGTCTGGCGCGCCCAATTCAGGCCACTTGTCCGCGGGATTCCGGATTGACGCCCACCGCATCACGGAATTGACGATTGACGTACCGAAGGCCGGGGTCTTTTACTCTCGGGTTTCACGATCAGACAGGCAGTGCGGTCTCGTTTATGGCAATCAAAACACTCAGATCTTATGCGGCTTTTGGTGGCGCTTTTTTTAGCGACTGCCGAACGACCGGTTCGATCATTCCGAGCAGTCCGTTTCTGGGCCGACGAATGGCCCGGGCAGTGCCCAAAGGCGAACGGGGTCTGATCGTCGAACTCGGGGTTGGCACGGGAGCGATCACAAAATCCCTCTTCGATCATGGGATCCCCCCGGAGAAACTCGTGTCCGTTGACTGCAGCCCGGAAATGGTTGAGTGGACTCAGAAACGCTTTCCCCATGCGAACGTGAAACTCGGGGACGCCACGCGCCTGCGGGACCTGCTCGAGAGCGACAAGGAACTTCGCAATCATGACGTGGCACACATCGTTTCCAGTTTGCCGTTCAAGTCACTACCCAAGACGGTTGGGTATGGGATCGTTGAGGAAGCGCATCGGGTGCTCGCGAAGGACGGACGATTCGTTCA
>JBLFYM010000076.1:0-29406 GCA_047608975.1 Limisphaerales bacterium | reverse complement strand
AGCAAATGCCAGTCGTTCATCAACCATCGGCCGCCCGTTTCTTTGAACGCCTTGCGGGGCAGTTCGAAATCGATGTGCGCCCAGTAGTCATGATTGCCGGGCACGCCAAACAAGGGGGCATTGATTTTCTTCAGTCCGGCCAGCGCGGCGGGAAGATGTTTTGCCTGCTCGATAAGGTCGCCGGTGAAACAAACAACATCCGGCTCAAGGGCATTAATCGTATCCACCATCTTGGCGAGCAGCGCCTCGTCTCCCTTGTGGTGCAAATCGCTGAAGTGCACGAGACGGATGGTTGGATTGGGGTTGAGGCGAAACTTCCGGACCGCCAACCAACCGGGTTCGATCAGGAAAGCGTCCGCCAGCGCGGCCAAGGGTGAACCCAAAAATACCGTCCAGAAAAAGCGGCGACGATTCCATCTGAGTTTCGGGCGTTTCATATCCTCTGCCCTGAGGATACACCTTCGTTCCCGATGAGCAACGCGTTGTCCCCCTATTTGCGCAGGCGGATCTTGCTCTTGCCCGGATCCGCAGGGCGGCGATAGAGGGCGATCACATGGCCGATGCTGGCCACGAGAACGGAATCGGTCTTTTCGGCGAGTTGGGCGGCCAACTCTTTTCGTTCGTCCTTGAATTCGGTGAAGCGCACCTTGATGAGTTCATGCTGCTCCAGCATCTCATTGGTGCTCGCAATGAACTGCGCACTTACGCCGTTGCGGCCCACCTTCAGATGGGCGTCGAGTTTTTGGGCGAGCGCCCGGAGTTGGCGTTTCTCTGATCCAGTCAATTCAGTCGGCACGCCGAGTGAATAGTGTTTTCTCGCCGTGGTATCGAGTGAATTTATTGCTGACAAACAGACCGATGACTCGTTGAATGCAGGGCAGAGAAGCACAAAAAAGAAAACGCGGGAAATGAGCCATACACAAAACTATCTGGAATCGGTAACGCTTGAAGAAGTCGAGATAGAAACGCTGGTCAACTACATCGTCCTCGACGCGGTGGAGTCTCAAGCGAGTGATATTCACATTGAACCATGGGAGGAGACGCTCGCCGTGCGCGCCCGAATCGTAGGTGTGTTGACAGAGATGATTCATCTGCCGTTGGACCTGAAAGAGAAGATCGCCGGCCGCTTCAAGGTGATGGGCAACATGGCCTCGCACCTCACTGGTGTGGGCCAGGACGGCAAGGCAAACATGGGCCCGGAATTTGGAAACATCCAGCTGCGTCTTTCGATCATGCCCACGATTTTGGGAGAAAAAATCGTCTGTCGTATTTTCGATCCTTCCTCCCGTTCCTTCGATATCAATCAGTTGGGCTTTGACGATATCACGCTCGGCCAATACGTGGAGCTGCTGAACAAGCCGAATGGCCTGATCCTGCTGAACGGTCCGACCGGATCGGGAAAAACGACGGCGATCTATTCATCGCTGATGTATCTCGTCGAAAAGCACGGCACGACCATGAGCATTGCTTCGGTGGAAGATCCCGTGGAGGTTCCGCTGGCGACCGTCAGCCAGGCGCTGCTCAACCCCGGCAATGGCTTCGACTTCTCCCACGCGCTTCGTTCGCTGATGCGGCAAGATCCGGAAGTGATCATGGTGGGGGAGATTCGCGATCCTGAAACGGCGAACATCGCGGTGCAGGCCGGACTGACGGGTCACCTCGTTATCAGTACCGTTCACTCGGGAACGACCGCCGGTGTGTTTGCCCGCCTGATCAATATGAACATCGAGCCTTTCCTGCTCGCCTCGAGCATCATGGGTATTTTGGGCGTCAGGCTCATCCGTTCAAACTGTGACTTCTGCTCCATTCCTTATGAGCCCGATCCCCAGCTGTTGGCCGCACTCAGTGCCGAAATGATTGAAAGTGGTTCGTTCCGGGCCGGTCAGGGGTGTGAACAGTGCTCGGAGACGGGCTACGGTGGACGGGTGTCCTTGACCGAACTGTTGAAGGTCAGCGAATCCATCCGCGATGCCGTGCTCGAAAAGAAGCCCACCCGTCATCTTATGGAACTCGCGATCAATGACGGCATGCGCACGCTCTGGGATTCCGGGATCTCTAAGGTTCTCAACGGTGAAACCACGATCGAAGAAGTCACGAAGAAGACCGCCAGCGATCAGCTCTGATCGAATTTCGCATCATTTACCCGGGAGTCGGAGCTTTTGCTTTGGCTCCCGTTTCTTTTTCAGCTAACCACCGCGCGTGATTGCGCATCAGCTACTCGGCTCGTTGGCCCTGTTGAGCCTGCTTCTGCTGTTCTGGCAGTGGTGGGTGGCCCGGCGCTTTCTTCGGTATCAACATATTGAGCAATCGGGGTTCGCGCCCCGGGTAACAGTGTTAAAGCCGCTCAAGGGCAGCGATGAACACACCGAAGACTGTCTCCGAAGCTGGTTGGCACAGGATTACGGAGCTCCCCTTCAGTTTTTGTTTTGCGTTGGGCAGGAGGACGATTCTGTACAAAAACTGGTAAAATCCCTGATCGCTGAATTCCCCGGAGTGAATGGCAGAGTCCTGCTGTGCACCGAATGGCCCGGGGCCAACGCGAAAGTCTGCAAACTCCGCCGGATGATGAGTGATGCCCTGCACGAGGTGCTGATCATTAGCGATGCGGACACGCACGTTCCGCCTAATTTCGTGGGGCAGGCTGTTCAGGGATTGAGCGATGAACGGGTGGGCATCGTATCCTGCCTCTACTCGGTGGACGGGCCGAACAATGCTGCCATGTGGTGGGAAGCGATTGGGGTCAACGCCGATTTTTGGGCCCAGGTGCTGCAATCCAATTCACTCCATCGAATGGACTTTGCCCTCGGAGCGGTAATGATCACGCGCAGAAGTGTGGTCGAGTCAATCGGGGGCTTTGACGACCTCTGCGCTCATCTCGCCGATGACTACGAACTGGGACGCCGAATCTTCAGTGCTGGGGCCGAGGTCAAACTTTCCCCGCTCGTGGTGGAGTGTCGCGATGGTGAATTTGGCTGGCGTCACGCGTGGGCCCATCAGTTGCGTTGGGCCAGGACGATCCGCTTCTGTCAGCCCCTGCCCTATTTCTTCAGTATTCTGAACAATACGACTCTTTGGCTGGGATTGTGGTGCTTTGCCCCCGTGCCACCCGAGCCGTGCATCATTCAGGCGGGGCTGCTGATTCGCCTTCTGATCGCGGCAAACCTGCAGCGCGAGCTGACTGGAAACAGTCGCCATACCCCCTGGCTGTGGCTGGTCTGGCTCCGGGATTTGCTGACGGTCGTGACTTGGGCGCTCGCGTTCCTGGGCAACCGGATTATCTGGCGGGGAGAAGAATTCAGGGTCCATCGGGGCGGGTTATTGGAACGAATCGACACCGATTGAACGTGATTGAGAGGAGATACTGAGATTTCGGTTTGTAATCGGCTGGAACTGTGGGATGGTGGGCGGCTCTTTTCCTCACACGAAAAGACAGTAAAAATGCAAAAGCTCCTTTTCCCCGATCTCGGCATTGATGCCGAGCTGCTCAAAGCGATCGAAAAGCTCGGTTTCGAGCAGCCTTCTCCCATTCAGGCGGAGGCAATTCCGGTTGCCCTGGCCGGACGTGATCTCGTGGGCCAGTCTCAGACTGGTTCCGGGAAGACCATGGCGTTTGGCATCCCTGCCTTGCAGCTGGTGGATCCGACCGATCGGGCAGTGCAAGTGCTCGTGATGTGTCCGACCCGGGAATTGGCGATGCAGGTCTGCACGGAGATTCACAAGTTCATGCCCGCGCGGTCAGCAATCTCAGCCACGCCGATCTATGGCGGCGCGGGATACGATCATCAGATCCGCGCGTTGAAGAAAGGCAGCCAGATCGTGGTCGGGACTCCCGGCCGGATCCTTGATTTCGCCCGGCGAGGAACGTTAAAACTTGGCGAACTGAAGATGCTGGTCTTCGATGAAGCTGACGAGATGCTCGATATGGGTTTCCGTGATGAGATCGAGGAGCTTACGGCGCAACTGCCAGCGGAGCGCCAGACGATCTTTTTCTCGGCCACCATGTCCAAACCGATTCGCCATCTGATCGCGAAACAGACGAAGGACCCTGCGACCATCACCATTGAGCACAAGGCACTTACGGTTCCGACGGTGGAGCAGCGCTATTACGAGGTGCACGGTCGTTCGAAGATCGAGGTTGTCTGCCGCGTGCTGGACACTGAAAGTGCCAGAAAAGCGATTGTGTTCGCCAATACGAAACGTGCGGTGGATGACATCACCGATGCATTGGTAGCACGGGGTTACACCTCCGATCGTCTCCATGGTGATCTGAGCCAGACCATGCGTGACCGGGTGATGAAGAACTTTCGGAGCGGAAATATCGAGATCCTGGCGGCGACGGATGTGGCGGCTCGTGGACTGGATGTGGACGATGTCGATATCATCTTCAACTACGACCTGCCCTACGATGAAGAGGACTATGTCCATCGTATCGGTCGCACCGGGCGCGCCGGGCGCGAGGGCAAGGCGGTCAGTCTGCTGACCGGGCGCGAAATCTACATGCTGGAACGTATTCAGCGTTACATCAAAACGAAGATCCAACGCCACCAAATTCCCACTTTGGAGGATATTGCCAATACCCGCGTGGAAGGTCTGTTTGGCAAAATTCGCGAGACCTTGGAGAGCGGCGAGTTCGCGCCGCATGATCAGACGGTGCAAAAACTTTTGGATGCCGGTTTCAGCAGCACCAATATTTCCAGCTCCCTGATCCACCTGTTGCTCAAGGAATCTGCGCGGGAAGCTGAGGAGATTGCGGAAGACCGACCTCAACCCGAGCGCCGGCCGAGAGCTGAGCGGCAGGATCGAGGCGCACCAAGGGAGCGGCGTTCTTCAGCCGGTGAATCCAGTCGCCCTCCTGGGCGCGGTCAGGGTCGCGAGTCCCGGGATGGCGTGCGCCGAACACGGATGTTCATCAACGTGGGCCATGTGGACGAAGTTGCGCCGGGCCAGATTGCCGGGGCGATCTACAACAGCGCCGGGCTGCCAGAAGGTTCGATCGGCGCAATCGAGATTTTCGAACGCAGCAGTTTTGTCGAGATTCCGGTGGAGCTCGTGGAAAAGGCGATTTCGGGCATTCAAGGGGCCAAGCTTCGAGGGCGAAGTCTGCGAATGGATGTGGCTGATCAACCCGGCCGTGAAGGCGTCCAGCAGTTCCGACAGGAAGGTCGTTCTTCCCCTCCCGGTCGCCGGCCGTTCGGTAACAAGGGAAGGCCAAGTGGATTCCGAAAACCTACACGTAAGGGTGAGGTGCGCTGAGCTGTTGGCGGTTCGTCCGCCCGGATCAGAACTTGAAACCGAGCGAGGACTGCACCTGAAGGGATTCCGGTTCGAAATCACTCAAGTTCTCGGGGTCTGCTTCGGCGAGAACCGTGAAGTTTAACGTGAGGTTTCGGAGCAGCTTGTAAGCCAGATTGCTTTCAAAGCGATAGCGGTGATTCACCAATTCGCCGATCTGGGGGAAGAACTCCAGTTCCTCACTGAGCGTCAGGTTCTCGTTGATCCGCCAGGTGACATTTTCAGCCAGCCGCCAAAAATACTTCTGCGTGCTGATTCCGGAAGTGGCGCGTTTGTCTTCGAACTCACCGCCTGATTCAAGATTTAGCGTCAGTTTGGAGCCCTTGATAAGGAACGGTTTCCCTTTGATCACATGATAGCCCGCGCCGGGTCCGATCTGATAGCGGAACTCAATTCGGCGGGCGAGGTCGTAACCGACGCTGCCGATGTGATAGACGTACCAACGATCTTTCGGGGTGTAGTCCGTCTTGAGGGAACCGGTGAGCTTGTCCGCTGATACCACCCTGTCGCTCTTGCCGTAGGAATAGTTCAGATCAAGAAGATTTCTAAAAGGTCCGCGTGTGTGAGTGCTGCGGAGGCGGGAATGAAAGATCTGACGCTCAATCGCGCTGTATTGAAGATCAAGTCCGAGTCGGAGATCATGCGTCCAGACACTCTTGACTTTCGGTTTGGCGACGATCTTTGATTTTGTCGATTTGGGAGCGACTGCTTTCGCGACTTCCACCGGGCTTGGTACGGGTGGGGTTGGTTTTACCGGTGAAGGCGTTGCCTTCTTTGGTGAGACTATGATCGGTGCGCCGAGGATCTCGGTGCGAGCGATCAGCCGGTGCGGGATTGGCAGGCTCAGATTCCAGTCAGTTTGCACGACGAGGTTCGATGAGCTGCGCGAAAGGATGCGACCGGTAACCCGATCGCCATTGACGAGATGAAGGATTCCAATCTGGTCGGCAGAGAATCCATCTCCGGCGAAAAGCAGCAGAACGGCAAGTAGGAAAACACGCATATTATTCCGCTTGGGCGGCGGGAATCGGCGGCAGGGCATCCGGAAGTTTCAGTTCACGTCCCACATCGGTTTCCGGCCGGACTATTCGCAGGCCGCTCACGATCTCACCGATGCCCGAATCGTTCACCTCCAAGACCGGAGCGCGTCGGTTGGCGAAACCGTAGGTGCGTCGCCGGAGAAGTTTTCCGTCAGGCGCGATGGTGTGATAGGAAAACTCATGTGCCCCGCTCTGATGGAGGATGTGAAGATTGCTGAGCCGATCGATCCGCTTTACGGAACGGCGGGATGTCACGAGTTCTCCGAGCGGGATCATGCTGATCAACTCTCCCGTGTCGGTCCCACTCACCCGAACATAGATCTTGGTGCGAGCCCGGGTGATTTTTTGTACCGCGAAAGTCCGGGCGAGTGGCTGGAGCTGGGGCTGGCCCACGGGAACGTAGCCGATCGGCATTTCCCAAATGGTGGTCGCCGGGACGATATCAAATTCAAAATCGGGATAAGACATGAAAACCGGTTCCAAGCCAGTTGTCTTCACGTAGGCGCGAACCTTGTATTTGCCGGTATCAGTGAACATGTAGTAATCCGTGAGATTCACCGTCAATTTTCCTGCTTCGGCGTTGGGAACTGTTCCGGTGATTCGTTCGCGAACCAAAGAGAGCTGAGTCGCCGAAGAGCGCGTGGGGCTTTCCACCCGCAGGCCGAGCCAGTCCGGCGAGTCGCCGATTTGAAAACTCTTCCCGGAAAAATTCTCAATCCGCAGGTTGAGTGGGATCTGTTCCCCGGGGACAAACTGGTTGACCTTGGACGTGAGATAGACCCTGACCTCGGCGGCATGGATCGCGCTCGCGGCGCAGAAGATCAGGAGGAGTGCTGCAATTCTCACGGTTTTTAGTTTAGTTGTGCACCAGCCTGAAACAAGCCGGATTGTTCGCTCCATACGACGATGGCGAGCGATGAATGTTCAACCCTTGGCCAAAAGTATGTTGGCGCGGGCTGCGACAGAGATGGGGTTCAGGTCTTCGAGACACGCCATATACCGACCGTGAGCGCAGGTGCTTTTCAGGCACGGCGCACAGGCCATCGGAACGCTCAGAGAATTGGCCAGCTGTTGGTAGGGACCGGTTTGATCCGGCCGCGTGGGACCGAACAGTCCGATAGTCGGTCGCCCCAAAGCGGCGGCAACATGCATGGGGCCGGTGTCATTCGTGATGACGAGCTCGCAGCGGCGCACCCATTCGATCATTTCAGCGAGATCGGTTTTACCCAGCAGATCGATCGCATCTTTACGGTCGCAGAGAGTGCCGGCGAACGCCCGGTCACCGCTGCCACCCAGGATCGCGAACACATACTCTCCAGAACTGGCGAGCTGGTTGAGCGTTTGAGTGAAATGTTCAGCCGGCCAGCGTTTGTTATTCCAACGGGCACCGGGGACGACGCCGATGATCCGCTTACCGCGCAGCGGGTGTTCTTTGAGAATCTTACTTCGACTGGCTGTTCGAGTCGGGATCCACTCGAATGACACCTCCATCGGAAGATCAAGCTGCTTCGCCACTTCCAGATACCAATCTACGGCATGTGGTTTGGACGGACGAGGAACCGCGCTATCGTAGAACAGGCGTGCTCCTTCCTTGGGCAGATCAATTCCGATTGTTTGGGTTCCGCGGGCGAGCCACGTCAACAGTCCGCTGCGGGCTAGTCCTTGCAGATCGATGACCAGATCGTATTCTTCGCAGCGGGTGCGGCTGATTGTTTCGATCAGGGCACTCAGGCCGGTGAATGAGCGCCAGGCGTTCCGATTGAAGGGGATCAGCACGTCAATGTGGGGATCACCTGCCAACAACGGGAACAGGTTTTCGGCGAGCCACCAGTGAATCGTGCTCTCCGGGTATCGTATCTTCAGCAAGCGGAGGACGGGCAATGCCTGGATGACATCACCGAGGGAGCTGGGTTTTACGATGAGAATCTTCAAGGGACAAAAAGGGTGGCTTCGCGGCCATCAGGAGCGAACCCACCCGAGATTGTCCGAATGGCAACTTGCCTATTTGCCAAGTGCCAGCCGTTCGGCGAGGCGTTCAGGCAATCCGGCCGCGCGAACCTTCGCTTGAGCCGTGGCGATATCGTAATCCAAGCGGCGCAACTCGATAGTGCCTTCTTCCATGTCGTAGATGACGTAGCCACACTTGGGATTTCCATCGCGCGGTTGACCGACACTGCCGACGTTTACAAAGTATTTTTTTCCAGGCTCAACCCGGAACTTCGAGTAGGTGCCGCCGCGCACGGTACTGTCGCGGACAAATGCGACGGGAACATGCGTGTGACCAAAGAAACAGACGCCCGTGTTCTGGTAGGTGAAGCTGGCCGCAGCAGCGAGCTTGTCAAAGACATAGCCCCAACGTTTCGGACCATCGAGCGTGGCGTGCACGATCGTGAAGCTGGAGACGAGCCGGATGTAGCGCAGTTCGCGGAGCCATTGGATGTCTTCCTCGGCCAACTGAGAACGGGTCCAGTTGACAGCCTCGGCGGCGTGCGGATTGAATCCCTCCAACGCGTAGTCGACCGAACAGTATTCGTCGTGGTTGCCCTTGACCACGGGCATCCCCATGGTGCGCACGACATCGAGACATTCCTTCGGGTTGGCGTTGTAACCCACGACGTCCCCAATGCAACAATAGTGGGTGCACCCGTTCTTCTCGGCGTCCTCCAACACGACTTGGAGAGCCTCCCAGTTGGCGTGGATATCTGCGATGACTGCGTATTTCATTTCAAATTCTAGCCGACGATCTCGAATCCTTTGAACTCGTCCGTCGTATCAGTCCAGTTTTCGGTTTCTTTTCGAATGTGGGCGGACAGACCCGCTTCGCGAATCGCCTGCTGAAATTCGATCAATTCTTCGTGCTCGCCTTCGGCGATAAGTTCTACCCGTCCGTCACTCAGGTTTCTGACGATTCCCGTCGCTTCGAATCCGGTCGCCGTCCGTTTTGCTGTGTAGCGAAACCCCACACCTTGCACCCGGCCTTCGTATAAAACCTGTAAACGCCGACGTGCCATAAATCCAACCGTCAATCCGCATCTCGCGGTGCTTATTAAAGCGTGTTTGACGTGAGAACTGTCTTGTAATCATGCCTCGACATCAAGTCCGAACGCAATCGTTATTTTGTCCGAAAAATGCCCAAATACCTCCATTGCAGGGGATTACGTTCCGGGCGCGTTGCGTTTGGGCTTGTGAACGCTGTACTCTCCTTTGGATACCTTTTTAAGCACGGTGAAACCGGCGTCGTTGGCCTGTGAAAGGCTGAACCGATTGGCGGCTTTGGGGGTGTTGAAGGTCGAGAACAGCTTGCGAACCGGTTTGCGACAGGCCGGACAGACCTTCAGTTCCGGCGCTTCCAGCGGTCGACGCAGCGTAAACGCGCCCCCACAACGGCCCTTGATGTCTTCGACGTGCTCGTATTCGTAAAGCGGCATAGCGGGGACAGTGTAATGCAATTCAGGCGTGATCGCCAAATGACTAATCAGCGATACAGGTGGAGAACCCTTCACGGATTCGCGCCTCATCCAGTTCCTTGCCGATGAACACAAAGCGGGTCTCGCGCTTTTCATCGATATCCCAGAGCCGGTCCGGCAATGCCTCGAACATCATCTGTACGCCCTGGAATACGATCCGCTTGGCAGAGCCCTTGATGTACAGGATGCCTTTGCTGCGGTAAATCTGCTCCCCCTTTTCGGCGAGCAGCTCGCTTAGCCATTTTTCCGTCTTCTTGAGATCCAGCGGTCGTTCTTCGGTGATGCAAAATGAGCTTACATCATCATCGTGACGATGCTCGGGTTCTGAGTGGTCATGCTCACCGGGACCATGGGAATGAGCGTGTGCGTGATCATCATCGTGGGAATGATCATGTTCTTCGTGACCGCAATCGTGGTCAGGACAATCGTCTGAATGCGAATGCGCGTGCGGTTCCTCAGGAATCTCGAGTTCGGTAAAAACGTCGCGCGCCTTCGTGTTCAAGAGCACACCGAAATCAATTTTGGACCGCTCGGTGCGATGGATCTTCGCAAGCGCGTTCATTTTGCGAATTCGCTTTTCCACCCTGGCCAGATCGGCGTCTTCCACCAGATCGGTCTTGTTGAGTAGAATCACGTCCGCGAAAGCGATCTGAGGTGCGGCCTCGGGCGTCTTGTCCAGAACGGATTCCAGGTGGCGGGCATCGGCCACCGTCACGATGGCATCGAGCCGGACGTGATCAGCCAGGTCCGGCATCATGAAGGTATGAGCGATGGGGCTGGGATCGGCGAGTCCCGTGGTTTCGACCAGCAGATAATCAAAGCGTTTCCCTTCGCGCACGAGGTTTTGCACGCTCTTTATGAGGTCGCCCCGCACCTGGCAGCAGAGGCAGCCGTTGTTCAGTTCCAGCACTTCCTCGTCCGCGCTCACCAGCAGTTGGTTGTCGATACTGATATCGCCGAACTCATTGAGGATAATGGCGCACTTGTAGCCATGATCCTGCGTCAGCAAATTCTGCAACAGGGTCGTTTTGCCGGCGCCCAGAAATCCGGTGAGGATTGTGGCGGGAATGGGTTCTTTCTTTTTCATCCGTCGAGTCGGTGGAATTGGTCGGAAAGCTAAGTGCGATGCCCTGACCGGGCAATCCGTTTATCGCTGAGGGTCTATTCCTCCACGAATTTCAGTTGCCGCTGCTTGATGGCGCGCTTACGAGCGTTTTCGTCGAGGACCTTCTTCCGGAGACGCAGGTGATGGGGAGTAGCCTCCACGTACTCGTCGTCGGAGATGAACTCGATCGCCTTTTCCAACGTGAGCAACATGGGTGCATCGAGCATGATGCCCTTGCCATCGCCGGAGGAACGCATGTTGGTGAGGTGCTTGGCCTTGGTCGGATTCACCGGCAAATCCTGCTGCCGGGCGTTTTCGCCAATGATCATCCCGTCGTAAACCTTGTCCCCGGGAACGATCATCAGTTTTCCGCGCTGCTGGATGGTATCCAAAGCGTAGGCAGTGACTTCGCCGGTTTCCATGCTGACGAGGGAGCCGCTCTTGCGGGCGGAAATTTCGCCCCGGTCGGCTCCGTATTCATGGAAGAGATGACTCATCACGCCCATGCCACGAGTTGAATTGACGAGATCGGATTCGAAACCGATGAGGCCGCGCATTGAGACGATTGCCTCAATGGTGACCTGTTCGCCGTGATGATCCATGTGGGTGATCTCAGCCTTGCGGTTCGCCAGATTCTCCATCACCGGACCCATACAATCCTGCGGCAATTCGACGAAGAGTTTCTCGATGGGTTCGAGCAGTTCGTCGGATTCACCGCGTTTCCACAACACCTCGGGACGACTGACCAGAACTTCGTAGCCCTCGCGGCGCATCTGCTCAACGAGGATGGCAATCTGCATTTCGCCACGGCCATTCACCGCGAAGATTTTGGGATCATCGGTCTGACTGACACGCAGGGCGACATTGGTCCGGGTCTCGCGTTGGAGCCGTTCCCAGATATGCCGGGCGGTGACTTTGTCCCCGTCCTTGCCAGCGAAGGGACCATCGTTGATGGCAAATTCCATCTGAATGGTCGGCGGATCGATCGGTTTGCCAGGGAGGGCACCCCGCTCTTCGGAATCGCAGACGGTTTCTCCGATATCGACGTCCTCGAATCCTGCCACGCCGATCACATCTCCCGCGTGCGCTTCCTCGATCTGGATTCGCTTGAGCCCTTCGAAGTGAAAAATGGCGCTTACCTTGGCTTTGCTAACCGTACCGTCCATACGGTGACAGATGGCGGGCTGGCCGACCTTGATGACGCCGGAATGGATTTTGCCAAAGGCGATTCGACCGAGGTAGTTGTCGTAGTCCAGATTGGCGACCGGCAGCTGAAATCCTTCTCCGGCGTGAGCACGAGGAGGGGGGATAAACTCCACGATCTGCTTATAGAGCGGCTCCATCGTTCCAGAAGCGTGTTCGAGCTCCAGCTTGGCGTATCCGTCCTTCGCGCTGGCGTAGCAGAACGGGAAGTCCAACTGCTCGTCCGTGGCGTGGAGCTGGATAAAGAGTTCAAAAACCTGATCGAGGACCTTTTGAGGCGTTGCATGCTCACGATCGATCTTGTTGATGACCACGATGGGTTTCGCGCCCGCCTCGAGTGCCTTGCGCAAAACAAAACGAGTCTGGGCCTGCGGACCTTCGATCGCGTCCACGACCAGCAACACACCGTCAATCATCGACATGATACGCTCCACTTCGCCGCCGAAATCGGCATGCCCGGGCGTATCGACGATGTTTATGAAGTACTCCTGGTATTTGAAGGCGGCGTTCTTGGCCTTGATCGTGATGCCTTTCTCACGTTCCAGGTCCATTGAATCCATGATGCGTTCCTCCGATGCCTTGGCTTCGTTCGAGCGAAAGGTACCGGACTGTTTGAGCAGGCAATCGACGAGGGTCGTCTTGCCGTGATCGACGTGTGCAATGATCGCGATGTTGCGAATATGTTCCATAACTGAGGCGGGTTCTCCGCGTAAAGAGCGCGCGATTCTGCATGAGGCGAACCGAAGCGCAAGCATTGCTTGGCGACGAATGGACTGGATTCGTTGGGAACACCGTCTAGCCTCGCGCGCCAGTGACTGCAATTCAGCAATCCAATTCTAATCGGACACGGCTCGACCGCGGGTTGGCCCGTGCGCGCAAGGCTCTCTTGGCAGAGAGGAATTCGGCCGGCCATTGGGAAGGCGAACTGTCGAACAGCGCACTTTCGACTGCGACTGCGGTCACCGCGATCGCGATTTGGGACCGTGAGGAAGGCGCGTCCCACCCAATCGGCCACGACCGTCGATCTTCCGCTGTTCGCCAAGGGTTACGCTGGTTGGCTGAAAATCAGAACCCTGACGGTGGCTGGGGCGATACCGTCAAAAGTTTCAGCAACATCAGCACGACGGCGCTCGGATGGGCCGCATTCGGCGCAGCGGACCCATCGGGCCAACTCGCGAAAGTGGTCGGTCGCGCGGAAGACTGGCTGCGTCGGCACGCCGGTGGAATCTCCCGGCACGCGCTGGCAAAGTCTATTTCCGAACGATATGGGAAGGATCGGACCTTCTCCGTGCCCATCCTGACGATGTGTGCCTTGGCCGGCCGGTTTGGGGACGGCCCCGAGGCGTGGAGCGATGTCATTCCTTTGCCGTTCGAATTGGCGGCGTTCCCGCAGGAAATGTTCGCTGCGCTCCGGCTCCCGGTTGTGAGTTATGCGTTGCCGGCACTAATCGCGATCGGGCAGGTGCGGCATCACGCCGCTCCGTCTGCAAATCCGTTCGCCCGTGCGGTTCGCGTTCTGGCACGCAAACGGACCTTGAAAGTTCTTTCTGGCATTCAACCGGAGAGCGGAGGATTTCTCGAAGCCACGCCGTTGACGAGTTTTGTGACCATGAGTCTCGCCGGGGCTGGAAACGCGGGACATCAGGTCGCGCTAAACGGCATTCACTTTCTGCTCGAATCAATTCGTCCCGACGGTAGCTGGCCGATCGACACAAATCTGGCCACCTGGGGCACGACGCTTTCCGTGAATGCCCTCCACGAGGGCGATGGTCTTTCGCCGACCGAGGCACAACCGGTGGCTGATTGGCTGTTGCGGCAGCACTACCAGGAAATTCACCCCTACACGAATGCCCCTCCCGGAGGTTGGGCCTGGACAGATCTGAGTGGCGGCGTGCCAGATGGAGATGACACGCCCGGGGCCTTGCTGGCGCTGAAGAATCTGAACTGCGAGCGGGAGAAGTCCGTTCGCGCAGCTGAGCTGGGGGTAAACTGGCTGCTCAATTTACAGAATGGTGACGGGGGGATCCCGACCTTTTGTCGTGGTTGGACGAACTTGCCCTTCGATCGCAGTAGCCCGGATCTTACCGCCCACGCGATTCGCGCCTGGTCAGCCTGGTCGGAGGAACTCTCCGATGACTTGGTCGCACGAGTTCAGCATGGAATCGAGGACGGTGTGCTTTACCTTCGCCGAACGCAGCGCCCGGATGGCGCATGGGTTCCTCTCTGGTTTGGGAACCAGTATTCGCCCGATGACGAAAACCCGACGTACGGTACGGCCCGAGTGCTCCCTGCCCTGACCAATCTTCCTGCCCGGCGCTATCTGGATGAGATGATCAGGCGTGCTGCCCGCTGGCTGATCGGAGCCCAGAAACCGGATGGGAGCTGGAGTGGCGGCGGCGATGATCCGTCCTCCATTGAGGAGAGTGCGTTGGCGCTCGAAGCTTTGTGCGGCGTGCGCTCTGAGATCGCGGGACTGAACGCGGCCATCGAACTGGGTACTGCCTGGCTGCTTGATCGTGTGGCAGACGGTTCGTGGCGCGATCCTTCCCCGATCGGTTTCTATTTCGCCAAACTTTGGTACTTCGACAAACTCTATCCACTCGTTTTCACCGTGGGTGCTCTCGGTGCTGTGCGGAAGCGGATGGCGGAATGATATAGCTTCAGGCGTGCAGTCGATTCACCGCCGCGACGCTGCTCTCAAGCCAGTCGCTCGCTGGAATCGCATAGGGGCGGAAGGTTTCAAGATGGCCTTCCTGTTCGTTGCAGTAGAGCGCGCGATGCAGACCGAGGTTGGCCGCCTTCGGTGAATCGATCAGATTGGCTGAGTCGTTCGCACTCATCTGGAAAAGCACCCGCATTTCAAACTCGCTGATGGCTTTGCGGCTGAGCGTACGTTGGAGGTTGTTGCCGGTATCGACCGTAATGATGGTGTGAATGCCGACGCCCGCACCTTCGCAGATAAGTTCGTTCAGCTGGGCACCCGGTTTTGCCGGTGCTGAACTGTCGAAGCTAAAGTCTTCCTCGTAGCGGAGCTTCTTGAAGCGTTGCAGTCCGTGGACGATCAGGAAGATGCTCTCACCCACCGTGTCGTCATCATTGCGGCGGGTCAGTTCACCTGAAATTTCGGTCAGGACCTCTTCTATTTCGTTATTCCTCACCAGGCGAACCGGCAGTGAGAGGGACGCGATCAGTCGTTCCATCGTCGCCCTTTCCGGAGTGTCGGGTGCCGATCCGTCGATAATGAAGTAACGGGCTTTCCCGGCGGGGATTTGTGCGCCCAGCGAAATCAGCGAGAGCATGACCAAGGCTTGGGCTGCCTCTTCGCGCTGTCCAACCACCAGCAGATTGCTGCCGCTCTGCCGCTGCATGATCGCCGCGGTTGGTCCCTTGATCGAGTTTGGCGCGCCCAGCCAAAGGTGCCGGACTGGCGTGGGTTCGATCGTTTCGGCTGCGAGTCGTTGGCCGAGTTCGTAGTTGTCGACGACATCGGATGGAGCATTGCCTTCGAAGACGATCGGACCGTCGTACCTCTCCCCGCTTTCCTTGGCCTTATCGTTGACGCGCTGCAGCCACTTATCGCGTTCGGTATCCGAGATCCACACAGTTTGGAACGGACTGTTTCCTTCGAGCGAACCGGCGGTGTCATTGTAGATGCCTTCGCCCGGCCGGGTGAGGAGCCGGGCGGCGGGATTGGTGTCATCAAGAATCAGGTAGGAGTCGGCCTCATTGCACTGGAGGGCAACCCGGATGACCATCTGTCCGATCGTGGTGCGGGCCAGGGTGTAGGCCCCCCCGAGGGTCTGCGAACCAAGGAGGACATGGATGCCAAACGCGCGCCCTTGGCGAACAATACGGTCAAGCAACACCGAAGCGTTTTGGGCCACGCGGTCGTCTTCCACGAAGAATTCCTGAAACTCGTCGATCATCAACAACGATCGGGGAATGGCTTCCTTACCGCCAGCGCGTTTGTAGCCGGCGATGTCCTGTGCTCCCACTTTGCGAAACATGTCCCCGCGTCGACGAAGCTCGTCGTCGACCCGTTGCAGCACGCTCAATCCAAATTCGCGGTCGCTCTCGATCGCGACCACCCGGGCGTGCGGCAGGCGGAACGTTCCATAGCATTTGAACTCCACCCCCTTCTTGAAATCGATGAGGTAAAACTCGACCTGCTCCGGGCTGCACGTGAGCGCGAGGTTTGTGATGAGGACGTGAAAGAGTGTGGATTTTCCGGAGCCGGTCTTGCCCGCAAAAAGCGCGTGTTGGCAGGTGCCTTTGCCGATTGCCAGATACTGGAGTTTGGTGGCACCGCTGCGGCCGATCGCGATGCGCAGTTCATTGGCCGTATCCTGCGTCCACATGTCGGCTACGGCAGGTGCGACGTGTTCGAAGGGCACTTCCACGCGGTTGGAATCCGCGCCGGCCTGGCCGACCATCTGAGTGATCTCGAGTTCGATCGCCGGGGTGGGTGGTGAATCCAGCACGATGTCGACTCCGGGAATTCGACGGTCGTTGAGGATGAACCCGTAGCCGGTCTCCCGGAAGCTGATGTTCTTCTCCCGCAATTCATCGAGCACAAAATCCTGCGGCAAGGTCTGGCGCGTATCCCAATGGATCAGCGTGTAGACACCGCAGCGGGCACCGCTGGCAGCGATGTTGAGGAGACGTCGCGCGGCGATGTCGCTGAAGCTGTTTGGGAAATCTGCAACGACTACGAAGTGATATTTTTCGGCGATGTTCCCGGCCGCGTCGTTGTAGTGCGTGATGGTCTCATACTCGTTGCGCAGATACATCTGGATCACCTTTTCCATGTGATCGTTCAGGTCGGCGAGGCGTTTCTCGATCTGACCGGACTGGGTCCAGATCCGGCTGCTGATGATGCTGTCTTCGAAATCCGCCAATTGCATCATGCCCGCAAAATTTTGACCGAGTCCCACCGGATCAATGATCGTAAAGTTGGCTTTGCCCGGAGGCATTCCGGTCATGATGCGGAGGACGAGGTTGTTTAGAGCAGCAATGGCTTCCCCTCTTCGCTCGGAACCGGATTCAAACAGGACTCCGGCCTGCCAGGGAATGGACAGCGCCATGGGGATGCTGAACTCCGGACGGCCGGGCAACGGCAAGCGCTCGTCCTGCGGGATACCGTCCGTCATCGCCGCCAAGTCTACCTCCAAGCGTCCGAAAGGAATGGTCTTGGCGTACATCCCAGCGGGTGACCATTCGGAGGAAAAATTGGAATCCCAGGGCGGAGCGAGTTCCTGGGCAGTTTCCGCAGCCGAGGCGAACGCCGAGAAATAGTTGGGCACGGTTTCGGTCCATTCCTTCACCATTGCCTCCCAGGTCGCGAAGTATTCGGTGTTCTGCGATTCGTCCCGGGTGGCGATGTCGGCAGTGAGGCGCTCCTTGAATTCTTCGGTCTCGTCCCTGATGCGTTGGATCGTCACGTCGCGATCCTGGTTCAGTCGTTCCAACTGGGCGGGAAGGACGGCTTCATGCCGCAACACGACACGTTGAAACTTCTCTTCCAGCGCATCCTCACCCTGCTGCCGCGCAACGCTGACCTCACCTTGGGCCTTGTCCCAGGTCGCATCCGCACTCTCTTTCGCCACATTGAAGTCAGCATCGAGGAGGCCACGTCGTTTTTCGTGGCGTGCCTCCGACTTGGCCCGGCCGAGTTTGACGAGGTGTCGAGCGAAGGAATAAACATCTGCGGCGGAACCGATGACCGCCATCGTATGTCGCCGACCGAGGTGATGCATGACCGCGACCGCAATCAGCGACCCCACAAAGGTACCGGTGGCGATCTGATACACCAACGCCGGCCAACCCAGGCGGTAAGCACCGCCGGCAATCCCGACGTGCACCAGGATGACGGCAAACATCACCAACCCGACCGGAACGTATTTGAAGAACTTGGGGAGAAACGCGCGGCGGAAATCCTGTAGATCGCTGTCGTTCTGATCCAACAGTTCACGCAATTCCTCCAGCTGAACGTCCTCGCTCGCGCCGCGATCAAGGGCTGATTCATCCACCTCTCCCTGATCAAGAATCGGTTGCAGATCCTTGTACGCACCGAAGGTCTTGCGCGCCCGCTCTTTCAGAATCTCGATCCGGGCCTCTTCGCCATCCATCGCCGCATTGAATTCCTTCAGTCGCTGCTTCGCGGCTTCGGTTCCGGAATCCCGTTCCTTGGTCGCCTTGAGAACGACCTGTTGCAGCTTGTAGCGACTTCGACCGGTGAGTTCTTCCAACTTCTGCCCCACTCCGCGCAGACCGCTCATGTGGGCCGCATCGAGGCGGGCGGTCCGACCGGTGCAGCGGACGTGCAGGCGCTCTTCCTCCGCTTTGAATGAGGCCTCAGTCTCGCTCAGATTGCGGAGTTGCGCCGTGTGCTGTTCCTGCGCCTCGGTCTTGAATCGCTGTTCAGCGGACTCGGTTCGGCGTTGATACTCCTGTTTCAGCTCAGCTTCGCGGGCAGCAAAGCTGCGTACGATTCCGGCCAGGTCCTCAAGCCATTCGAGGTTTTGGGTTAAGGGACGTTCTTCACTCACAATCTCTCTTCACCTGTTGGATCAGTTCATCCAATTCCTGCATTACGTTGACGGCACTGGAGACTGCCGATTCGACGTCCCGCATGTAAAGCCGTTCGAAGTCAGCCGCCTTCTGATCGCGCCAAAGCGCTCGGGTCTGTTCCCAGTTGTTGTGCAGATCCTTCGTGATCGCGACCAATTGGTTTCGACTCGCATTCAGGCTCATGCCGTACCCTCCGTCGTGTTCGCATCATCACTTTCAGGGGTGGCAGACGTGCTGACATCCGAGATGGAGGGCGCGGTCATGCGGGCATATTGGTCCAGGGAGTTGAGCGCGTGGTCGAGAAAGGCGATGCCTTTGGGCAGGTCCCCGTCGATCACCGTCCGGAATTTTTCAAGTTGTTTGGCCAACGGCAACACGCGCTGATCGTAGTCGCGGAGCCAGCGTTTGATTTTGCGGAGTTTTTGTTCGGCTTCTTCGAGCTCCCGCTGCGCCCGCTTGACGGCCATCTGATGAAGCATTGAAACTTCAGTCAGATTGGACATGCGGGCGGAGAGCAGTTCACCGCGGGCGTCTTCGAGCTTCTTCAACCGCTGCTTGTATTCGCGCTTCCAGTGCTCGGTCTTTTCGCCCTGCAACCAATGTCGCAGCCGGATGGAATCACTGGATGCCTCGTCGATTGTGTGACCCGCCTTCTCGACGTAGATCACCAACGCGTTCCGCAGGCGTTGAAGCGCGTCGAGGGAACTGACGTTGGCGGTTTCGACCATGATCAGCGTTGCTGCAGGTATTCCTCGATGCGCTGGGCTTTGCGGAGGAGATAGGGAGTGTGTTGGTTGGAGACATCGACGAACTTTCTCAAGGTCTTCATTGTCGTCTGAAATTCCTCAGTGAAACGCTCATGTTCCTGATCCTGCCAGCTGTCGCCCAGACCTTTGAACCGGGCCTGCAATGAGGAGAGATTGTTTTGAAGGTCGGTGTTAAACCGGCGCAGGTCTTCGGCGAAGCGCCGCACCTGCTCGGGATCCATTATTGCCTGGGGCATAGAGTTTCCTTTTGTGTTTGCTGTGGGCCTTGAGTCGCGTTCACGGATTCAACTGAATCCCCGGCGGGCGAACCAGACTTTTTTGGTACCGGCAGCGGGTTAGTGGTGCAGCTAATTTTCGGCCGCCGACGGATTCGGGCAATACAGTAAACTCTGGAGCGAACCAGATGAGGTGGCTCTGTCCGTTTCAACAGGCTGGTGCTGAAGCCGCTCGGGGCAGGCGGCAATGAAAGAGGGGGAAAGTGGTCGGAGCGACAGGATTCGAACCTGCGACTTCCTGCTCCCAAAGCAGGTGCTCTACCAAGCTGAGCTACGCTCCGCTCCGACACGAGGCGGGATGTGTTACTCCGCTTTCAACAGGCTGGCAAACGAATTGTGTAATTTGGAACGATATTGGGTGCTTTTTGAAATCTCCACGCGCCGGTGATTCAATTACTCAGTCTGCGAGTCACGGCTCAACGGGCGGGATCGGTGACTTGATGTATTCCTTCTGACACGTTCGGCACAGATCGTATGAGAATTCGACATGCCCGTCTCTCATCAACTCCTCTTCGGTCATGCCCGCGCAATCATCGACGATCTTCGCCAGTTCCTGGGTTGGCGGAGCGGCGAGTTCTTCGGCGCTGATATGGATCTCCGACGGCGCTGCGCAGACCTGAATCTTCGCAATGTAACGGGTCTCAGTTCCCTCGGCAGGACAATTGCAACGGTCACGGAGGTGACTGAAAATCGGCGGAGCCACAGCGATTTCAGACTTGGAAAATCTCTTCCATTCGCTCCTGCATCCGGTCCAGCCGATCCGAGATTTCCGCCAGCGCGGTCCGCACCTGATCCTGCCAGTTGCGATTCTCTTCGGTCAGATCGTTTGCCACCGAGGCGGTGATGGTGGCGGAAGACGGAGTGCTTTGGGCGCGCTGCACACTCGGCTTTGGCTTCTGATCCACCAGCGTCTTCAGCTGATCCACCTGCCCTTTCAGATCCTGTTGAATTGCGCGCCGCAATTCGTCGGTGGCATGAACCCGCCGGATATTTTCATCCGTAAAACCCTCCAACAACTTCCGCAGCGTGGCGTGATGAGTGTCGGTGATCTGTCGGAATTCATTCGTGGGAAACTGGAACTGCGCGCCCACCTTTTCAATCGCTGAGCGCAGCTCAACGTTCACGTCGGTCCCGCCGGTGTCAGCACCTGGCACCGACTGCACAATCGGTGGAGCCGATTTAAGATGCTTGGACAAATCGGCAACCACTCGCGACAACAAATCAGTCTGGGTGCGGAATTCCGCGCGTAGTCCGCTCTGAATCTCCTGCATGCTGGTGCCCTGCCTGACATTCTCGGCAACGATATCCTCCATCATACCGCGGAACACACTCGCTGAATCAGCGACCCGACTTTCCGGCCCTTGAGCAAGCTTCTCGGAAAATGCCCCGATCTTCTCCGCCAAGGTTTCATTCAGCGCATTTGCCCGGGCGAGGTGGTTCTCCAGCGGTCCCAGATCGAGGGTCGGCACACTCGGTTCGCCGGCTGCCAGCGCTGACGCGGAATGTTCCCGACGGGTCGATTGGTCGCGAAGGGACGCGACCAGCTCGGTGTGTTGTGTGCGAGACAGCGTGCGATCGAGTTCACGATCATCACCCAACCGGCCCAAAAGGTCGGCCAGCGAGTCGCGATGTTCCTCAGTGCTTTCCGATAGCGATGCGATCGATCGATCCACCCGTTCATCCAGCTCACGGATCTGCGTGCGCATGGATTTAAAATCAGTCAGAGGGACGTCCGCGCCGGTCTCCAAGCTCTCGCTGGAGCCCAGCAGTTCCCCGAGGCCCAGCTTGAGCTCGTTACTGCTGGTCGCAATGGAAGAGGCGATTTTTTCCTGTGCCTTGAGGTGTTTGCCCAACAGATGCTCCACTGCCTGGGTGTCGGATCTGCCCTCCAACTTTTTTGAGCGGGTCCAGATGAGGAACGCGATGACGACGAGCGTCACGAATATCCCGGCGTTCACGATGAGCAGCAGCACATCCCGGACAGCTTGAATATTGGCGAGAAAATCACTCATCTGAGTTTTCGAAAGATACTTGGCAAATGCACGGTTTTGGCAAGGTGATCTTTCGATTTTGGCCAAAAATCCCCTTCCGAACGCGAATATCGTGAGAAACTTCGCGCTTTCAAGTTTGGAATTTCCACACGCAACCGATTCAATCCGCAGGTGGCTCGAGATTATCAGTTGAATCGTCATACCGGTCCCGTGGATCTGCGGATCGACTACGAGCATGAACTGAACGAACAGCAATACGCGGCGGTCAGCGCTCCCGACGGGCCGGCGCTGGTGATCGCCGGGGCGGGTGCTGGGAAGACCCGCACCCTGACCTATCGCGTCGCCTGGCTGCTCGAACACGGAGTCCCGGCCGACCGGATTCTGCTGCTCACGTTCACCAACAAGGCCGCAAAGGAGATGATGACCCGGGTGGGCGATCTGCTGGGCAACGATGTCTCCGAACTCTGGGGCGGGACCTTCCATTCGGTCGGCAACCGCATCCTCCGTCGCCACGCCACCCTGCTCGGCTGGGAGCGCGACTTCAGCATCCTCGATCGCGAGGATTCCAAGGAACTGCTCAAGGCCTGCATCGACGACGCGCAGATCGATGTGAAGGAAACCCGCTTTCCGAAGGCAGACGTTCTCCTCAACCTGATCTCGCTCGCGCACAACATGTGCAAAACCGTGGGTGAGATCCTGTCCGACCGGTATCCATATTTCCAACATCTGCTGGAACACATCGAGGCGGTTCAGACGGCCTACGTGCTGCGCAAACAATCGACGAACTCGATGGACTTCGACGATCTGCTGATTCAGTGGCTCCGGCTGCTGATGGAGCACGATGACGTGCGCGAACTCTATCAACGTCGCTTTCGCTACATCCTGGTCGATGAATATCAGGATACGAACCAGGTGCAGGGCGATGTGATCGACACCTTGGCCGAGGCGCATCGAAACCTGATGGTGGTCGGCGATGACGCGCAGAGCATCTATTCGTGGCGCGGGGCAAACTTCCGAAACATCCTGAACTTCCCCAATCGTTTTGAGGGTGCAGTAACCTACAAGATCGAGACGAATTATCGCAGCACCCCCGAAATCCTGACGTTCGCCAACGCCGCGATTTCGGCGAACGTCGATCAGTTTGAGAAGGAACTCGCGAGCTTTCGTGCCGCGGGAATCAAGCCCGCCGTGGTGAGCTGCAACGACGCGCATGAACAGGCCGCGTTCGTCGCGCAACGCGCACTGGAACTGCGCGATGAAGGAATTCCGTTGGAAGAGATGGCCATCCTTTATCGCGCCCATTTCCACGCCACCGAACTCCAATTCGAACTCACCAAGCGGAACATCCCCTTCAGCATCACCAGCGGAATCCGGTTCTTCGAGCAGGCCCATGTGAAAGACGTGACGGCTTGGCTGAAGCTGATCTGCAACCCCCGGGACGAACTCGCCTTCAAACGCCTCGTTCGCATGCTGCCCGGTGTCGGCGGGAAAACCGCGGACAAGCTCTGGCGCGCGTTCCTTGCCCGGCGTTCCAATGGCGAAGAAGCGCAATTGGTGCCCGCCGAGGAGAGCGAACCACTGCCCCCTGGATTGGCACCCGACTTGGTGGCAATCGAATCTGCCACCCCCAAGAAAGCCAAGGTGGCATGGGCGCAATTTGTGGCCACGATGTCTCAGGCCGAGGCGGAACCGGTGCGATTCCAACCGGACCAGATGATTCTGCTGATCATCGAGGCCGGCTATCAGGATTATCTGCAGGAGAACTTCGAGAACTTCGAATCCCGGCTCGACGACGTGAAACAGCTGGCCGCCTTCGCCGCACAATTTGAAGGTCTGGATGATTTCCTCTCACAACTCGCGTTGCTCACCAATGTCGATTCCGATCCGAATTCGAACAGTTCGCACGTCGACGAAGATGACGAAAAGATCCGACTGTCATCGATCCATCAGGCCAAGGGACTCGAGTTCAAAGTCGTCTTCGTGATCATGCTTTGCGACGGCCTTTTTCCCTCGCATCGGACCTTGGAGGAACCTGAAGGACTGGAAGAGGAACGCCGGCTCTTCTACGTCGCCGTCACCCGGGCAAAGGATGAACTGTATCTCTGCTACCCGTTCATGCGCTACCTGGCTGGCAGCGGCGATGCAATGCAGGAACCCTCCCGGTTCCTGAACGAAATCCCACCCGACATGACTGAGGACTGGAAACTCCACAGTGCCGACATGCCCTTTTAGAGGTCCCGACGCGGAACTGACAATCGAACGACGAGGTTTGGTCTGAATCGCCCCCAATCCTGACGCATATTTTCAATTCTAAAACTATCTGCCTATCCCTTTAACAGGCCGCCGCCGTCGCCCGGTTTCTTTTTAGCTGCTGAACGCCGCTGATTTCCGTCAGGGATGGAAGGGCCAGAAGATTGGAATGAAGAAGACCGCCAGCCCCCAGAAGATCAGGTTGAGCGGGATTCCCACCTTCATGAAGTCGGTAAACCGGTAGCCACCGGGATTGTAGACCATGGTGTTGGTCTGGTAACCGACCGGGGTGGCAAAGCTGGTCGACGCGGCGAAACAGACCGCCATCAGGAACGGCTTGGCATCGACATTCATATCCTGGGAGATCGAGATGGCGATGGGCGCGAGCAGCACGGCGGAGGCGTTGTTGCTCATCGTTTCGGTCAAGGTCGCCGTGAGCAGGTAAAGGACGGCGAGCACGACGATCGGCCCCATGTCGGAGACCAGACCGAGGGTGTTGTCCGCGATAAGTTGCGCGGCGCCGCTCGTTTCCATGGCGATGCCGAGGGGCAGGATGCCGGCGAGCAGGAAGATCACCTTCCAGTCCACGGCGGCGTAGGCCTGTTCCATGTTGAGGCAACGGGTCAGGATCATGGCGGCGCAGCCGGCGATGGCGGTGTGGAGAATGGGAAACACGCCCGCTGCGGCCAGCGCGACCGCGACCGCGACGATGGTCAGCGCGATGGGAGCCTTGCCCTTTCGCAGGGAGGGGGCATCCACTTCGTCGAGCACCACAAAATCTGAATCCGTTCGCAACTGCGCGACATCCTCGGCCTGAGCCTGAATCAGAAGGGCGTCGCCAAATTTCAAACGCACCGAGTTCAGCTTTTTTCGCAGCGTCTGCTCCTTGCGTTGGACGGCCAGCACAGTCGCGTTGAAGCGGCGGCGGAAGTCCAGGCTCTTCAGGGTGGAGTTGATCAGTTTCGAGCGTGGCGCGATCAACACTTCGAAGAGCGTCATGTTGTCCTCCTTCAGCTTCTTGTCGCTGAGTCTGAAGCGCGGTTCGATCGCCAGTTTCATGGTCTCGCGGGCGTCCATCAACTCCTTGATTCGGCCTTCGACCAGCAGGACGTCCCCTTCGCACAGTTTATGGTGGACGGGCATGTCGATGGTCGCGTCCTCGCGGATGATCTTGAGCACGGTGGCATCGTGCTGGTCGCGCAGGTCGGTTTCGTGGACGCGTTTGCCAATCAGCGGGGAGCCGTCGAGAATTCGGAATTCGGTGATGTAGTCGCGCAACTCATAGGCCTCAGTAAGTTCGGAACTGCGTCGCTGGGGCAGGAGCCATTTGCCAATGACGAGGAAATAGATGATCCCCACGACCATCATGATCATGCCGAGTTTGCCAAATTCGAAGACACTGAAGGCCTCGTAGCCGGCTTTCACGGCGATGGCGCTGACGAGCAGGTTGGTCGAGGTACCGATGAGCGTGCAGACGCCGCCGAATTGTGAAGCGTAGGAAAGCGGGATCAGGACCTTGGACGGGGAGATTTTTCGCCGCGCGCAACTGGCGATGACGAGCGGGAGGAAAACCGCGACGGCGGCGGTGTTGTTGACGAAGGCGGAAATGACGCCGATCACGACCATCACCACCAGCAGGAAAGTGGATTCGCCCTGCCCGATTTTGCGCATGGCCCGTCCGACCACGCCGACCGCGCCGGTCCGCTGCAATCCGGCACTCAGGACGAACATCGCGCCCACCGTGACAGTGGCCGTGCTCGCAAAGCCGGAAAGTCCTTCTTCGGGGCTGACGAGGTTCAACAGGAATAGCGCGGCGAGGATGGTGATGGCCACCACATCGACCGGGAATTTCTCCGTCACGAACAAAACGACCGCGATCAGCAATATCGTGAAGACCCACACGATATCCCAGGGAACGGCGGTTGCTAGCGTGGCTCCAAGCATCGACGGCACGCTGCCAGCTTCGATTGCGATTGAACAGGAAATCTGATGGCGCGCCCGCGGTCGTCAGTCAGTTTCGCGAGGCCCGGTAGTCTGATCCCCTCGCTGGGCCGGCTAGCCGGCCGGTATTATTTGTGCGACAACAACTACGCGCCTATCCCATTCATCCAGCCGACAAGATGCCGGTGCCACCGGACTTTGCGCGGATGCGCTTCCGCTCCCTCATCCGGGCAAGGAGTAATCAACGTGTGGATCGCGGACGAGAACAACCCCACCCGATCTCCTTCGAAATCTGCGTTGCACAACCCACAATTCGCACTTTCGCGCACCGCCTCTTTTTACGGCGGCAATGGTATTTCAAGGCGCTGACTTCTTCAATTCGGCTCGTAATTCTTTCAAATACGCTTGGATCTCCAACTCAGTCGCCACGCGTGGCCATACCCAGTCGCCGTCGCTTGGGACGGGATGACTGCTGGCGTAGAACTCACGGACCGGAACCCCGCCGTCATCCACGCCGTCGTCGCCGACCGACCAGAGGACGTGATTCCCGGCACCCGACTTTCGATAGCGCAACGTCTTCCCGTCCATCCAATCCACGGGTAGATCGGGAAGCAACCCGGGAACCAGATCAGCCAGTGCCTCCGGAGACCGGCCATTGTGCCGAAGCTTATAACGTTCAATGGCAATAGACGTGCCCAGGAATTCACGCTGGAGTTCCGAGCGGAAGACCTTGAAGCCGGTCATCCGAAACGCTACTCCCGGCCAGTGGGAGAAGACAAAATGCTCCGGGGTCGGGTGGTCCTCCGGCCACGCGACGAAATAGGCCGACAGGGACCGAGTCTTCCAGCCCTGCCGTAATTCCCCGAGGCCATCCTGATAGTCCCGCAACACCCACGCCATCTCGTCACCCGCGTAAAAGGTTCGCCAGATCCACGGATGATCCAGCAGAAACCGATTCATGGCAGGCGATTCCATTGGTGCATATTTGCGCAGCAGTGAAGGATCCTCACGACTTCGGTGCCAGAGTGCGAACTCTCCGCAACGTGTTTGGCAAATCGCCCGATCCATCGACTCAACAAACCTCACCTCGTCGATCGCGGTTTGCAGGGTCACGAGTTGCTCCTCGGTCCACCCGCCGTGGCTCAAGGTCTCCCAAGTTGCCTGCGACAGGAACCAGGCACCGGAGATTCGCATCAAGGCTGAGATCAACACCGGCTCGTCATAGATCTTCAAGATGCGCCACCCTGCCGTGAGACGCTTCCAGGCGGTTTCGCGATCTCCCTTGTGCAGATCATTCATCACCGCGGCACGGGTCCATGCGTGCAGATATGAAACCGGTGCGAAGTGGGGCAGCTCCAATTCGCTTCCCCGGCTCCAGTCCAATCCCAGATCGATGACATCATTGGTCGCGGCGCGCCGGGCGTGCGTCCAGTTGGTGCCGAAATCTTCGATCCGAGGCCCCAATTCGCTCCAGACATTGGTAACCCAACGCTCCCGGCGTGTTCCATCTTCGGGATACTCAACAATCTCAACCGGAACGCGGTATCGCGAATGAGGAATCGCAGCAGCAGGCGCGGCGTGCTGCCATGCCAGCCAGTCCCCATACATTCGGGGAAGTCGAGAGATTGCCGCGAGCAAGTCCTCTTTTCCATTGTTGGCGTTTTCCGGCACCGGCTTCACCACCTTCCGCCAATCGAGCGATTCGCCCTCACGCTCGTACACCGCCAGCACCGAACGCAGGCTCATCCGTCCGGACAGCCATTGCATGACGACCAAACCACATAGGCTCAAGAGGACCAAGGCCCCGATCTTCCACAATTTGCCACGTTTCTTATTCATGGTTTCGTCACCGCTCTTCATCTTCGCCTCAAGGCTCGTTATTTCATCACAGCAGCTCCGGTCAGAGCTGCCCGACCCCATACCGCGAAACGACTATTCTGATGTGCTTATTTTGGAATCCCGCCCCGGGTAATTTACCTCGCATGCGCCTCGTTCATACCACCCTGACTGCCTTCATCGGCAAACCAAGGGCCTGTCCCTTTAACAATATCAAGAGACAGTGACTTTGATAAAGAAGTGAGGGGATACTATTCCACCGCATGAAATACATCATTCTCAATCTCACAGCCCTGTTCCTGTTACCATTCGCCCAGCTCCACGCCGAGGATGACGGTGGGAAACTGCGGATCATGGTCATCGGTGGTCATCCGGATGATGCGGAATACAAGGCCGGTGGCACGGCGGTGAAATGGGCGAAGCTCGGGCACCATGTGAAGCTGGTCTCGGCGACCAACGGCGACCTGAGCGACCGAAAAGGTACCCGGGTAGAAATTGCCGTGCGGCGGGAGGCGGAGGTCAAAGCCTGTGCCCGCAAACTGGGAGTCACCGCCCAGGTGCTGGACATTCCCGACGGCGAGCTGATGCCCGACCTGGAAACGCGCAAGCTCTTTGTCCGCGTCATCCGCGAATGGCGCGCCGACATCGTTATCTGCCATCGCCCCTCGGATTATCACCCCGATCATCGCGCCGTGGCCCAGTTGATCCAGGATTGCTCTTTTCTGGTGACTGCGCTCCGCTTTTGTCCTGATGTTCCCCCTCTGGATGCCATGCCGGTGTTTCTTTTCACCAGCGACAAATTTACGACCCCGCGCCTTTTTGAGCCGGACCTCGCCGTGGCGCTTGATGATGTATTCGATCAGAAGCTCGCTGGTCTGCACGAGATCGCATCGCAGGTCTATGAGCGGCGCGGCGGAACGAGTGTCGCGCCTCCCGTCGGCGATGCGCAGGCGCGTCGCTTCTGGCTGAAAAACCGCTGGTCAGGGCGTCAGCGCAAGGAGGCCGATAAGTATCGCGACCTGTTGGTAGCACTTTACGGAGAGATAAAGGGCCGGGCCGTGCAATTTGCCGAGACTTTTGAACTAAGTGAATACGGTCGGCAACCGACACCCAGAGAGCTGCGCACCAAGTTGTTTCCATTCTTTGGAGAAGAGTAACGTGAGCGACTTAGGGCTTTCAGATGACGGAAAGGGAATCACTTTCCGTCCCTCATCAACACCTTATCACCATTTCCGGGCCCCTTCAGGGGGGGGGCAGTGGAATCAACATTCAACTTTTATGCAGACCACGGCGCAATTCGTCGTCAGTTGACGGGAAAAGTTAGTGGGACAGGAATAAGCGTAGCGTTTGCATTGCCCGCGCAGGCGGTCGTCTGTGGGTTTCGCGAGACCCGGCAGTGTATCCCGACGCCGCGCCGGCTAACCGGCCGGTATCGGTTGTGCGAGGTTCACTGACGGTCACGGTTGGACGATTCGACGGCCGGTCGGAATATGAATTCTCGGCCGATGAATACTCACAAAATGTTGCAGCGGTTCTTGTTTTGATTTGCATTGCAGACCTTTTTCCTGGCTCCGTTTCAACTGCCGGGCGAATTGAGGGCGCTGCTGCGTTAAGCGCCCGCGAGGGCCTTTTCGATTCGTTCCGGCAGCTGGCTGGCGCGATATTCCTT
>JBLFYM010000075.1:0-29568 GCA_047608975.1 Limisphaerales bacterium | reverse complement strand
TAGTCGAATCACAACAGAATCAAATTCTGTTGCATCCGAGCCACCTATCCGCGCGGCAAGCTGCCCATGGAAAAAGGTCTGCCCTCAGGCCAACGCCGACCTTTCCATGGTTCGTCCCAACAACTTCATCACCGAGTGCAAACGCGCCGGAATCGGCAACTCGGTGATCACCGAGTGCTTCACGACGACATCAGTCTCACAACCCGTTGGAGTTCACGCTCAGTCTCCTGCCCCAATCGTCCTGTCCCCCAGCCACCCATGTGGCTAAACTCCGCGCAATACCCATGAGATATCTGTCCGCATTTCTGCTCCTGGCCGCAGCCTGGCCGGCTACCGCTGCCCAGCAGCCGATCATCGACAATCCCCTCGCCCCACTGGACGCCGCGCGCACAATGCAGGTCCCGCCTGGCTTCAACGTCTCCCTCTTCGCCGGAGAACCGGACGTCAAACAACCCATCGGGTTCTGTATCGATGATCGCGGTCGCCTTTGGGTCGCCGAGGCCTACAGCTATCCAAATCACACCGACGAGGGACACGACCGCATCCTCATCTTTGAAGACACGGATCATGACGGTCGGTTCGACAAACGAACCGTCTTCTACGACCAGCTTAACTATGTCTCCGGAATCGAAGTTGGCTTCGGCGGCGTATGGGTCATGTCCCCGCCCTACTTCTATTTCATCCCCGATCGGAACTATGACGATCAACCAGACAGCGAGCCCATCCTGCTCCTCGACGGCTTTGGCAGCCACGCCAACTCGCACAACATCGCCAACGGATTCTCATGGGGCCCTGACGGCTGGCTCTACGGAACCCACGGACGAACGAACTACTCCTACCCCGACAAACCGGGCACACCACAAGACCGACGTCGCCAATACGATGGCGGTGTCTGGCGCTATCACCCGATCAAACATATTTGGGAACCCTATGCCGACGGGACAACCAATCCCTGGGGAATCGACTGGGACGACTACGGACAGGGCTTCGTTTGCAACTGCGTGAACCCGCATCTGTTCCACGTAATTCAAGGCGCCCACTACGAGCCCGGCCGAAACCGCGAATCCAGTCGCCATGCCTACGAACGCATTCCCACCATCGCGGACCATCGGCACTTCGTCGGCGGCAACAATGTTCGCGACGGCCTCGGCACCGAACAGGAATCGCTGCTCGGTGGCGGACACGCCCATTCGGGAACGATGATCTATCTGGGAGACAACTGGCCTGACCGTTACCGAAACACGGTGTTCATGAACAACATCCACGGACGGCGTTTGAACAACGATCTACTCATCCGCGAGGGTTCGGGCTACACCGCCACCCACGGTCGCGACCTCGCGAGATCCGAAGATCCCTGGTTCATGGGGGTGACCGTTCGTTACGGCCCGGATGGCGGCGTATTCGTATCCGACTGGTCGGACACCGGCGAATGCCACAGCACACGAAATACTCGAAAGGAAACCGGACGCCTTTTTAAAATCACCTACGGAAATCCAAAACCGTTCACCCTCGACCTGCCCCGCATGAGCAACTCGGAACTCGTCGGCCTCCAATCCCACCGAAACGACTGGCTGGTCAGCCACGCTCGCCGGCTGCTGCAGGAACGATACGCCTCCGGCATGAACATGGACAGCGCCGCAAAAAACCTGCTTCAGACCTATCGATCAACAACCGAAACGCCCAGGAAGCTACGCGCACTCTGGGCGCTCAAGGTCATCAATCGCGCCGACGACAGCTTTCTTTTCAACCAGCTGAACGACGCCAACGAATACATTCGCGCGTGGGCGATCAAACTCGCCTGTGAACAAGGGACTCCTTCAGTCAGGGTGCTCACGCGCCTGGCGCATCTCGCCCAAACGGACAAGTCGCCGTTCGTCCGGCTTCATCTGGCCAGCGCCCTCCAACGATTGGATCCAGCCCCTCGCTGGCCAATCGCCGAAGCATTGGTTCAGCACGCGGAAGACATTGAGGACTCCAACCTGCCCCTCATGTATTGGTATGGCATTCAGTCTTTGGCGGACGTCGATGTGAACCGCTTCGCGAGTCTCGCCAACAAAGCCACGATTCCCCTGCTCCGCCGCCACATCGCCCGGCGCGCTTCGGCAATGACAAATGAACGTGGAGCGCACGCGATTGCCAAACTTCTCGCCCAGACGGGCACCTCCAGCCAAATCGATCTTCTCGCCGGGATGCTGAAAGGACTCGAAGGCCGACACTCCCTCAGCCTGCCACCGGATTGGCCCGGCACTTACGCCACGCTACGTGAAAGTGAGCATGATGAAATTCGCCGTCCCGCCGCGCGGCTGGCGTTGATTTTTGGCGACCCAACCGCTCTCGCTCAACTCCGAAGAACGGTGGCAAATCCACGTGCACAAACAACGACGCGCAGCAACGCCTTGAAATCTCTGATCCAAAAGAAGATTCCATCACTCCCCTCGCTTCTGTTCGCACTACTCGCCGATCACAATCTGCAACGCGAAGCGATCCGCGGCCTCGCCAGCTTCAATGATGACGCCACACCCGAGCGCCTCCTGGCCAGCTACCCGAGTGCCAGCGTCGCCGCTCGCACCGACATCTTGCAGACACTCGCTTCACGGAAATCATGGGCCGCACGACTGATTGATGCGCTCGAAGACGACACGATTCCTCGCCGCGATGTCTCCTCCTACACCGCCCGACAAATCGTCAGTCTCAACGACGCACCGCTCCGGACCCGGATCGAAAAGGCTTGGGGCAAACTCAACGACACCGCCGCGGACAAGCGCAAACAGATCGACTCATCACGCAAGAAACTCAGCCAGAAGGCGCTGGCCAAGGCAGATCCAAAAGCCGGCCACGAGCTCTTCAAAATCGCCTGTGCCGTTTGCCACCGCCTCCACGCTGACGGCGCAGCCATTGGCCCCGATCTCACCGGCGCGCAACGCAACAATCTGGACTATCTCCTCGAAAACATCATCGACCCCAGCGCGAGCGTGGCCAGCGACTACCAGATGCAGATCTTCGAACTGGCCGGCGGCCGCACCATCAGCGGATTCGTCATTGAACAGAACGATGCCGCATTCACCGTCCGGACATTGAACGAGCAAATCATTGTTCCGCGCGCTGATGTCATGAAGACCACCCGCACCACCAAGTCCGTTATGCCCGACGGGCTCCTACAGGCCATGAGCACTGATCAGTTCAGAAACCTGATCGCCTATCTGATGTCAAACTGACCACCCGCATGGCATTGACTCGTAGCAGCCGACGTGAGGAGGCTGGGTCGAGGACAGAGCGAGGCTCAGCCTCGTCACCTCGACTGCTACAAGGTGCGTAATCAGCGGCGACTCACTTGAACGCAGAACTGTAAGGAGCCGCCGGCAGACCTTCCTTATTCCCAAAATTCGGCTCCGCCGTTTCATGCCAGCCAAAACGGAAATGAACGGGTGCCTTCACATCCGGACTCGATACCAAAATCGCCTGGCCTTCGATCTTCGCCGTTGCCGACACGAACTTCCCGTTCTTGCCGGCCACCTCGAAATGCGACAGCGCTTTGCCATCGAGTGATGTCAACCCGCTGCCGAGGTGGTCAAAGCTGACCCGGAGTTGGGCACCGGCGCGCTTATGCGATTTGTAGATCGGCCCCGAGTGGACCAGATCCTTCTGCCCATAAGTCTGGGCCAGAGCCCACAGTGCGAGCCGCTTCCCCGCCTCCTGCTTGTTGGCCGGGTGGATGTTTTTTACGTTGCCGATGTCCGTCGTCACCGCCATTCCGGTATTCGCAATATCCAGCGTCTTCAACTGCGCCTGCCAGATTCCCGGAAGCTGATACTCGCGATTTTCGCCGCGATACTTGTAGGGCGCGAGCTGCACAAAATAGAACGGCATTTCCGGATTGCTCCAGACACTGCGCCAACCGGCAATGAGTGCCTTCATCTTCTCATAGTAGAGCATCCCCTCGCCGTTGTTGGATTCGCCCTGATACCAGATCGCACCGCGAATGGCATACGGCAGCAGCGGGCTGATCATGCCGTTGTAGAGCGCGAGCGGAGACTGGGGATTGATCGCCTCAGTCACCTTCCCGGTTTTGCGATCTTTCACCTTCTTCATCGCGGGGTAGGTGTCCAGCTTGTCCGAGATGTCCTTCAACGCGGGCACCGCCTTGAATCCGATCGACGGCGTCCAAGGTTCAATCCGTGTGCCTCCCCAATTGGAGCCGATCAGTCCGATGGGAACATCCAATTCGTTCATCAGGTGTCGGCCAAAGAAGTAGCCCACCGCGGTAAACTTGGCGACCACGGCCGGAGTCGTGACCTGCCATCCCGTCGAAGGAACGTCGGATTCCGGCTCGCGTGAAGGCCGGTGGGGAATTTTGATATGACGGAGCCGCGGATGGTTCCCGTCGGCGATTTCCGCTTTGGGATTATTCGCCCGATCAACCGTCCACTCCATGTTGCTTTGTCCGGAGCAGAGCCAGACTTCACCGACCAGCACATCGGCCAGCTTCACCGTATTGTTTCCTTTCACGGTGAGAACCCGTCCCTTGGCGCTGGCGGTCAAGGCCTTCAAATTCACCTGCCATTTGCCATCCTTCCCGGCGGTGGCCTTGGCGTTCTGGCCGGCAAAAGAAACCGTTACCGCCTCGCCAGCATCCGCCCAACCCCAGATCGGGCATTCGACCCCGCGCTGCAACACCATGTGACTGCCGAGCACCGAGGGGAGTTTGACATCGGCCACGGATGCCGAAAGCGAGATACCCAGCGTCAGAACAGCGCCGAGTCGTTTGATTCCATAAAGGGAGGACATGCGGGGATTGAACCCGAATCGCGGGGCCGGTCAATCGGATTCTTGAGTTGCACACTTCCGGCAAAATTTCCAAGTAGGCGAACAAAACCAAAGGACGAGGACCGCTCTTATTGCTCGCCGCTCGGAACTGGAGTCAGCAACCCCTCAGCGGCAAGATGTTCCTCCAGCAATTCGGCAACAATCTTGTGCCCGGCCGCGTTCCAATGCATGTCCAGGTCCGGATCTGCCACCGTCCGGGGATCAACAGCACGTTCGGAAAACTTGCGGTCAACATCCAGCAGCGAGACCTCTGGCAATCTCGATCGCAGAGCCTGGGCAAAACCCTTCTCAAACTTCTCAAGGAACGGGTTGGCGTCACGCCCAAACTGACCGAAAGTCATCAGCACCAGCCGGGCATCGATCTTCCTGCACTCCTCCTGAATCGCAGTGACCAACGCACCCGTCATGCCGAGTGCATCCCTCTCCTCGAGCCAACGTTCCTTCACCCCAGGACGAACCACTGGCGGGACGATCTGCGTCAGGTTCGTCGATGTGAAGCAGGGTTTGCCTAGGAAATACTGAACCAACGCCACGTTGTTTATCGGATCGTTTTGGACGAACATCGCGAGCACCACCACATCCGGACGATACTTCACGCCTTCGCTCCGAAAGAAGATCAACTCCTGATCTGTTCCCCATCCGGAGACACCGGTATTGATCACCTCGCAGCGATCCTTTCCACTGCCGAGATTTTGCTCCAGCACCTCACTGAAAACCTCATCATCCCCCACGCCATAGCCCCACGCATAAGAATCGCCCAACACCAGAATTCGCGACCCGCCGGGAGTACGTTCATAATCATACTCTCGATCACGTAGACCCCGGGAATTGATAGTCAACTGTTTACCGTACGTGGACGACTTGAGATTGGGGATATTTCGCCAGCCTAGCTTTTGATCGAAAAGGTAGCGCTGCCCCGAAATTTCATGGCCGGGTTCCTCGAGGTAGATCGGCGGCGGCTGCAATGCCAGAGACCTGTCAGGGCCCAAGATCAGTCGTTCCTGTTTGAACATGAGCCACAAGATCGCAGCAACCCCGATCACACTGGGGATCCCGATCGCCATCGTTGAGAATGCAAGTTTTTTGGCAGGTTCCTTGGATTCGCTCATTGGGAATGAGTGCCATAAAACATCAGTGGCTCAGATCAGTCACGAACGTTTGTACGATGAGCCACTCATGCCCGCGCATTCGATTGGAAGCCGGTGGCGGCGATCCAAGTGGAGGGACGAGCCTGCGAGTCCGAAGGCATGTGTTGGCACCAAAGATGACGGCACACATGGTTCTGTGTATTGCCAGGTACCAATCGCCCCCCCAAGCCAGCACCTTTGGTGGCGGAACGCCACGGACTCGCAAGCTCATCCCTCCATCTATTCCCGGGCCTTTGAATCGATGCAGATCGTCACCGGTCCCTGATTCACCAGAGCAACCTCCATCATTGCGCCAAACTTCCCGGTCGCAACCGGCTTCCCCAGTTCCCGGCTCAGTTCGGAAACTAAAAACTCATACAGTGGAATCGCAACCTCCGGTTTGGCCGATCGGTTGAACGAAGGCCGGTTTCCCTTCTTTGTGCTGGCAAACAAAGTGAACTGACTAATCGCGAGAACCCCGCCGTCAACCTCGGTCACCGAGCGATTCATCAAGCCCTCGTCATCCTCAAAGATCCGCAGTCTCACGATCTTTCCTGCCAACCACGTTGCATCCGCTTCCGCATCCGAGTCCGCCACCCCTACCAGCACCATGAGTCCTCGTTCGATCGCCCCTATCACTTCACCCTCCACAGCAACGCTCGCCTTCGAAACTCTCTGAATTACAACTCGCATATCGAGAGCAGTAGATATCTTCTGAACGATCAAACGACAAACACAGACCTTGGCTCTCCAGAGCTGCTGTATCACGGAATGAAATGAAGAAGCTCAGCAAATCAGGCCCGCCGTTGCACGTCAGTCTCCTACTTCTCGGACTGCACGCCGTTTTGTGCGTTCTGCCGGCATGGGGAGCTGAACGGCTCCAGGGTGTGTTCTTCAACCCCTTGCCATCGCCACCCGCACTCAGACACTGGTTGGCCGATTTCCACAAGACGAGCAAACTGGTCGAACGGGAGCTGATCGAACTGATTGATACCACCGCGATCAACTTCGTCGACATCCACTTGCTGATGCCCACCACGTTGAAGCACAAGGGCAGAGCTCCGTCGGACGATGACGCGACACCAACCGTGTGGGCCAACCTGCAGACGCTCGATAATCTGGCCGCTTTCGTGGATCTGTGTCACCGCCATGAAGTGACGGTCGAGATCGATCTGGCCAATCACATGTGGATCCCCTATTCGGTAAACACAAGTCGCCACATCGGCCGCAGCGAATGGTGGCCACGCCCGGACAGCACGCCTTGGACTGAATCAAGAGTGTGGTACACACAGATCATCGAATATGTGGAGGCACGCTGCGCGCATCCGGAGGCGATCGCCATGTGGTGTATGTTCGGCAACTATCAGTTGGGCGCTGCCGAATCAGTCCTTTGGGGGCGAACGGATCCGGGCACCGCCACCAGCTGGGGGAGGCGATTCGTCAAGGAAGTGTGGCCGGCATTCAAGCGGGCGGGCAATCGGCCCAAGGCTGCGCCGATCATGCTCCCCATCCTGGTCGATGATGCCGGTTGGAACGCACTTCCAAAGCGAGAACGCCTGCGAGCGTTTACTCACCTTAAACGCTTGCTGGTCGATGAACTGCAACAGCCGCCCGATTACTGGGTGATGACCACCTATCCCGGGTGCGATCCGGCCAAGGACGGTTTTCGATACCTCGAGGAGATAACACGTATTCTGGGCCCCTCCGGCAGCCAGCGCCTGATCAGCACTGACTTCAAAGCGACGGGGCAAAAAACCGGCACCACCATTGTCAGTCAGGGTGGAATGAGCAAAGCAGATCAACTGCGTTGGCATTTCAGCAAGATCGACGAATACAATCTCGCCGGGTGGTGGATCTGGTGCTACCGCGACGCTCGCGGCAAACAGACGGGCATTCGTAACGAACGTGGTCAGTGGAAAGCGGAGCTGGTCAACGTGATACGCCAGCGCTGTGAGCAGCAGCGTGCGCTGAACAGGGAAGCAAACTCCAAGTGATAAACTATCCCCTCACATATCCACCCATTCCTGCACCCGCCTCGATTCTGAGTTGAGTTCCTTTGCCGTCTGCGGCATCTAAGGCGCAGTGAGTAAACGCCCGAACATCATCCTCATGATCTCTCACGATCTGGGGACTCATATCGGCCCCTACGGCCGGATCGCTGAAGCAACACCGACGCTCAATCAACTGGCCCGCGATGGGGTCACTCTCGAAAACCATTTCGTAACGTCGCCGGGTTGCAGCCAGAGCCGTTCGTCTTTGATCACCGGACGCTACCCCCACTCCAACGGTCAATTTGGTCTTTCCCATCTTGGCTGGACGCTCAATCGCGATGAAGAACTGTTACCCGGTGCCCTGCGCGACAACGGGTATCACACTGCGATGTTCGGCATCTGGCACCTTCATGACTGGACGCTCGCTGGTTTCAATGACCTGTCAGATGACGTTTCAACGGTGGACAGCTCGCCGGAAGGATTTGCGAACGTCGCCTCCGCCCGGGCCGCAGACTGGCTGAAGGAATATCGAGGAGACAAACCGTTCTATCTCCATGTCGGCTTTTGGGAAGCGCATCGCCCATTTTGCGGTCAGCCCGGCGATCCGAGCGTCACCGACGAACTCGATCTCAACGATGTGTCTTTGCCCAGCTATCTGCCGGACAATGAACCCACCCGGCGCGAGTTTGCTCATCTTCGCAAATCGGTCGAATCGGTGGACGCCGGTGCCGCCGCAATTCTTGCGGCACTGGAAGAATCCGGACGGGCCGAAGACACGATCGTAATTTTCACCGCAGATCACGGGCTGCCTTTCCCCCGTGCAAAAGGCACCCTCTACGATCCAGGAATTCAGGTTGCCTTCACCGCCCGATATCCCGGCCAGTTCCCCGCCGGCGCCCGCCGCAAGGGATTGACCTCCAACGCGGATGTGATGCCTACGCTGCTGGAGCTCGCGGGTCTTCCAATCTCCGAACGAATCCAAGGCAAAAGTTTCAGCCCGGCACTCGACAACGGAGAGGACAAACCTGGTGGAACGGTGTTTGCAGAAAAGACCTATCACGAACACTACGACCCGATTCGTGCGCTCCGAACCGAACAGTTCAAATTCATCCGTAACTTTGCGCCCCGTCCCAAGCTCGTCATGCCGTCGGATATCTACAACTCACCGACCCGCCAATCCATGACCGACGACGCCGCGATCTGGGCACATCGACCAGAACTCGAACTCTACGATCTCAAGGAAGATCCCGATGAGCTGAGGAACCTGGCGACCACAAATCCGATTCTGGTGCAGCAATTGAATCAGACTTTGCAGGACTGGATGCAGGTGACGGAAGACCCTATCCTCAAAGGAAACATAGCCCGGCCCCGCGAATCCACGCCGGCATAAGCAGAGCCGCTCAGGTAACGACGAATTCCTTCTTTTCTGAGGGTTGGCCAGGAGCGCGGAGATAGGCCCGACAGGTGTAGCTTTCGAGCGCAATCAGTTCTCCTTCAACTTTCTGGTGCGTTTCCACGAGCTTTTCGAGTTCTTCGAACCGTGCCTTGTCAATCTGGAGAACCGCTTCCAACTGCTTGTCGCCAAAGTCCGACTTGATCGAAGCCAGCAAAAAGAAAGCCCGGTAGCCGGCTTCGCGACCAAGAAAACGGTCATAGGAAAACGGTTCAACCCGCATCAGTTTTCCCTGCCAGGTCATGCTCTTACCCTTGAACTCCTCGTTGAACCGCTTCTCCGATTCGTGCCCGTAAACGTTCGCCCCGAAGCAGCGGTTGCGGAAATGGATCACCGATTCCGAAAGCGCCACCGGCTGATCGTCAACCTTCGGCCCGTCGGTGGAACTCTTGCCGTCGGATTCAGTCTCAGAAGACTTGTCAGCCGGCTCCGCGGGTGGCGGCTCTTTGGTCGTGGCAGGAGTTATTGGGTCGGGTGTTTTCGGGGCAACCGGTGGCGGCGCGGAATTAGCAGATGGCGCGACCGGAGGAGAGAAGGTGTCCACGGTCACCGCCGGAGTCTTCGGCTTTGCGGTGGGCGACTCCCCCAAAATAGTGGTCGCAATCTCGTCGAGGGTCAGCGCCCAACGCTTGGCCTGCCAGAGGCGTTTCAAATCCTTCAGCGGAGTAACCGAGGTGCCGGCCGGAACATCAGACCAGCGCGCCAAAAACGCGCGATGATTGATAAACAACCCCAACCCGAGAAAGAAGACCACCAGGCTGATGAGGTTTCCGAAGACGATGAGATACACCGCCAGCACGGCGGCTCCGGCCCCGACCATGGGAAATGCTGAATCCCAATCGATCTTCTTCGTGCCCGGATTGCGGACCATCCCCACGGCATGGATCAAAGTCGCCATCCACCAGCCAACGGCCACCCAGGCGAATGGAACAAACAACACCCCCAACAACCCCGCCAAGCCGGGCACCGCCGAAAATCCAGCCACGCGAATCCACTGTTTCAACGGACGACTGCGGGTCTGGTCACTGATTGCACTGGTGTGAATGGCGACGTAAATGGCGACCGAGGACAGCAGGCCGGCCAGGAAGATCGTCTGCAACATCCCCAACGGATCCAATCCCCGACTCAGCCCAAAGGCGCAACAAAGGCCGGCCCCCCCGAGCAGCCCCCAAGCCTCGTACGTTGCCTGCTCATCGGCGGCGATGGCGATAAATTCATCGCGATCGAACGTCGCACATTTCTTAATCCGGCTAAAGAGGCTCATGGTTTGTCTGGACGCAACCCGATTGAATTTGGCAACGAATTCTTGATTCGAACTTCACACATTATGAAACACGGCAAGGGTTCCCTTGTTTCAACGCCCGCGAGCTAACGTTCAACCGCCGGGTGCGTAAAGAATTCAATGTGATATTCCAAACCCGGTTGCCTTGTGGAATGTGTCCTTTCCATCCGGTGCGAAGCCCGCTAGGAACAACTGAATCCGATCAAAAATGAAGTTCACACATCTCCATCCGATCCTGCTCATTGTCGCCGTCCTTTACTCACCTATCGACGTCATTGGCGCACCAAAGAAGAGCCAATCTCGCGAAACGCCTTACGGCGATTGGGTGGAATCCGACTTTCCGTTCTTCTCGTCCGCGCTCGATGCGCGCGATCCGGATGTCCCGCTGCTTGCCAATAATGTGACGCCGCGCGGCCTGATCTTGAATCTCGGGAATGACTGCTGGGCCTGCTTTGACACTGATCTCCTCCGTATCTCCGCAATCTGGCGCGGCCAAGGGGTCACCGTAAGGGCCCTCGCTCCTGGTTCCTACCACCCGTGGGGCGGCAAGACGAAAGGAGGACTGTTCCCGGCACCGGAACCGGACGGCAAAGTCATCGCAGCAAATGGGATTTACCCCGGTTGGCAGGTTGGTTCGAAGCTGAAGCTGGATGACCCGCGTGAGCCAGCTCCCGATCCAAACGAAGTGGGGCGTGGTCCCCTGCCTGAAGAGATTGGGCGCTTCGGCTCGGTTGAACTCGTCGGATCAACTGCCGTTCTCACTTACACGGTGGGAGGCGTCGCGGTGCGAGAGTGGATTCGCCAAACTGGCGGCGATGCAATGCCAACGATCGTCCGCGAGTTCGAGATGGCCGCTTCAACGAAGCCCCTCGTCGTCGCGCTTCGACATGGCCCTTCCCCGCAACTGGGACTCGTGCAACCTGGCGGCCAGCCAACTGTAAGAATGAAAACCAGTGGCGACGTCCTCTACGCACTGATTCCGCGTCACACCAAACCCATCCGATTCCAGGCAAGGTTTGGCAACGCCTCGCCTGCCGCCGCCGACGGCATTCCGACGGGAGCGAACACAGCCCGCTGGCCAGAGGAAGTCATCACCAAGGCAAAACTTTCCCAATCGAACGATGCCTACGTGGTCGATGACATCGAACTGCCCCTCAATAATCCATGGAAACGGAACGTGCGCCCCGGCGACATTCAATTCCTCAGCGACGGCACGGGAGTGACGATCACCTTGGACGGCGACGTCTGGCTGGCTCGCGGCATGCGGGATTCGCTCAGCAGGATCAGTTGGAAACGCTTCACGTCCGGGCTGCATGAACCCATGACCGTGGCGATTCGAAACGACGTGATCTTTGCGTTCGACAAGAACGGCATCTGGAAACTGCGCGACACGAACGGCGACGATGAAGCCGATGTGCACGAACTCTTCTCCAACGCATTTGGGCAGACCTTGGATATGAGGGAATTCCCCAGCACGATCCGCAACGCGCCGAACGGTGAGTTTGTCATCGCCAAAGGCGGGCAACAAAAGACCCACGGCAAACACAACGGCAGCGTTCTCCGCATTTCCGCTAATGGGAAGAAGGCAACGTTGCTCGGCTACGGCTTCCGCCAACCCGCGATCGGTGTGAACATCCGCACCGGACTCGTGACCTCCGGCGATCAGGAAGGTCAGTATATCCCCAGCACACCGTTGCACGTAGTTAGTGACGGCCAGTTCTACGGATACCTGGATGACAAGCTCCACGGCCGGGAAAACTATCCCGCGCCCATCGCGGATCCGCTAACCTGGATGCCACACTCGGTCAACGCCTCAGCCATCTCCCAAGTCTGGCTGTTCGGTGCCAAAATGGGGGGATTGAATGACGGACTGGTTCACATCGGTTTCACACGACCGGAACTGTTCCGAATCATGTTGAACGATCGCGGACCAAAACTTCAGGCAGCGCTGACCAGCATCACAACCGGCTTTCAACACCCCCCTCTCAACGGCGGCGTGAATCCCGCGGACGGCCAGCTTTACATCGCCGGATTTCAGGTGAACGGCTGGGGCAACTCCCTGAACACATTGGTGGGGATGAGCCGGGTTCGATACACCGGCAAACAGATCACGTTGCCTGAACAGGTGATTCCGATGGACAAAGGAATCCTGCTTAAATTTGGCGTCAAGCTGGACGCCAAACACGCCACCAATCCGGACAACTACTCGCTCGCCACCTGGCACTACAAGCGAACGGCCAACTACGGCTCGGCACAGTACAAGGCGGATGAGAAACCCGGCATTGATTGGCACTCCGCCAGCAGCGCCTACGTTTCGCGCGACGGTCGCAGCGTGTTCGTCGGAGTTCCGAACATGAAACCGGTGATGCAACTTCGCATCGGTTGGTCACTCGCCACGGCCAAGGGAACCAGGTTTGAGAAGAACGCCTACACAACCCCCTATTCCCTTGCGACGTTCAATCCTCGAGCCGAAGGCTTCGACGACCTCAAGATCGACCTCACGCCGCGGGCGATCTCTCAAAAGGACGATGGTCCGATCACGGTCGACGAAGGGCGGCGGCTCTACGGATTGCTCGGCTGCGTCGCCTGCCACGCCGTCAACGGGGCAGATGTCGCAAAAGTCGGACCTACCTGGACCGGACTGTTTGATTCCGAACGGGAGGTCGTCATCAAGCGCAAGAAGACCAAAACCCACGCCGACGTCGCCTATCTCCGGGAATCCATTCTGGATCCAATCGCAAAGATCGTGCGCGGTTTTGAAAAGGGCGAATACGCGATGCCTAGCTATGCCGGGGTCGTCACCGATTCGCAGATCGAATCACTCATCCTTTTCATCAAAAGCGTCAAGGACGGCGATCCCCAGACCGCCAGCGCGATGCCAGCAAAAGCGGCGGTCTCATTCGAGTAGTCGGCAAGGCCTTCTTCACCATGCCCGAATGCGGATTTGTGCGATCAATAACGGCGCGCCGCTTGACATCGCTGCGCCCCTTAGAAAAACTCCGCCCCCTTATGGCTGATCCGAAACAGACCGAATTGATGGAGAAGATCGTTTCTCTCTGCAAACGCCGTGGCTTCGTGTACCAAAGTTCCGAAATCTATGGCGGCATCAACGGTTTCTGGGACTACGGCCCCCTGGGTACGGAACTGAAGCGGAACGTCAAGGATGCCTGGTGGCGGGACAACGTCCACCACCGCGACGACGTCGCCGGTCTGGATGCCACCATCATCACCCACCCGACCGTGTGGCAGGCCAGTGGCCATGTGGACACGTTCACCGACCCGATGGTGGACTGCAAACTCTGCAAGGCCCGATTCCGGGAAGATCAACTGGTGGACAGCCCCTGTCCCAAGAAGCCCAGCAAAATGGCCAACTGCTGCGAGGGCGAGAAGACCGCCCCCCGTGACTTCAACCTCATGTTCACCACCCATGTCGGACCGGTGAAGGACGATTCGAACATCGCGTATCTGCGACCGGAAACGGCCCAGGCGATCTTCGTGCAGTTCAAGAACGTGCTCGATACCTCGCCGGTCAAAGTTCCGTTCGGGATCGGACAGGTCGGCAAAGCCTTCCGCAATGAGGTCACGCCCCGCAATTTCACCTTCCGCTCGCGTGAGTTTGAGCAGATGGAGATCGAATTTTTTATCAAACCGGATGAAGCCACTGAAGCCATCCACGGTTCAGTGAGCGAACCCACCGAAGGCGAACCTCAGCCGAACTGGGGCTGGAAGGCCTGGCACAAGTATTGGTTCGAATCCCGCGTCAACTGGTATCAGACCATTGGCCTGCTGAAAGACGACCTCCACATCCGCTGGCAGGAAGAGGACGAACTCGCCCACTACGCCCGCGCCACCGTGGACATCGAATTCGACTTTCCCTTTGGTCAGCAGGAACTCGAAGGAATTGCCGCCCGCAGCGATTTTGATCTCTCGCAACACCAGCTCGTCTCCGGAAAATCGCAGGTCGCGTTCGATGAAGAACTCAAGCAGGCGCTCAAGGAAATGGGCGAAGAGAAGGCTGGCGAAATCGCCGACCGGTATCGTGCGGCACGTTTAAAGTATCTCAATCACGCCACCGACGATGAGGAGAAAGCCGGCAAACTCGCGGACGCGGATCGCGCCGGATTTCTCAAGGGCAATTACATTCCCCACGTGATCGAGCCTTCTGCGGGTGCGGACCGACTCGTTCTCGCGCTGATCTGCACCGCTTACGAAGAGGAAGAGATCACCAACGATAAGGGTAAGACCGAAACGCGCACCGTGATGAAATTTCACCCGCGTATCGCCCCGACCAAGGTGGGTGTCTTTCCGCTGCTCAAGAACAAGCCCGAGCAGGTTGCCAAGGCGAAGGAAGTGAAAAAACTTCTCCAGCAGCACATGACCGTGTTCTACGATGAAGGCGGAAATATCGGCCGTCGCTACCGCCGGCAAGATGAAGCGGGCACCCCATTCGGCGTCACCATCGATTTCGATACCCTCGGCGAATCCGGCGAAGAGCTGAAAGACACCGTCACCCTTCGTTATCGCGATTCCATGGAACAGGAACGCGTAAAGATCGACGACCTCGTCGCGAAGCTACTCCCGCTCATCAGCTGAGCATATCGATGCCAATGAGAACCGCGGTTGGCACGGATCCCACCGGTCCGGGCAACCGCTGTTGATCGAGAGCCAAGCCGGAGGCTTTGCAGCAATTAGCCGGGCGGTTGAGCGCAGCGACACCCAGGGTTACGGGCGAATTGCCTTCCGCATCCCGGAGGAATGGGCTTGTTGGCTGAATTACCCGGCGTGTAAAGCCTTCGGCTTAGGCGAACGTCGGCATCGATTCCCTCCAATGTGGTAGCGAGCGTGAGCGAGCAGTCTCGTGGCTCTACTTCCCCTTGGGAGCGTAACGGAGGAACTCCTTGAACTGCTCCATGCCAGCCAGTCGCGAATCCAATGTCTTCCGCTGGGCGGCATTGGACTTCAGTCGCAGTAGCGACACCATCTGGATCGCGATCGGATCATCCGCTTTCTGAACCGCTGACCATTGGCTGCTCCAATCGTCACCAGCGTTGGCCAGTAGCGATTCAGCGGTTTCCCGCGGACTCGACCATTTGCCATCGCCGTCAGCATCGAGGTAGATGGGATTCGTCGCAGCAAAGGTGTATTTCTGCGCGGTCGCCCACGCGGGATTCGTCACCGCGTCACCCAAAACCACACAAACCAACCAGGCATCGTCCTTCTGCGGACCAAGCTGAAAGGGAACTGTCAGATCTGTCGCGGTGCCGGGTTTCACCGAGGGAACTTTCTTTTCGATCAACGCCGCGCCATTGGCATACACAATCACTCGTCGCGGGTTCACCCATGACGGTGCCTGCACCCGCACATCGAGATGAAGTTCGCGGCCTTTGGCCTCCAATTGGTCGCCCATGGAATACCGACCGTTCGCAGTGACGTTTGCGATGATCCCCATACTGACACTGGTTCGTCCCGCCAGAAACGCGTCGCAGGCGGCATCGACATTGATTCGCGCCGGATCATCCGTGCCACTTGGAACGTAAGTCCTGCCCTGCCCCACCACTTTGCCAACCGTATGTGAATCGGACGAACCGACCGCCGTGATCTTTTCGCCATGGTTGAGCAGAGAAAACCAGTCCCGGCAGACGAACAACGGATCCGGTTGCAACGTTCCCGAGTTGATCAACTCCAAGGCATCAAACGTAAACCGTCCACCACTGGCGCGATCTCCGGATGCCCGATTGAGCCCGAACCGACCGAAGGGTCCCCGCGGAATATCCGGCCACCGGGGATGATTGAGGATCACCACCCGCGCGCCCTTCGCCCGAATGCCGGACACCAGCTTCACCCAGTCTTCCTCTTTGTAGGCGGGGATGTCCTTGCCAGCCGGCAGCGGGAAGGAATTGAAGTGGCCGTTCTTCGTCGTGACTTCGTTTCCAATCACGGAAGTGAAGTGATCGTTGAGTCCGAGCTTCTCCTGGAATGGCTTAAAATCGGTTTGATGGTTGTGATCCGTGGCGATTGCCAATTCAACGCCCTCGGCCGTCAGCGTGACCATGCGTTCCTCCGCACTCGCGTCGCCGTGGCCACTGAAAGTCAGGGTATGAATATGGGTATCCGCCGCCACCCATCCGGTCGTATCCAGCTCGCGTCGCAACTTGAGTTCAACGGGTTTGGCCCCGGTGTCAGTCACCACTACGGATGCCTGATCCATGCTCCATTCCGTTCCTCGTGACGCGTTCACCGTGTAATTCCCAGGAGGTAACTCGCAGGTTGTTGGCGTCCCCAAGGTGTAGACAATCCCGGTGCGCACGGCGACGCGATCCGATTCACCCGCGTAAACCGGAACCAACGACTTTGACTTGTCGGTAAAGGTCAGCTTGGCGGGAACATATCGGCCATTCGACGAGTCGCGGACAGACACCTCCACCGACTGGAGATTCATGAGTTCGCTGAAGCTCGCATCATGAAGAGTCGCACCACCCACCGTGATGTCATCCTGAGAACGACGCGCATAGATGTGCAACTGATTCTTCCCACGTTTCAAACGGCCGGGGGGAATGCGGTAATAGTGAATCTTCAGTTCCTTGCCCTGCTGCAGTTCGCCAATCTTTTTTCCGTTCAGCGCGATTGTCCATTTGTTGTCCACGTCGCGATGCTTCAAAGACAAAGTCTTCTCCGTGGTATTCTCGACGGAATCAAAGTTCACTTTCAGATCAAAACCCGCCGGTGCCGCGGGAGCTTCCTTCCAGCGATCCACCACATCGTTTCCCAGATGATGTTGCTTGGGGTCAATGACCCGAACACTGGCGGCTGAAGCACTTGCACATGCAGCTGCGAGGGCGACCGCGATCACGATTCTTTGAGCGAATGAAATTGGGTTCATCAGATAGGAATGCAACGGAAGCTAGGCTCCCGGAGAATCTGGCACAAAGCAATTTTGTGCGCTCAGATGCAGTATTCAACCACGTGCTCGGATTCGACCGACATGCGCAGATCCGATCCATCGACTCCGGCGATTTCATCGCGCGCCAGGATTTCTGCGGCGCGCTTCGCCTGCCCTCGCAATTCGGGAACCGCAGTGCTTTCCCAGAGCGTCCCTTTCATCAGCGGCCCGATCGCAAACAACACCCGCGAACTCTCCCCTTTCCCGTTGATCACCGCAAAGTCAGGGCCGACCTCAATTCCCATATCCAGTTCGTCTGCCTGCAACATCCCGGAGTCCAACAACTGACGGAACAAGGGAACGGTAGTGTCGGCAAATCCCGAGCGGGGACCGGTGCAATTGATGACCAAACCTCCAGCAAGGCTGGACTCGCTCCCATCCGCATGCCGCAGCGCGACGTCGACCGCCTCCCCCTTTGAGCGAACACCGGACACGCTGCCTTTCACCACCTGAACCGAACCATCGGTAATGCTTTCGGTCAGCCGTTGATGAACCGGCTGGGCGATTCGGTGCCGTACCACATTCCACCGCGCCGCGTGCTTGGCGAGAAAGCGACGTTTCTCATCGATCGAAAAATTCTGCCAGATCCGCTGCGTGTGGGGTCTCAGCCGATCGACCACAATCCCGGGATTCGCCCCGAGGCGGAGCAGTTGTTGACAGTGCTTTTCCAGAAGTCCGACCAATCCATCCAAGCCAACCTTCTCCGGTTCAGCGGGGAGGAAATCCGGATAGTCAATTCCTCGGAAATGCGCATGCGGGATCCGGCCGTTGCGGGAAATACACCTGATTTTGCCGGACCAATTCATTCCGGACAAAGTGAGAAATACGTCCACCATCGTAAGCCCGGAGCCCAAAATGACGATATCCTGAGTGGGGTCAGGCAGCTGATCTTGCCAGCCGCTCCACGGATCCGCGCAGTAGCCCTGATGATCCCTGAGGTCAGCCGCCCCGGCAATCTCCGCCGGAGGCTGATTCCCCGTCGCCAATAGAACACGGTCGGCTGCGAAAGACTCTCCCGCGCGCAGTTCGACATTCACAGTCCCATCGGTTTCCACGATCCCGGTTGCCTCGTCTTCGATGACTTCAATCTTCGCGGGATGATGCCCATCGACCGGTTCGAGATAGTTGAACAACAGGCTACGAACATAATCCCCAAAGACGCGCCGGGGAACGAACATTTCACGCAATTGCGGATCGGGGATGTCGGCATAATCCACGCGGGTTCGCAACCAGTTGAGAAAGTGCTCCGGATGATCAGGCAGCGCCGACATGTTCCGGGCAGCGACATTCAGCAGATGCTCCCCCTGCGTAGTGCCATAGGCCACGCCACGCCCCAGTGGATGCCGGTCATTCACCAACACCACCCGGAGCGGCTCGTTCGCCAACCGGACGATATTGACCGCCGCCATGGTCCCCGTGAATCCGCCGCCGATAATCGCAATTGTTTTCATGTATTTGAGATGATCCGTTCAACCTGATCGAGCAGTGATCCACCGCCTTCCAACCGAACCAGCTATCCTCTCGTTAACCGGCAACATCCACGCATGCAACCCCATTACATCCTAAGTACGCTGATGGATTCACTTATCATTCACGCTGTCCAGTCCCTCCCAGTCAGGGCAGACGCATCTATAAAAAATGCCCCAAAATGCCCCTTGTACTTTTTGAAAATGTGTATGGATGAGTAGTGATGCAAAAAGAGCATGCCGCCTTGAATCTGGACAAACACTTCGTCCACTTGGGTGATCCCCGCGTGGATCGCACCAAGGGTCATGAACTGAATGGCTCCGGCTGAGATCGTCAAGGGACTGCCGTAGAGGTCTCACTTCCAACGGCCCTGAATATTTTCGGTTGCTTCCGTCATATCGCCGTGAGATGCCTTCGGACATACCCATGCCCGTTTCCCGAAGAACCTTCGTCACGCGTTCCACCACCACGATCGGTGCTCTCACGTTTCCCTTCGTTGCCCGGGCGGTCCAACCGCCGAAGATTCGGATTGGACAGATTGGAACCCTGCATCCGCACGCGGGAGGCAAGCTGACTTCGATCCGCAAGTTGCCCGACACCTACGACCTGGTTGCCATTGTGGAGCCGGATGAGGAACGCCGTCGGGTGGCGCAGAACAGCAAAAGCTGGCGCGGTCTCAAGTGGGTGTCGCAGGAACAACTGTTGAACACGAATGGCTTGCAGGTCGTGGCGGTTGAAACCGCCGTGCGGGATTTGGTCCCGACCGCCATGTCCTGTATCGCGGCCGGTAAACACATTCATCTGGACAAACCGGCCGGCCCGTCGATGAACGCCTGCCGCGCCCTGCACGCGGCGGCGAGGCGGCGCGGCCTCACGATTCAGATGGGCTACATGCTGCGCTACAATCCGGCCTTTCAATTGCTGTTCCAGATGGTGCGCGATGGCTGGCTGGGACGGATCACGGAACTCAGCGCCATGATGGGCAAGCGGGGTGGTGACGGCATGCGCAAGCAACTGGCGGAGTTCGCCGGCGGCGGCATGTTCGAACTTTCCTGCCACATCATCGACGCGATGGTTACCGTGCTCGGCAAACCTGAAAAGGTCACCGCTCACAACCGCCACAGCTATCCGGCGAAGGACAATTTCGCTGACAATCAGATGGCGGTCTACGATTACCCGCATGCTCTGGCGACCATCCGTTGCAACCATCTCGATCCGTTCGGATTTCCCCGCCGCTTCTTCAACGTCACCGGTGAGCTGGGCTCGGTCTTCATCAATCCGCTGGAACCGCCTCAGATGCGCATTGCCCTCGACCGGTCCCGGGGCGAATTCAAAAAGGGATTTCAGGACGTGACCCTGCCCAAGAAGACCGATCGATACCTGGATGAGTTCATTGATTTGGCCAAGGTCATTCGCGGGGAGAAACAACTTGCCTGGGACAGCGACCACGACCTGGCGGTGCAGGAAGCCGTTCTGCTCGGGAGCGGCATGAAACTGGATTGAACCATGAAGACGACCATTGAAAATTCATCGACCCGCCGGGGCTTTATTCGAACCACCGGTGCCGCCACTTTGGCGACGGGTCTCTCGCAAATGCCAGCCGTGCACGCTGCCGGATCAGATACGCTCCGCTTGGGCCTAATCGGCTGCGGGGGGCGCGGTAGCGGTGCCGTCGACAACGCACTCAAGGCGGACCCAAACGTCAAGCTAGTGGCCATGGCCGACGTCTTCCCCGATCGCCTGGCGAAATCTGCCGACCGCCTGAAGAAGCTGGGTGGCGACCGTTTCGCGGTGGCTACCGATCATCGCTTCATCGGATTCGACGCCTATCAGAAACTCCTCGCGAGTGATGTCGATGTCGTGATTCTGGCGACACCGCCACATTTTCGCCCCGAGCATCTGCAAGCCGTGGTGGCGGCCGGCAAACATGCCTTCGTCGAGAAACCGATCTCGACCGATGCCGTGGGAGCGCGGTCTGTCCTCAAGTCCTGCCAGGCGGCGAAGCGCCAAGGACTCTCGATCGTGTCGGGCCTCATGCTGCGTCACAGCCTGGCCATGAAGGAGACCATGCGTCGCATCCATGATGGCGCCATCGGTCGGATCGTCACGATGCAGGCCAACTACAACATTGGCGGGCTCTGGAACCATCCGCGTGAGGCCCACTGGTCGGACATGGAGTATCAGCTGCGCAACTGGTACTACTACACTTGGCTCTCCGGCGATCACATCGTCGAACAACACGTGCATGGGCTCGACCTGATGGCGTGGGCGATGCACGATCAATACCCGATAAAATGTTTCAGCCTCGCCGGTCGTCAGTCCCGGACGGAGGCTAAGTTTGGTCACATCTTCGATCACTTCGCCGTGTGTTACGAATATGCCGGCGGGGAACGCTGCTTTAGTTTTTGCCGGCAGCAGAACGGCACCGATCAGAACACGGCTCACCTTGTCCATGGCGCTGAGGGCACCGCCGATCTCCGGCGCAAGACCACCACCGGCAATTCCATCTGGCGTTACAGTGGTGCCCGCAGCGGCGAGAGAGATATTCCCTATCAGTTGGAGCACGAAGCCCTCTTCCGCAGCATCCGCAGCGGACAGGCCATCAACAACGGCGAGTACATGGTGAAGAGCACGATGATGGCGATCATGGCCCGTCAGGCCGGCTACACCGGCAAGACCGTCACCTGGGAACAGGCCTGGAATTCGCGGGAGGATCTCCGACCGGACAAATACGAATTCGGCGAAATGCCCGTCCCGCCAGTGGCAATTCCCGGTGCGACAAAGTTGATCTGAGGCGAACATGAAATTGTGCTTCATGTTCGGTCTGCTTCTCCTGATCGGCGGTGGCCCGTCCCTGTCCGCCGCTGAGCTGACCGTCATCGGCGACGGACGGATCAAGGCAGCGACTTCGGTCGCCGGACGATGGCTGGACGGTGACGGATGTATCTACTCATCAGGCACGCATTACCTGTTTGCCGACCAGGGACTCGGCCCGGGCGACTTCACGGTGAGAGCGCGACTCAGTCTCGATGAATTGAATGGCTCGGCCGCGGCATTCGTTTTGGACAATGACAAATTCGGCTTTGAAGGTATTCATCGTCGGATGTATGTCCAAGGACCGAAGTTTGCCAATGGGCTGACGATTGGAGAACCTGCAGATTTCATTACGCCGGGCAAACCCTTTGACCTACTGGTCACCCGCACGGGGAAGAAGCTGATCTTTCAGATCGATGGCCAGAAGGTGTGGAGCACGCCGTATGATGTGAACGAGATCTTTTCGGTGGGTCTGCGACCGTGGCGGAACACGATGCGGATCTACGATTTCTCCATCGAGGGCAACCTGATTCCTGCGAAATTGCCGGCGCTGACGGCAGTGTCGAAACTTGTGTCATGGTCCAAATCTAAGACATTGAGGCAACAGCTGAAGGCCAAGACCGGGACGAGGGAATTCGAACCGGCCTTGCTCGCTGCTTCGGATGAACAATTGGAAACTCTGGCGGCGGCCAGCCAAGCCGGTTTGCTGGAACTCGCACCGGTCCATCTCCCGACCAATCCGAAAGGCGACAACGATCACTTCGGCTGGCCCGTCGCGACGATGATCGATGACACGATGATCGTGGTGCATCGATCCATGCCGGGCCACAACGCCAAGGTCGCCGGACCGTCAGACAAAGACACCACCTACGCCACGCTTCTCCGCTCGACCAACGGCGGTAAGACCTGGTCGCAGCCCTACGACATTCGTGACTGCATGACCGAAGCGGATCGCAATCGGGGCGGTTCCGTCCCGCTCTGCCATCGCTTCAAATTTGACCCCGAAAACCGCAGTCCCCGCGGATACAAGCTGCACCTGAATGCCATTGGCCCGACCCGCGACGGCGCGGTGATCGTGGTGACCGATCACGGCGTATTCCGATCCGAGGACAAGGGCCGGTCGTGGCAACATCTGCGGATGGCCTTTCGCGAAGACCGGCACGAAGGCCCCTTTGCCTACGTTGGCCCGCGGATCATCGATGACCCGAAACACGGACTGCTCCTCTTCGCCCACCACACGATCTACCGCTTCCGCCGCCCGGTCGACATCGCCCGAGAACTCGCTGTCTATCGCTCCCGTGATCGTGGCGACAGCTGGGAGAAGACCGCCCTCCAACTCCCGAACTGGTGCAAACCCGCCGAACCCGACGTCATCTTCCACGACGGCAAATACACCGCCATCGTTCGCAATCAAGCTCCCGCCAATATCCTCACCCAGATGCGTTTCAACTTTGGCGATCCGGAAATCACCGACGTCGCCAACACCCCCATGAAGACCAAGGTGTCCGTGGACACCTCTGCCATCTGCTTCAACCCAGTCACCCAGCGCTACGAAGTCGTGCAATCAAAGCGAGCGGACATGACCATCCACCTCTGGAGCATCGCACCGAAAGATTGGGGAACGGCAAAGTGGCGGCACGAAGCCCGCCTCTTCAAGCGCGCGAAGGGCTTTTACGATGTTGCCGACGGCTTTCACACCGGCGGCGCTGTCTTGGCCGAACAACGTGGCGTTCAACACATTTTCTTCTACAGCGGCCACCCCGGCGGACCCGCCGGAGTCTTCCGCCTCACCCGCACCCTCGACACCCCAAAGTTGGCGGCATTCCTGACGGCAGGGGAATCAGCGTTTGACCGCTAAGCTGAGTCGCTGCGCCCTGAGAGGCTAAACCGGTTGCCGGTCCAAAGCAGCGCCTTCGTCGGTTTTCTTGTTTCCAATCATCACTTCGCGTGACTGCACACAGTCAGGTGAACCGACAACCCTCCCGGTTCACCTCCGTTGACTTCCCCCCACCTGGCAAAGCACACTTCGGGAGACGAACTCGATCATGGGCAAACTCAAGATTTACGAATACAGCGGCTGCGGCACCTGCAAAAAGGCACAGAAGTTCCTGAAAGAAAACTCGATCGACTACACTGGAGTTCCCATTCGTGAAACGCCGCCCAACAAGACTGAACTCAAGCAGATGCTGAAGCTCTATGAGGGCAATATCCGCAAGCTCTTCAACACTTCGGGGCGGGACTACAAGGAACTCAAACTCTCAGAAAAGCTTCCAACCCTCTCCGAGGCAGAAGCCATCGATCTTCTGGCTGGAACGGGAAATCTCGTCAAACGCCCCTTCGCACTCACAAAAGACGGTGGGCGGGTCGGCTTCAAGGAAGACGAGTGGCAAGAATTGTTAGGACTCTGACCGCTTTGCAACCCGATATCAAAAATCTCAGCCGGGATGACCTGCTGGAGCGTTTCGCCGAATGGGGCGAGGCGAAGTATCGCGTGGACCAGATACTGCAGTGGCTCTATCGCCAGCACGCGAGTTCGTTCGAGCAGATGAACAACGTGCCCAAACCACTGCGTGCTCGGCTCGCAGAGACTTACTCGCTGGGCACTTTGCGGACCGCCCAAAAACAGGGTTCCGCCGATACCACTCAGAAATTCCTCTGGCAACTTACCGATGGGTCCTACGTCGAGAGCGTCCTCATTCCGGCAAACCCGGCGCTCTACGGGGAGAGCAGTGATCGCCACACACTCTGCGTCTCCACGCAGGTCGGCTGTGCTTACGGTTGCAAATTCTGTGCGTCTGGCCTGGACGGCTGGAAACGAAATCTGACTCCGAGCGAAATCATCGAGCAGGTATTCTGCATTGAGCGGGAACGCCCCGCATCCGCAGACGCCAATTCCCCATCGCCGAGACTGGTCAACAATCTCGTCATCATGGGCATGGGTGAGCCGCTGGCGAACTACGACAATCTCATTCGCGCACTAAAGAATCTGAACGCCGATTGGGGCGGCAACATCGGGGCGCGTAAGATCACCGTTTCAACCAGCGGCCTGGCCCCGCAGATTCGAAAATTGGCGGATGAAAAGGAGCAGTTCCGATTGGCAATTTCCCTCCACGGCGCAACGGACGAAGTCCGCTCCCAGATCATGCCGATCAATCGTAAATATCCGCTCTCGGAGCTTACTGCCGCCTGCGAATACTACATCGAGAAGAAAGGCAAAATGATCACGCTCGAATACATCCTGATTGCCGGGATCAACGACGCGATCTCCGAGGCCAGACCACTGGCACAGTTGGCGGAACGACTCAACGCCAAGATCAATCTCATTCCCTACAACCGGGTGGAAGGCCTTCCCTGGGAACGTCCACCTGAAACCGTTCAGGATGATTTTGCGACCGCCGTTGGACAACACGGCGTAAACGTCACCCTCCGCCGTGAGAAGGGCCACGACATCGACGCCGCCTGTGGGCAGCTCAGATTGAAAACGGAACGTGAACTAACGAATTCCGGCTGCTAGATTCCTGTCGATGGCACGAGCACGTAAACCATTGGCTGTCAGAGCAGCAGAAATGCTCAAACGGCTGGAAAACGTAAAAAACCTGAGCATTGAGGAAAAATCCGTCCACGCGCTCGGGCTCGCTGCGACCCCGGAAGAACGATGGCAGATACTCACGAAAAGGAACCGTTTACTCGGCTTCTGGAAGCCCTTGAAGAAGCAAAAATCCCCTACATCTTGATCGGCATGTCGGCGGCGGTAGCGCAAGGAGTGATGACACATACGCTCGATGTCGACATTTGGATTGGTCTATCCCCTCGTCAACACATGCGGGTCAACAACGTGGCGATCGGAACCGGTGCCGAGATGGTGGCGAACACCGTTGTCTATCTCCGGGACGGAACGCCGATAAACTTTATCTACGAAGTGGATGGACTCCCCTCGTTCAAAACAGAGCGCAAAAAGACCATCGAGCTCAGATTCTTGGGCCATCCGATGCCAGTTCTACCAATCGATCGAATCCGGAAAAGCAAGGCATTCATTGGCCGTAGCAAAGATCTGCTCCATATCCAGCTCATCGATGAATTTCTCGCGTGCGCAGCATCATCAAAGACTGCGAAGAAGAAGCGGAAGACAAAGCGCATCAAGTGAAATCTCAGCACAGAATTGATACCCCTAAGATAATATGATCGCCCTGCTTGATTACGGTGCCGGAAACCTGAGGAACGTCGAAAAGGCGCTGCGGAAGCTCAATGCTGACGTAGACGTGCTGACGTCACCTGATCGGCTTTCTGACGCCGACGCCTGCGTGCTGCCCGGCGTGGGAGCGTTCGACGATTGCATCAACTCGCTGCGACAACAGGAGTTGCTGGAAGCCAGCCGCGAGTTCATCTCCACCGGCAAACCGTTTCTCGGTATTTGTGTCGGCTATCAGGCTCTGTTCGAACGGAGTGAAGAGTTCAACAGCTGTGCGAAAGGCCTCAACATTTTTGACGGCAACGTCATCCGGTTTCCCGAGCAGGAAGGATTGAAGGTCCCTCAGATCGGGTGGAACCAGGTCGAACTGAAGAAGAACGATTGTCCTCTTTTCAAGGGCATTGAGGACAACAGTTACTTCTATTTCGTCCACAGCTTCCACCCGGAACCAGCGGACGATTCGATCGTCGTGGGCCGCACCGATTACGGGCGAAACTTCGCCTCAGCCGTCTGGCGCGACAACGTGTTCGCAACCCAGTTTCACCCGGAGAAGAGCCAGACCGTTGGGATCAAACTCCTCGAAAATTTCGTCGACTTGGCGAATCAGTAGACATCTCGTCTCAGCACGGAAATCCCCCTGGTTCCCAAGCTCCGCTTCGTCGACGCCTAGAACCAGCCGCACTCAACGACTCAATACTCGATCCGTTGCCATCCCATCGGGATGAGGATTTTCTGGATGGATGATCCCGGGGTATCGCTCGTTCCTTGCTCGACCCCGGGCTGATTGCTTCAAAGCCTTCGGCTTAGCCGGAACCTCCATGGTCGGATTCGATTACGGAACCTGATTTCCGCGTTTCTTTCCACCGCGTTTTTTCTTGATCTGGCCCGCCTTGTTCCTGTTCCGATTGCGGCCCTGGTGGTCGCGCGCCTCGATCTCGGTTTGTTGGCCTTTGTCACCTTGGGCTTTCATCCAGGCGTCCAAGGCAGCGCTGAGTTTCTTTTTCACCCCGGCGTATTTTGGATCGGCGGCGAGATTTTTCCATTCATACCAGTCGTCAGTCACGGCATAGAGTTCTTCGCCGGCACGGTTTTGATAGCGGCTCGTCTTATCTTTTGCGTCAGCGTCCCCGGCTGCGGCTTTGGCCAACCACGATTTAAACTCAACGGATTTTGTGCAGGCGTTCTGAAAGGCAATCGCCGGGGTGAAATTGCGGATGTACTTGAATTTCTCATTCCGGACGGAGCGAATGCCGAAGGTGTCCGAACCGTTGATGATGCCCCGCGTGGTCATGATGCCGTAGACCATCTCCTTGTGGCTCGTCTTCTTGCCGGTCAACACTGGCACAATACTCTTTCCGTCGAGAACCTTGGCAGGCTTCCCACCGGCCGCCTGCACCAACGTAGGCAGCAGATCCACATACTCGATCATTGCTTCCGACACGACGCTGGCTTTGACCTTCCCCGGCCAACGAACGACGCAGGCGCTTTGCAACCCCGTGTCGTAACAGGTCCACTTGCCAAACGGAAAACTGGAACCCTGTTCGCTGACCACGATCACCATCGTGTTGTCGGCAAGTTTGTGTTTCTTGAGCAGACCAAGCAGTTCACCCACCTGGGAATCGTAGTAGGTGACCTCAGCCAGATAGCGCGCCATCGCATCGCGCGTCTCAGGAGTATCGACGAAGTACGGCGGGAGTTTGATCCTATTCACGGGATAGCGACTGCGATCGCCTTTGTTCCAGGGCGAATGCGGCTCGTTCGAACACGCGAACAAACAGAACGGAGTCTCCGATCCCCGACACTCCGCGAACATCTTGTCGACGAGCGCCAGGTCAGGGTTCTTCCCTCCGAAATACTCGAACGGGAAAACTTCCGTCGGCGAAATGTGCTTCTTCCCACTGAGAGCCACGCGATATCCGAGGGGCTTGAGGTAATGAACAATGCTCTTCGTTCCATCCTTGGCAAAGGTGTGGTTCGGATAGGCTCCACTCTTCACCGGATAAAGCCCGGTGTAGATATTGTGCCGGGTCGGCGAACACATCGGCGCAGCCTGGAAACAGCGGGTGAAACGCATGCCCTCTTTGGCCAACTGGTCGATGTGTGGCGTGTGTGCCTGACCACCATAACAACCGATGTCGCGATGCGTCATGTCATCGGCGATTACGAAGAGGAAGTTGGGTTTCTTTGCCGCCGAGGCATTGAACATAATGGCCGTGAACAGGCCGGCGAGGAGGCAGATACGAATCATGTCAGGAAGATGAAACAGTCGCTGTGGGGTGTCGAACGATTTTGGCAACGCTCTATTACTCCGAGCTGATTACCCTGATCTCACCGCTTTTGTTCATCCCCGCAACGATTCGCAAGGTCTCCCGCTGGACACAGGCATGTACATCGTCTTTCAGCTGCGGGATCGACAACAACCGTCGGCCATTGCGGGCGTATTGCATCGCGCTCGGAATATCGCGCTGCATGATCCGATAGGTTTGCCGCGCAATCTCCGCCGAATCTGAGATATGGCCGGTCACAAAGTGCGGCCAGACCATGTCGGCCAGGGCTCCGGCGCCAAGCATGTCTTCGTACGCTGCCTCTTCCTCCGTGCCCGAGCAGACCAGCACCAGTTGCTTCACGTTATTCGATTCGATCCACGTCGAAATACTGCGCAGATTCATGAAACTGGCAATCAAGGTATCGCGCGCACCGGCACAGGCACGCAGCGCGCGCGTGCCATTGGTGGTCGTGGATACAATCGTTTTACCGGCGACCTTATCCTCTGTGAATTCCAACGGTGAGTTCCCGAGATCGAATTCCGTTCCACCGGAGAGGGCGGCAGAAATCCGGACCCCATCGCGCTCGCCAGCGAGAATCACTTCCGGCCGCCCCGTCTTCAGCGCAACCGCTTCCTCGATGGTGGCAACAGGAATCACGGCTTCCGCGCCGTTCGAGAAAGCCGTCATCATGGTCGATGTGGCACGGAAGATATCGAACACCACGCAGGTGGTTTCGCTGAGATCCCGGTCTTTGAGAGCGCCAAAATCGGCAGGCGTAAAAGTAACTTCAATGGATGTGCTCATGGTTTTCTGTCAGGTGGCCCGCTGAGTGCGAACGTAGTGAAAAAGGTATTGCTGCGCGTATCCGGCGTTGGGGCCGAAATGGCTGGCGGTAAATTCCAGCAACCGCTTTCGAGTCGGTTCGCGGCGCGGAAAATAGAGTTCCCGCAAGCCCCGATCAATCCAGACGTCGATCGGAAATGCCTCCTGAAATCCGTAGGCGAAGAGTAGCACACAATCAGCGACCTTTCGCCCGACGCCTGGAAGCCGCATGAGTTCGCGGCGCGCCTCAGCACAATCAAGGTCTGCCAACCCATCGAGCTCGACTTCCCCGTTGCAAACCATCGCGGCACTGCCGGTAAGGTACTTCGCGCGCCAACCGGTTTTGCATTCCCGCAGCTGTTCCTCAGAACATTGGGCAATTCGCTCAGGCG
>JBLFYM010000074.1:0-31051 GCA_047608975.1 Limisphaerales bacterium | reverse complement strand
GACGATTCCCGAGGAGAACATCAACAGAAAGCTGTCCACCGACGACATCACCGCGGCAAACGGCGCCGCCACAACCAGTCCCGCCAACCACGGCACATCCGCTGCCGCGGTAAGGAACGTCGCGAACTCGGGCATGATCCGGTTGGATGAGAACTCCCGTCCCGGCAGGTAAAGCCGGGCGCAGACAAAAATCACCACGAGTGTAAAATAGATCAGGGAGTAGTAAATCGACACGGTGACAATCGAATTCTTCAAAGTGCGCGAATCACGAAACGCCATCTGCCGCACCATGCTGCTCGGCTGCCCGGCCCCGCCGAAAGCCCAGAAGACAAAGAAGCTGAACGCCATGCCCGCGGCCAGGAACCCTACCTTCTTATCCGCATGCGGCCCCGGTGCACTTGTGTAAACACCACGTTTACCGGCCCCCGAGGCGTACGGCTTGGTATTCAGTTCAGCCAACCTAACCGGCACAATCAACTTGTCCGGTTCGTAGCGCTTGATCTCCTCCGGAGTCATGATTTGGACCACCCGGATCTCCTTCGATTTCGTTTCACCGGCGGGAATCCTCGCCAGATCGGCCGTACGAACGAGGCCGATTTTTTTTCCAGCGGCATCGCGCAGGGCCAGCATTGCGCCTTCACGAATCTCCACGTCGTTGGTTCGCCGCTCATCGATCATCAGGACCGCGCTGCCTTTCTGCGGCGGCATAAGCTGGGCCACGCGGGCCGTAGCCTTGCCGAGGCCACCCGTCTGATAGAGCACCAGTGCCAGCATGATCATCACCCCCAGGACCATGACGATCCCCTGCATCACGTCGGTCCAGACCACGGCGCGAAATCCTCCATACGTCGTGTAGACGATCACGGCAAAGGCGAAAAACAGGAGGCAGATGGTGTAGTCGGTTTTCTGGTTCCACCAGCCGCTCCCGAGCGCGCCGTCCGCCCAACTCACGGTTTGTTGGAACACGTCCACATTGCGGAAAAGCACGGTCAGGATCTCGCTCCCGGCGATGAACTGCGCGACCAGATAGCAGAACAAGAAGAGTAGCAGGAAGGACGTGGCAATGGTGCCCACCAGCCGACTGTCAAAGCGCTTTCGCAGGATCTCCGGCACTGTCACCGCATTGGCCTTGCGGGCGACCTGATTAAGCCGCTTCGCCAACAGTGCCAGTGACACCATGGGCACCATCATGTAACTCGCGATCCAGAATGCCAGCACCCAGCCATGGGTGTAGATCAATCCGGGGAAGCCCATAAAGCTGCCGCCGCTGGCCGCCGTGGCGGCAAAGGTGAGGGCGAACGCCCAGGTGCCCAAATTGCGGCTGCCGAGGAAATACTCGTTCATGAACTCCCGCTTCGCCATCACCTTGCCGGCCAGCCAGGCCAGCACGAAGACCACGACGAGATAAATCCCAAAACTGATCAACGCCGCGTTCGAGGAAACCCCGTCGCGCGCGATCGCCTGGATCACATCCCCTTCACCCATTCTGTTTTTCCTCCGCGTCGGGTTTCACTTGGTCGGGAGATGTCTCCGCTGGCGGATCCTCCAGCGGATCATCGGCCATGAACTTCAGCCCGAAATACATCGCCACCCCAATCGACATCAACCACGGCAGGGCCACGCCCCAGAAGATCCAGGACGGCATGCCCATGACCGTCGTCAGTTTTTCAGGTTCGATGTCGTAGCCGGTGCTGAGGCAATAGCCCACCACCCAGATACAGAAGACAGCCCACGCGATCAGGACAAAGACGGTTTCCCGCCGAGAGTTCACGTAGACCGGGTCAAGTTTCGTTGGAGATGCCATGTGTGTTTTGGAACAGTGGAATCGATACCAAGCACTTCGCCCGGGAGCAAGGCTGGAGGAACGGCCGATCGTCCGTTGGTTGGTGCCCCTTCGAGGCGAGCCGCTTCACCGCATTGTTCTTGCCACCATCAGTGTGTCAGTTTGATCTCATAGGACGCGCCGTTGAGCACGGCGGTGTTGCCGAGATAGTTGAAGAATCCCCGAGTCACGTCGAGTTCAGCCTCAATGCGGGTGGTGCACTCGACACTCACAAACCAGTGCCCCGGAGTGACCTGGGCCTGCAGCCGCTTCGAGTTGCCCGCAGCAACATTCGCATGATCCGCGTTGCTCCGAAAAGCGGGTTCGCCTTCGTTCAGATAGATCGCGAACTCGAAACCCCTCTGACCTTGAAGTTCGAGTTCGATATCCGTCGCTTCGTTTTCAATCTGAAAATCGAAATGGTGATATTGTAGATCTCCAATCCGGGTGTGCGCGGGATCATTGTCTGAAGTCTGCTGATTCATTTTTCGAACGACACCATTCTTCAATCGCCCTTTGCTCTGCGGCGTGCCAACCCCCTCCAGCGCGTAGTTGAAGCAGGCCTCGGTAAGATCCAACCGCTCACCGCTGGTGATTCCTTCGGGATGCGATCCGATGTTCAGGACCCGGCCCTCCGTTTCACGCTTCTTGTACGCCCAAATCGCGGCGCCTTCATGAGGCCGCTGGTCGGGGATGTCATAGGTCGCGAGCACCTCGACGTCCTTCATCTCCTCCACGTCTTTCAGCGCGAGCCAGTTGCCGTTGTTGTGATAGATGTTCGAGACGTAGTAGTCCCCGCCAAAGTCGTGATAGTCCAGCAGCGGCGATCCGTGAGGAATCACATGTCCCACGCGGGCTTTTTTCATTCCGGTGTTCAGCGTATTGTAAGGGAAGATGTGGAGGTAACCCAGGCGCGGTGGGGTCTTCTTGTCGGTGTTCCTTCCACTGAGGAACGAACCCGCACAACTCCCCGAATAGCTGCCACCATTGGCGAAGAATTTTCGAAATACGTTTCGGCCGGACTTTTCGATCGACTTGCCATGGGCAGTCGCGCCGCCGCCGTTCACATAGATCAGGCGGAATCGCGGTTGTCCGTCGGGATAGAGCAGAACCCCATTTTCATCCCAGGCACTTCCACTGATCAACGCGCGCTGCTTGTCCGCATCCTTCCCGGCGTAAAGTTCGTATGAAAGCCCCAACGACTCCGCAGCCGGCAGCTGCTTACGACTGCTCAGATTGACGCCACCATCCATGAAAATATCTTTGTAGAAACCTTCCGCGCGATGTTCGGATTTGGGAATAGGAGGTGTCCCGCGATGCAACACCTCACGCTTCGCGAGGTCGAACCGGGCACCGTGCCACAGCGCCTGATAACGGTCTCCATCCGACAGGTCGTCAGTCCACTTTTCAGAATCGTAGACCAACACCACCCGATCGGGTTTGCCAATGACCTCAAACTCATCGCGCCGCACGACGATCCCCGCCGCTTCGTCCAGACCGATTCCGAGCAACGATAAACGATCGAACGAAGGATCCAAGCGCCCCTCGCTATCGGTCAACACCTTGATCAGATCCAACTGCCGGTTGCGCGGAATGAGGTGCTGATCGATCGCAGAATCTTTCAGAAAACCGAACCCATGCTGATGATCTCCAATAAGGATATGGCTCCCCTTGGTGTCTCCCCGCATCAGAAAGGAGCCTTGGATGGAGGCTCCGGCTGAGCTGCCACCTATCACCCCACCGCGCTCCAGCACCTTCCCAAACTCCTTCTCGGTTGCCGTTCCTGAATAGGCGTCCACCAAACGCCACTGTCTGCCACCTGAAAACCAGACCGCGTCGGCCTCGCACAACGGTTTCACAAATTCGGCACTATCAGCAATCGCACGATCATGGGTGTGCAACACACTGATTGCAGTGAGTCCCATCAGCTTGCGCGCAGTCTCCAACATCCGATGATTCTGGTAGTCGTAATCAGCGCTGCTCGACACCGCAGTTGGCACCAATACGATCCGGGCATTCTTGCCGCCAGCCAGCCTGACGAATTCTCGAAAGCACACGTAATCGTTCCCCGCTTCGTTTCCACCCACAATCACGAGCGTTCCCTTGCCTGGGCCGTGGATGGCGGATGAATCCGTCGAGGCATCAACCCACTGGGCCAGCATTCGCCCCATCTGGGATTTGCTCCGTTGGCCAGTATAGGTCACCAACCCAAACCGGCGGGTCTCCACGTTCATGAGCATAAAGCTGTAGGATCCGGCCAGAGACCCACCATGCGACAGCCTCACGGTCCGATCAGAAACCGCGTCCACCTGAACTCCAACGCCAAACCCGTAGCCACCGCCATCGCGACGCGATTGCGGTTTGGTCATCTCCTGAAATTGAGGCATGGGCACAATCGTTTTCCCTTTGTGAGTTCCGTTGTTGATCAACATCTGGGCAAAACGCGCAAGCTCCAGCCCGGTGCTGTAGATGTTCCCGCCCACCAGCGCCAACCGATACTCCGGGCCCAACAGATGGGGCGTGTTGGTGTTCACAACAAAGCCCGCACCGACGGAAACATGCCCAACCGAAATATTGACCTGATCCGATCTTGGAAAAAACGTCGTGGCGGTCAGATCGAGCGGCCTCGCAATGCGTTCCAACAACAACTCATTGAAGGCCTTTCCCGTCGCAATTTCCGCCACCCGTCCGAGCACGCAATATCCCGCCCCGCTGTACATGTGCTGCGCCCCGGGCTGCCCCAGCAACTTTTCCCGCGCGATGCCCGCGACCGATTCTTCCAAGGAAAGTCGATAGTCGCGAATCCAACGCGCCTGACGGTCGGTCAGTCGTTTTCGTTGGGAGTAGATACCGCCTTCATGGCACAAGAGCTCACGGAGTGTGGGAGCCCGTTTCGCCGATTCCGTCTCGGTTTCGAGGTTGGCAAACTTTGGAAGCCAGCGGTCAATCGGCACATCCAGTTCGAGCGTTCCGTCCGCTACCAAGGTCATGATCACTGCCCCGGCAAACATCTTCGAACAGCTTCCGATGCAGAACTGCGTGTTCTCATCGACCGGCGCTTCGGATTCAATATTCCTCACCCCATAGCTGCCGACAAAATGAATTGAATCCCCATCCCCTAACACCAACTGCGCTCCGACCACCTGGCCGTCTCTCACCATCGCCTGTAAGGAAGCCCTCAGATCAGCTGCTCGTTCGCCCGCAGACGCAACCAGGGATGCAAAAAGTAGCACCCCAATTGCGGTGAAACAGAATGGGTTTCTGAGAATTGTCATCCTGCGAGCGTAGTCACCCGGGAAACTGAATCCAGTTTGGAATTCCGCGCGAGAATGTGAGTATTCACGGCACTACTGAACTCGTGCGCGATAGCCGCGCATTGGCGACGACGCAACTCCCTCGTCAAGAAACAGAATCACGCCGTCGGAAGGCATGTTTGTTTTGATCGGGGTCCATTGCATAAAATCACTGCTGCCATCGATCACGTAGTTGCGAAACGGTTCACCCATCATCTCGACCAGCGTGCCCGTGCCGGGTGACACCGACACTATTCTGAGGGTGGTGGGCAAGGGATTGAACGCCTCAGCGGTAATCGAATAGTTGTCAAACACCATGGCGTTGTCGCCGGGCACATACGCCCCCGCACTGTTCGTATTGAGAAAAACCCAGGTCGCGGCAATGTCTCCAATATCGCGTTTCACGGAATTTGTCGCGATCGGCTGGCCCGAAACAACACGGGTGCCCCCCACCGTCGCGTCCCAGCGATCGGTCGCAAAGTTCAGCTTAATTTCAACATCGTAGACCGCGTTGTGGAGAAACGTGTTTGGCGTCGGAAAAAACGTATCCCCCTGGAGCAGGTAACAGATCCCCATCGTTGAATTATCGAAGTCGAGCGACAACAAGCGCTGACCTTCCGAGTTGTAGACGTCCCACCGAAAATCGTCCTTGTTCGGCGCGGCCGAGGTGGAATCAACGATCTCCATTTTCGTGCGAAACGTGACGATCGGTTTGCCACCCGTGAGCGGATCAAAATTGATCGGACGCCAGGTGCTGAAGAAGGTCTCGCCCGCATTCAACGGATCGAAGAACCCCACATAGGCCTGCTGCCCTTCGCCCGAAAAGCGTGACAGCAATCCATTTCCAGCTGTGTTGGTACAGGTCCAGCCGTTCTGATTGTGCAGTTCAGCGTTGGCGTCGTAATTCTCACTCGCCTCAAACGCAGTGGTAAAAACCGTATCGACCCCGGCGGCTTGGCCGACAGCGATCCCCCCTGCAATCAGGAAAACAAAACAGATCTTAAACATATGTTCTCCTAGTTTTTGCGCTGCGGTCGGCGCGAGGGCCGGGCGGGTTTCGAAGAGGAACCATCATCCGATGACTTCGAACTCGTGGAACCGGACGGGGCGGCGGGGGGTCGCGCCGGCGTTGGCGTCCGAACCGGAGGAGCCGGGGCCGCCTTGCGCTGCGGGCGACTGGTCGGGACCGTTCGGGTAATCGGGGGAGCAACAGTCGGCTTGCGTACTGCCGGTGCGCGAACGACTACCGGCGCGCGGACGAGCGCCCGTGGAGCCGGAGCTGGCATGGGCCGAATCGTAACGCGGGGTGGCGCTGCCGGAGCCTTGGTAGCAGTGACGCGCGGGGCAGGTTTTGCCACCGGCGTGCGGTTGACGATTCGGGAACTCGATGAGCTCGACGGGATCGGACTCCGCGAGGTTGCAGGCACCCGTGAGCTGGAGCTGGAGTTCCCTTGACTGGAGCTCGGACTCGATCGCCGGTTGCTCGAGGTGAACGACGAACGGGAAGAAGACGGACGCGCCGTAGGCCGGGAGAAAAACGAACGACTTCCAACGCTGCTGGATGAACGGCTCGTCTCAGGCTGCACAATCGGCGTCCGCGCCGGCGCGGGTGAGGAGACCACATACGATGACGAGGGACTCCGCGAGGTGCCATAGTTTGACTGGGATTGATATTTCTTCGGCGGCGCGGTGCGACGCGTGCGGGTCACAGTGATCGCAGTCCTTGAAGAAACGGACGAACTGACCGCAGGCGGGGACGCCGGTTTGCGCAGCGGTTGTCGATACACCGCCAGATCGTTTCCGGAGTTGACCACCACACCAGGTGTGATTGCCGTTCGACCAGCCGTTGGATCGACATCCAGCACCCGCACCTTCCGGACCGGCGTGCGGGCAACGCGGGAAACATCGTCGACCGGGACACCCGTGTTGGCCGGCGTTGCCGGAGCCGTGCGGTTCGCGGCCGCACCTGACTGTTGGTTGAAATTATTCACCACCACCGTCTGATTGTAGTAGACCGTATTCCGGCTCCGATTCACGAAGTGCCGGTAAGGGGTGCTGCTGTAGAAGCCGTTCAAAGGACAAAAGGTGTAGTCGCTATAGCGAAGACCAAATTCAAACCGTGAACTCACGCGGGAGCCACGATAACGAAAACCTTCGAACCGGGAGTAATGTGCCTGCGGCGGCAACGGCGCCCAACCCACATGCTCGTTCCCGTATCTCCAACTCACCCAGGCCGGCCCCCACACCGTGTCCGGCACCCACACCCAACCCACCGATGTATCGCGGGTCCAACGACCATAGTGAAACGGGACGTGTCCCCAGGAATAGTTCGACTGCCAGTACCAGCCGTGGTTCGTATAGATCCAACGCCCGTTCGAGTGATACGGACGCCAATACCGATCCGTCCTTACCACGGTCGGCTGCCAGACCCAGCCATACGCCGGGCTTTCAACCCAGTTTCCAAACGGAGCGAGAGCATCATGGTAGTCGATCGCCGGCACCGGATTCACAATCGTGACGGGTGCCGGAGCCGGAACCGAAACCGCAATGACAGTCTGAGCAGGTTGCCGCACCACCAGCGTTGTCGGTTGTTCCACCAACGCATTGGTCACCTCCTCCACGTCATTGGTTTGCACTTCAAACAGTTGGGCCGGAGAGGGAATCAGCGCCCGTAGATTTGCGGGATGGCGAAGCATTGCCTCGATCACCCGGGGAGGCACTCCGGCATCGCGCATAGAAATGATCTGTCCGGCATCGGCATGGAAAGGGCCTCGCGAGTTTTCAACAAAGGCCATCAGAACCGGTTCATCCATTCCGGAACTCGTGAGTCGGACGATCTCGGCAACCGGCGGCGTAAGTCCCCTCGGCACGACGACGACCGGCTGAGCATAGATGCGCTCAGCCGGCACCGGCCTCGGCTCGTTGCGCGTCACCACCGGGGTGGTTTCACATTGTTGGGGTGTGGAGCAGCTGATCAGGAACGAGCCAGCGCTGAGGGTGGAAACTAGCAGGACTGACAGTCGGTTTGGGTATCTCATATTCAACCAAGGGTTGAGTTTTGTCATCCGAAGCGCTCCGCATTCACTCCGATTTCTGGTTACGGATAATCCGACTCCATACGTATGCGTATATTCATGACGCTTCATAGAATTCCAATTTTTTCATCGATGAGATCGCTGGCCCGTTCGGGACCGGACTTGGCACCGAACGCCATACCGTAAACAATCCGGCCGCTAAACCTGATCACAACATGACTCAAAAATTCAAGATTGCCGGAGTACAGATGGCGGTAACGCTCGCGGATCCAGCAGCGAACCTCGAACGAATGAAATCGCTCCTGGCTGGAACTGCCGTGCACGGCGCGATGTTGACCGTGTTCCCGGAATGCGCGCTGACCGGATACTGTTTTGAGTCAAAGAATGAAGCACTCAGCTGTGCCGAATCGATTCCTGGTCCCGCCACCCAGGCGATTGCCAAGACCTGCCGCGAGCACAATGCGTTCGCCGTCTTTGGCATGTTGGAGAAGGACGGCGACGATCTTTTCAATGCCTGCGTTCTCGTCGGTCCTGATGGTTTCGTCGCCAAGTATCGCAAAGCACATCTGCCCTCACTCGGCGTTGATCTGTTCACCACTCCCGGTGATCAACCGTTTGCGGTTCATGAAATCAACGGACTGCGCATCGGCATGAACATCTGCTACGACTACTCCTTCCCGGAAGCCGCGCGCGTGCTGATGTTGAAGGGTGCAGATCTCATCGTTCTCCCCACCAACTGGCCTGAGGGATCACGTAAAGGCGCGGAGTATCTCATCCATGCGCGCGCCCACGAAAACCATCTTTACTACCTCGCAGTGGATCGCATCGGTTCCGAGCGCGGCTTTGATTTCATCGGCCTAAGCAAGTGCTGCGATCCAACCGGGGATGTGATTGCGGAGGCAGATCACGCTGAAGAAGCAATCATCTACGCGGAGATCGACCCTGCGTTTGCGCGTCAGAAAAATCTGGTAAAAGTCCCCGGCAAACACGAAGTCCATCGCATCAAAGATCGCCGCCCCGACCTGTATCAGAGCAGCTAGCGGCGCGGTCGCTCGGATACTGGCGGCATTACGTGTTTACCAGTTCCAACTGGCATTCCTCCGGGCAGGCCCTGCTTAATAAGATTCGTGCGTGCGAACACTGTGCGGCACACCTGACGCTGGGACCGCGACCGGGCGTTCAAGGCCCTCCCGATGCTCGGATCATGATTATTGGGCAGGCAACAGGCACGCGGATTCCTGCGATGAGGACGCGGGTGCGTGCGGCTTTGAAGGGGCGAGTGGATGCCGACCGGTTTGAGTTCACAACACTCATCGGCAATCCCGCCATTCTCATGGCGTTCGGATGATGAGGTTGCGAATTTCGGTCATGTCTTCCATGGCGAACTTGATTCCTTCCCGACCGAGGCCGCTATCCTTGACGCCGCCATAGGGCATGTTGTCCACGCGCCAGGAAGGCACATCACCGATCACGACACCGCCGACTTCGAGATTGTCCCAGGCATAAAGAGCCTTTTGAAGATCGCGGGTAAAGATGCCGGCTTGGAGTCCGAACACGCTGTTATTCACTTCGGCCATGGCGGTTTCAAAATCGGCAAACCGACTGAGCACGGCGACGGGACCGAACGCTTCCTTGGTGCAAACGTCCTGATCGGCCGGAACGTCTTCCAATAGCGTGGCCTGCAAGATTGCCCCCTCGCGTTGACCACCACAGAGCAACTTGGCCCCGGCGGCAACGGCGGAATCAATCCAGCCTTCCAACCGGGTCGCCTCCTTTTCAGAAATCATCGGACCGATGAACGTTTCCTCCTCTTTGGGATCACCCGACTTCAGCGCCTGGGTAGCCGCGATGAGTTTCTCTTTGAAGGCATCGTAAATGGAGTCGTGAACCAGGATGCGCTGAACTCCGATGCAGCTTTGGCCGCTCTGATAGAACGCGCCAAAGACAATGCGATTGGTGGCGTCTTCCAGATCAGTATCCGCGTCAACAACGCAGGCAGCATTTCCGCCCAACTCCAGAACAACTTTCTTTTTGCCGGCCTTGGATTTCAGCGCCCAGCCAACTCCAGGTGAACCGGTGAAGCTCAACAGCTTCAGCCGCTCATCCTCGGTAAAAAGATCCGCTCCATCGCGCCGACAAGGGAGAATGGAGAAGGCACCTTGCGGCAAATCGGTTTCCGCCAGCGTTTCGCCAATCATGATGGCTCCGACCGGCGTCAGGCTGGCGGGTTTCAAGACAAAGGGACAACCCACCGCGATGGCCGGCGCGACCTTGTGGGCGGCCAGATTGAGCGGAAAGTTAAAGGGAGATATAAACGAACAGGGTCCGATCGGCACCCGCTTATACATGCCGCGATAGCCCTTTGCGCGGGGAGCGATCTCGAGATTCTGAACTTCACCGCTCATGCGCACAGACTCCTCGGCAGCGACCCGAAAGGTGTCAATCAATCGACCTACCTCACCGCGGCTGTCTTTGATCGGCTTGCCGGCTTCGATGCAAAGCGCCTGCGCCAACTCCTCCGCTCGTTCAGTGAATCGTTGTACGCAATGATTCAGAACCGCCTGTCGCTCATACGGTGCCATGGTGGCGAAGGGCCCCGCCGCTTCAACGGCGGCGGCGATGCCGCGGTCAATGGCAGCTGGATCAGCCAACGCAACGCGAGTGGCAATCTCGCCGGTGAACTTGTCCGTTACCGCGAGATCGGTGTTGGGCTGCTCGGCGACGCCCGCGAGGTAATAGGGATATTTTTCGGCCAACATTTCGTCAGTGGTGTTCCCGGCAATTGGGTTCTACAGCGCAGCGCTAAGTTCGGGGAGTTCCTGATTCAGAATGCGATCGTTCTCGGAATAATCAACCGGGATGTCGATGAGATGAACGCCGCCCTCCTCCTGACATTTCTGCAGCAAAGGAACAAAATCATCCGTGACTTCCAGCCGGTGACCTTTGGCACCGTAACTGTCGGCGTATTTCACGAAGCAGGGATTGGCAAAATCGAGACCAAAGTTCTTGAATCCCATGTTGACCTGCTTCCATTTGATCATGCCGTAGCCGTTGTCGTTCAGGATCAGGACGACCAGATCGAGTTTCAGTCGGACGGCAGTCTCAAGCTCCTGCGAGTTCATCATGAAGCCTCCGTCACCGCAGATGGCAACGACCTTCCGATCAGGAAAGACAATCTTCGCCGCCATCGCAGACGGCAATCCCGCTCCCATGGTGGCAAGCGCGTTGTCGAGGAGGACGCTGTTCGGACAATGCGCCTTGTAGTTGCGGGCAAACCAGATTTTATAGACGCCGTTGTCGAGCGCGATGATGCCATCATCGGGCATGACCTTGCGAACGTCCGCCACCAGCCGTTGTGGATAGACCGGAAAACGTGGGTCATCGCTTCCTTCCGCCACATGCGCTTCCATGGCCGTGCGCGTCTGCATGAACCAGTCGAAATCCCACTGGCTTTGCGGTTCGAGCTGTTCGTTCAGTTGCCAGATGCTATTGGCAATGTCGCCCACCATTTCCACCTGTGGGAAGTAGACCGGATCAACCGATGCCGAAAAGAAGTTCACGTGAATCACCTGTCGACCACCCGGTTTCATAAAGAACGGTGGCTTTTCAACCACGTCATGACCCACGTTGATAATCACGTCTGATTCCTCAATCGCCCGATGAAGGAAGTCCTTCGCTGAAAGAGCGGCGTTGCCGAGAAACAAGGGATGCCGTTCATCGATCACCCCTTTGCCCATCTGGGTGGTGACAAAGGGGATTCCCTGTTTGTCCACGAAGGCACGAAGTTGTTTGGCGGTAAGCTTGCGATTCGATCCCGCACCGATCACCAGCAACGGATGTTTGGCGGCGCGTAACAAATCCACGGCCTTCGTCACCGCTTTGGCTTCGACTATCGGCCGTCGCGCGAGACTTGCTTCCATAGGTTCACTGCTCGTTTCTTCGGCGGCGATGTCTTCAGGGAGTTCAAGATGAGTCGCTCCCGGTTTCTCTTCGGATGCCAGGCGAAACGCTTCCCGAATGCGCGACGGGATGTTTTCTCCACCCACAATCTGACGCGTGTACTTTGTGATCGGGCGCATCATGTCCACCACATCAATGATCTGAAACTGGCCCTGCTTGCTATGCTTGATCGGTTTCTGACCGGTGATCATCAGGATCGGCATCCCACCCAGCTGAGCATAGGCCGCGGCGGTCACAAAATTGGTCGCGCCGGGTCCCAAGGTGGACAGACACACTCCGACCTTTCCGGTGAGCCGGCCCAAGGTGGCAGCCATAAACCCGGCGCCCTGCTCATGACGCGTCAGGATCAGCTTGATCGGTGAGCGCGAGAGCGAGTCGAGCAGATCGAGATTTTCTTCCCCCGGAATTCCGAAGACGTATTCAACGCCTTCCTTCTCCAAGGCTTTCACAAACAGGTCTGATGCTTTCATGATATTTCAGGGGGCGATTTTGATCTGCATTTCTTCCTAAATCAGTTTGAGGATCAGACTGCGCCGTAGGCCAACATGGCATCGGCGACTTTGATGAAGCCGCCAATATTCGCGCCTTGAACGTAGTTTACGAATTCGCCGTTATCACCATACGTAAGGCACTTGCCGTGGATCTCCTGCATGATGGTCTGCAGCTTCGCATCCACCTCCTCGCGACTCCATGACAGCCGGAGTGCGTTCTGGCTTTGTTCGAGCCCAGAGACGGCCACGCCGCCGGCATTCGCCGCCTTGCCCGGACCGTAGAGAATCTTGGCGTTGAGGAATACGTGTGCGCCCGGCAACTCGGTCGGCATGTTAGCCCCTTCGCAAACCGCGCGGACACCGTTCTTCACCAGTTCGTTCGCCTGTTCCTCATTGATCTCGTTCTGGGTGGCACAAGGCAGCGCGGCGTCCACCGGCACGGACCACGGACGTCCTTCCGAAAACGAGGCGGAAGGATATTTGTCAACGTACTCACTGATCCGTCCGCGACGGACTTCTTTGAGATCTTTCAGAAAGGCGAGCTTGTCCGCATCGATTCCGTTCGGATCATGAATGAAGCCGGATGAGTCCGAAGCCGTGACCACTTTGCCACCCAACTCCGTCGCCTTCTCAATCGCGTAGAGCGCAACGTTTCCGGAACCGGATACGGAAACCGTCTTCCCCGCAATTGAATCATCCCGATGATTGAACATGTTTTCGCAGAAATAGACACAGCCGTAGCCCGTAGCCTCTTTGCGACCGACGCTGCCACCAAACTCGAGTCCCTTGCCGGTCAACGTTCCCACGAAGCGATTCACAAGGCGTTTGTATTGGCCGAAGAGAAAACTGATCTCACGCGAGCCAACGCCGATGTCACCGGCGGGTATATCTGTGTCCTCACCAATATGTCGGGAAAGTTCGATCATCAGCGACTGACAGAAGCGCATCACTTCACGATCGCTCTTTCCTTTCGGATTGAAGTTTGATCCGCCTTTGGCCCCCCCCATCGGCAGACCCGTCAGGCTGTTCTTGAACACCTGTTCGAAGCCCAGAAACTTCAACACGCTCTGCGTGACGGATGGATGGAACCGCAGCCCCCCCTTGTACGGACCGATGGAATTGTTGAATTGCACCCGCCAAACACGATTTGCACGAATGCAGCCATCATCCGCTTCCCAGGTGGCGCGAAAGATCACGATCCGATCAGGCTCGGTCATCCGTTCAAGAATCTGCGCATCCCGATACTTCGGATTCTCCAGCAAGAATGGCATCAGGGTTTCGGTCACTTCCCTGACCGCCTGGTGAAACTCGACTTCGTGCGGATTACGCTTGATGAGGCCGGTCATGAATTTTTTGACCTCGGTTTTCAAACTCTTTGGATTGCTCATTTTCTAGGGAACTGCGGTTTGCGGTGTGGCGGCTTACTTCACCATGTATTTCAAATCGGATGTGATCGTCGGATAAGCCCACATGAAGTCGGCGAGATCCGCGGCCTTGATGTGATACTTCATCGCCAAGGCAAGGGTATTGATGGCCTCGGACGCATTGTGACGCGCGATATGCGCTCCGAGAATCTCGTCGGTCTGATTGTCGATGAGCACCTTGTAGCCGGAATGCTTTTCACCAATCCGTTTGGACGATGGCCAGTCGGCGGTGGTGCCTCTGTTCACCCGGAAATCCAGATCTTGGTTATTTGCCTGTTCCTCAGTCATACCAACTGAGCCGATACTTGGAATCGTGAACACGGCACTGGGAATCAAAGAATAATCCACGGATTTCACATTGCCGTCCAGAATATTTTTGGCCGCAGTCTTTCCTTCCTCATCGGCAACGGTCGCCAGCATGAACGCCGTGGCAGCACAGTCTCCGATCGCGTAAACGCGGGGATTCGAAACGCTTTGCATGAACTCGTTCACAGCAACTCCCCGAGAGGAGGATTCGACGTTTCCACCCCCCTCCGCGAGAACGCTGAGATTCGGCACCCGCCCCGTCGCTTCAATGACAAGGTCGGTCTGATATTCAGTGCCTGAAGATGAACTGACCTGAAGTCCGTCATCCCCGACTTTCACTCCCGTCGGGGATTCGTTCACAACAATCTTGATCCCCTCCGCTTCACTCGCATCCAGAATGACTTTCACAATATCCGCATCGAACGCCTTCAGCGGCTGCGCAGAGCGATGGAGAATGGTGACCTCCTTCGCACCTGCCCGAATCGCAACGTGCGCAAATTCGAAAGAGATGTAGCCGCCGCCGATGAAAGTGATTCGCTCAGGCAATTCCGGAAGGTCCAGAAAGTGTTCACTGTCATGCACATGTTCGGCACCGGGAATGTCGGCACGTCGCGGTTTGGCTCCGGTTGCCAAGACGATATGATCCGCCTGGAACCGGTCTTCACCGACCGTGATTTCGTTTTCACCCGTCATCACGCCCCGCCCATGGAAGGTCGCCACACCCGCCTCCTGCCAGTCCTGGACCTCGCCTTCAGAGCGACCGTCGAGGAACTCATTCTTCAGCGTCTGCAAGGCCTTCCAATCGGTCTGCGGCGCGGACTGTATTCCGCGACCGACCAAATGACGTGCGGCGGCGATCGCCTCCGCGTTGCAGACGAGATACTTCTTGGGCTGACATCCCCGCAAGGCACAGGTGCCGCCATAGGGTCGTTCATCTATGATGGCGACCTTCTTGCCCGCCTTGTTCAAACCATCGACGGCGTAGTAGGCGGAAGTGCCGGAACCGACGACGATGGCATCGAATTTGTGATCTTTCATTTATTGGAAATAGATCGTCTCAAACGCGGTTTCAGATCAACGGATCCAGGCCAACCACTTCTTGAAGAGCTTGGCGACGAATGGGGTAAGCCGGGTCCGACCATAGACATCACCCACCTTTCGAATCGCTTCGCCCTGCGTCGGATAAGGATGAATTGTGGCGGCAATCGAACCAAGTCCAATCCCCTTGGTCATCGCCAGGGAGACTTCGCCGATCATGTCACCGGCGTTCGGAGCCACCACCGTGGCACCCACAATCTTATCTGTTCCCTTCTTCGTGTGGATGCGGACGAAGCCCTCTGTTTCGCCTTCCAATATCGCCCGGTCAACTTCACTCATCGGTTGATCAAACGTGTCAATCTGAACACCTTTCGCCCGGGCATCCGCAATGGTCATCCCCACATGGGCAACTTCTGGAGACGTGTAGGTCGCCCATGGAATGACCAGCGAGCTGTGCTTTGCCCGGCCAAAGAACAGGGTGTTCCGGATCACGGAACGGGCCATAAAATCTGCCGCATGCGTAAACTGATACGGCGAACAGATATCCCCGGCCGCATAGATCTTCGGATTCGTGGTCTGAAACCGGTCGTTGATCTTCACGCCTTTGGCTGAGTATTCGACGCCGGCGGTTTCAAGGCCCAAGCCCTCCACGTTCGGAGCGCGACCCACCGCGATCAGCAGCTTGTCCACCACGATGTCATAACTATTCTCCGGATGAACGTATTTCATCCGCACCGATCCATCGGGTTCCTTGGACAACACCACACCGCGCGATCCGGTCACGAAATTCACCCCGTCGCGTTCCATCGCCTTTTTCACGATGGCGGCAGCGTCCCGATCTTCCTTGGGCATCAACCCGCGGTCGGAGGTCACCAGTGTCACTTCGGATCCAAACCTTGCGAAACTTTGAGCCATCTCCGCCCCAACCGGTCCCGCCCCGATGATGCCAAAACGCTTGGGTAATTCCGTGATGGAAAACAGGTTTTCGTTCGTGAGATAGGGAACATCCTCCAAGCCCTTGATCCTCGGTGCCGAGGCACGCGCGCCGGTGGCGATGACTGCTTTGGCAAATTTCAGTTTCTTGCCAGCGACCTCCACCGTATTCGAACCGATGAATTTGGCCTGTCCCAGAAAGACATCCACGCCTTTGTCCGTGAATCGTTTTACCGAATCAGCGGGGCTGATGTCACTGCGCAGTTTGCGCATCCGTTCCATCACCTTGCCGAAGTCGATGGAAACGCCGTCCGGCACGGTCACCCCAAATTGACCCGCGGCGCGGACTGCGGCGTAAGCCCGCGCGGCGCTGATGATCCCCTTCGACGGCACGCAGCCGACATTCAGACAATCGCCGCCCATGAGGGCGCGTTCGACAATGGCCACTTTGGCACCGATACCAGCGGCTCCCCCCGAAGTCACCAGTCCGGCAGCACCGGCCCCGATTACCACGAGGTTATATTTCTCGGCTGGCTCCGGGTTCTGATAGTCCAGCGGATGAACGTTGGCTTGGAGCTTCTGGTTATGCTCGTCGAGTGGTTGAAGTTGTTCGAAATCTTGCATGTTTTGGATAAACCGGGTTGAAAGTTTGAAAAGAGTCCAGCGGACGGCGCTAGGAGGTCGGTTCTGGTTTCTTGAATTTGGCGAGAATCTTCCTCATTGCAAAGGGCAGCACGCCCAAGAGAACTAACGCCGCGATGAGACCGGGCGAGAGGATTCCTTTGGCGCCGTTCTCCGTGAATTTTTTCAGACTTGGGACCTGCGAACCGGCGTAGACAAAGGCGGCCGTTCCCGGAAGCATTCCGAGCTGACTCACCCACCAGAACGTGCCGGTGCGAATCGGGGTAAGGCCCATCACGAGATTGATCACGAAGAAGGGAACCGCCGGGATCACCCGTAGCGTGAACAGGTAGAACGGTCCCTCGCGGTCGAGCGCTTCATTGAAGCTTTTCAGGCGATCACCAAATTTTGACTGAATCGAATCTCGCAGCAGAAAACGACTGAACAGAAACGCGATGGTCGCACCTGCGGTGGACGCAAAACTCACAATGACCACCCCTTGGGCAAATCCGAAAAACCAGCCCACCACCAACGTGATCACCAGCGCTCCCGGAAGTGAAAGCCCGGTGATGGCGACGTAGATACCGAATGCGATGGCAACCACCAGCGCGGGATTCTTTTCGCTGTATTCCCGCATCGCGGTTTCCTTGGAGGCGAGGAACTCAAAGTTCAGCGACTTGCCAAACTTCACCCACACGAAGGCCGCGAGTCCGACGAAGGCTGCGAGGACGAGGAATTTGAGTGCCGGATTTCCCGTTTTGGACTCCGTGACTACTGCTGTGGGTGAGGTGTTTTCTTTTTCTGGATTCATGGCGGGTCAGCGGTGGTTGAGATCCAAATCAATGATGGGCCGGTTGGAGTGGGGCCGCCCGCTTGGGCAGCCTTCCACCAGGAAAGCGGACTGTCGAGACCCGCCGCCGCAGAATCGACCTGTTGGTTGATTGGAGTTTAATTTCACGGCGTCACGCGTCTGAGTCTCAGGATCGACTTCCATTCCCTACTTGATGAGCTTCGGGAAATTGTAGTCACCGCGTTTGATCATGCCGACCTTGTCCACCTGCCACTCCTGCGAATACTGCTTGGATCCTTTCACTGCCTGCTTCTGCGTGTGATAGGCCACGGTGTCATACCCGTCGATGGCCTTGTTTCCGAAGAAGGAGGTATTGACCGGCTTGGCGGCGGATCCTGAATTCACCGCCCGAAAGAGAGCCGCGGAGCGGGCGGCCAAGCCTCTTGGCATCATCAATCCACCAGACGATTGGGGGTCGCCCACTTGATACGAGCCAGAAGGAGATCACCCTTGGCCTGATTCCGGGGCATCCATTCGCCGGCTGTGACCCATGATTCGTTCCGACTCGCATTGGTGACGTGAAAATTGCCCATGAGTGCAACCTTGTTCTGATCATTCACGCCATCACCGACGAGCGGCAGAACGACTTGTTCCGTCGCCCTGACCAGGCATCTCTTTTTCGGATCGACGGCGGCCACCCACAAAGGCGCCCGCCAGCGGATGATACCGGTATTCGATTTGTCCTTCCGGGTGTAGACGAGGAACAGCCCATCAGAATGGGTCAGCCAATGTTGCTGGGTAGTGGACATATTCACCGGTTCGCCGTCGTCCCAGGCCCACGCTTTCTTCTCCGCGTAGTTCAATCCGTCTTCACTCACACTGTTGTAACCCCGGCCGTCTTCAGCGCGGATGGTCATGAAAGTTCGCCCACCAAACTGGGTAATGGAGGGTTCGAGCAATCCCCGACCGTGAGTCAGCTCGAGAGCCGGTCCAACCTTCTTGATTCGGAGATGCTCACCATCGAACGAGCAAAGGACGCCCGCGACCGATCGATTCTTCGATTCCGGACCAAATGTGAATGACATCAGGATGTCACCGTTCGGCAGAACGATGCGTTGTCCGCAATTGTTCGTGTAAATGAACGCCCCGCGCGGGTCCTTCCATTCAAGAATGCGGCGCTCGGACCAGGTTCCGTCTTTGCGGCGCACCGAATAGACCGGATAACGGGCCAATTGATCGTTTTTCGAAAAACGCGCACCTCGATAGAACACGACGTGCCCCATCGCCAGAACCGTGCCAGTCTGCGGGTGATACTGCGGCACCACATCACAAACGCCCGCCTTCAACCCGTCCTGATCTGGCATGGGATGCCAGCCCAGCGCAGGAATGGCAACCGGATCAGACCAGCTCACTCCCAGATCTGAAGATTCACTCCAGTGAACGGGGCCAAAATAGTCGGAACCACCGATGGACTGTAGATTCATCAGCGCGACACGGGCTCCATTCTCACCCGGAACCATGCATGCCCGCGGGTGAAACCAGGTCGTTCCCCCGCCCTCCCGATTCTGGCGCAAGGTGTGCTTGCTGATCGATTTGATACGAGGCGCATTGGAGCGAGCAAGCAGAGGCTCAGTGGCAAGTGCCGCAAACGTCGCGGATGCAAGGAAGGATCGTCGATTCATGAGGTGCCCGAAGGATAACTCGCAATGGCCCGAGCAAACAAGGCGCTGATAACCAATGTGAACACCGAACTGGTTCAATTTTGTTTGGATTCCCAAGCCGGGTGTTTGAAACTCCGCTCCATGGCGGACCTGTTTTCCGCAACCGAACAATCTGAGTCAGCGACTACTGAGACGCCGGACCCGGAACCTCAAACCCCGGCGCCGTTGGCCGCCAGGATGCGCCCGCGCAACCTGGACGAATACGCGGGGCAGAGCCATATCCTCGCGCCGGGCATGCTGCTCCGGCGCGCCATCGAGGCGGACCGGATCCAATCTCTCATCTTCTACGGCCCACCTGGCACCGGGAAGACCACCCTCGCGCAGATCATCGCGACCCACACCAGTTGCAAATTCGAACGGCTCAGCGGCGTGGAATCCAACGTCGCCGACATGCGTCGCGTTCTCTCGGGTGCCTCCAACCGACTCCAAAACACTGGCCGAACCACCATTCTGTTCATCGACGAGATCCATCGCTTCAACAAGTCCCAGCAAGACGTGCTACTCCCCGACGTCGAGAGCGGGGTCATCCGGCTGATCGGAGCAACAACCCACAACCCATTCTTCTTCGTCAATTCGCCCCTCGTCTCTCGGTCTCAGATATTTGAGCTAAAATCACTGTCTCCGGACGAACTTTTCGAACTGCTCAACCGGGCCGTCGCCGATGACAAGCGAGGTCTCGGCCATATGAAGATCAACGCGCACGAAGACGCGTTCAGACACCTGGCCACGATGGCGGACGGCGACGCCCGCAAAGCATTGAACTCGCTGGAGATCGCCGCCCTGACAACTCCTCCAAAGGCGGATGGGATCGTGCAAATCGATCTCGCCGTTGCGGAACAGTGCATCCAGAAGAAGGCGATCGTCTACGACGGCGATGGAGATGCCCACTACGACACGATTTCCGCATTCATCAAATCCATGCGCGGGAGTGATCCGGACGCGACGCTCTATTGGTTGGCAAAAATGATTCACGCCGGCGAAGACCCGCGGTACATCACCCGCCGAATCATGGTCCACGCAGCGGAAGACGTGGGACTGGCTGACCCGATGGCATTGGTTCTCGCAGTGGCGGCGCATCAGGCTGCCGAGCACATCGGCTGGCCCGAGGCACGGATCCCGGTCGCGGAAGCCGCGCTCTACATCGCCACGGCATGGAAGAGCAATTCGGTTATCACAGCAATTGACGCAGCTCTCGACGATGTGAGAAAGGGCCGCACACTCGAAGTCCCCGCACACCTGAAGGATGCCCATTACGCGGGTGCCAAAACCATGGGACATGGAGAAGGCTACGAATACTCCCCTAATTTTGAAGGCGGTGTGACAGATCAGGATTATCTGGGCGAAACCCGGAAATTCTATACACCAGGCGATACCGGTACGGAAAAGAAGATCAGTGAGCGGATGGAGTATTGGCGCAAAATGATCGCCCGGCAAAAAACGTGAACATCGCCGAAGAAAAACAGGCACTACGAACTCTCGTCAAATCGGCGGTCGCCAAACTTTCTTCTCCAGACCGGTCAGCCGCCAGCAACTCAATCTGCAAACGTGTAATCCAATCTGCAGAGTGGGCAGAAGCTGGTTCAATTCTCTTGTTTTCACCCCTGCCCGACGAGCCAGACATCTCGGATTTGCTCGCGTCCGGCCTGGCTACGGACAAAATCGTATGCTTGCCACGCTACCTCTCCGAAAGTGGACGTTACGAAGCCGCGATCATAAAAACTGCGGAATCTGACCTGCTTCAGGGTAAATACGGAATTCTGGAGCCCTCTCACCAGTGTGCTCACCTGGCGCTAAACCAACTGGACTTGATGCTGGTCCCTGGAGTAGCGTTTGCGCCCGGTGGGGCGCGCCTGGGGCGCGGCAAAGGGTATTACGACAGGATTTTGAAATCGGTTCCCGCCCGAAAGATCGGAATCGCGTTTGACGAACAAATCACAACTCACGTTCCGGCCGAAGAACACGACCAACCGGTCGACGCAATCTGCACGCCCCAAAACTGGATAGAGGCCGATTGATGGTCCGCTTAGCATGAACTTATTCGCACAACTCGATTACTGGCATCTGGCCTTGCTCTTCTTCGGGATCGCCTTCGGCTACCTCCTGACGATGCTGAAAGATCGCAATCTGCGCCGCGAACTGGATGCGCAGGTGGCGGCACAAATCGAGAACGCCGAAAGGGCCGCAAACAACCAGGTTCGTGAAGCAAAGCTGGAGGCGAACGAAGAAGCGCTTCGACTTCGAAAAGAAACGGAGGAGTCGTTCAGTACCCGCCGAAAGGAACTCGCGAATGCGGAGCAGCAGCGGGCGCAGCGCGAAGCCCTGCTGAACCAGCAGATGGAAGGCATGGTCGATCGCGAGAAGAATCTCTCGGCACAACAGAACCGCCTGCTGCAAAAAGAGGAAAACCTCACGCGGCGTTCCGGGGAACTGCAGGAACTGATCGACGAACGCAGGGAACAGCTTTCAAAAGTCGCCCAGCTAAACGAGGACGAAGCCAAAACCGAGTTCCTCAAAGAAGTTGAGAGCGCGGCACAAAAGGACGCCAACGATCTCAGTCGCCACATCATGGAGGCGGCCAAAAGCAAGACCGAGTTCGAGGCCAAGCGCATTTTGGCAACGGCAATCCAACGCTACGCCAGCGAGTACACGTTCGAGACCACCACCGCGACAATCTCTCTCAATGGCGACGAGATAAAGGGGCGGATCATCGGACGGGAAGGCCGAAACATCCGCGCGTTTGAATCCGCGACCGGTGTCACCGTATTGATCGACGATACTCCTGGTGCCGTCGTGCTTTCCGGTTTTGACCCCGTTCGCCGCGAGATCGCGCGAGAAGCCATGGAACGCCTCATCGCGGACGGCCGCATCCACCCGACCCGCATCGAAGAAGTCGTTGGCAAAGTCACCAATGAAATTGATGAGACCGTCCTCAAGTCAGGTGAAGAGGCAGTCTTCGAAGCCGGCCTTCCGCCCTTGAATACGGAAGTGACCGCCCAATTGGGTCGCCTGAAATTTCGACAGAGTTTCTCCCAGAACGTCCTCTCCCATTCCGTCGAGGTTGCCCATCTCTGCGGCATGATGGCAGCGGAACTCGGACTCGACATTCTGCGCGCAAAGAAAGCGGGTTTGCTTCACGACATTGGGAAGACTTTGAACCACGAGGTCGAAGGATCGCATGCGTTGATTGGAGCCGAATTTCTCAAACAGCATGGCGAAGACGAACAGGTCATCAACGGCGTCGCCGCCCATCACGACGAGATCGAACATACCTGCCTCTACGGCGTCCTGGTGAGCGCAGCCGACGCGATCAGTGCCTCACGCCCCGGCGCCCGTTCCGAGACGATGACGACCTACCTGAAGCGCCTGGAGAACCTGGAGGATATCGGGAAGAGCTTTCCGGGTGTGGAAATGTGCTATGCGATCCAGGCGGGGCGCGAACTGCGAGTGATAGTCAGTCCCGATGCCATGAATGACGAAGAAGCCGCGACTCTCGCCCGCAAGATTTGCCGACGTATCGAGGACCAGCTGCAGTATCCGGGGCAGATCCGCGTCACGCTCGTGCGGGAGCGCCGCGTGATCGAATTCGCCAAGTGATTCCGGTGATCTCAATGGCAACCTCCCGCACAACTTACTCCTGCGGATAAAGCAACACCCGGTCATGCACAAGGATTGCCAGATCAGGCTTCTTATCGCCGGTAAAATCTTCAATCACCGCTTCTCGAGGATCCGTGCTGCGGCTGCCCACACCACGAAACGTCCGCTGCTCGAACACCCGCCAACGAACCGCTGATTCCAACCGCTCGGCCCAATACACTGCGATCTCGATGTGGTTCTTCAACGACTCCAGGAAAATAATGTCTGTTCGTCCATCGGAATTGAGATCCCCCGGCACCGCATCAATCAAGCGGCCGTTCTCAACGGCGGATTCGAAGCCCGTGCTCTTTTCGACGCGCCAACCGGTTTCGCCGGCGGAGATCCAAGCTGCTGAATTGACACCCAGAAAACCGAGGGTGTCCTTTTGCTCCGCAACCTGGATTTGTTCGAGCGATTGGAAATCCGTCACCGGAAGCTCCACGTCCTGCTCGATCGCCCAAATACCATCCTTGCCCAGTCGACACACCGAAAGGTGCTCGGTCGCCGGATCCAACATATAGAGCGTCGCCTTGCGCTTGGCTTCCCCCGCTCGGAACCACAACGCGCCGATCTGCGAGTTTCGGGTGCCACCGTTGATTTGATCACTCACCCGAAAATTCCAGGACTTCGAGTTCTTCTTTTTCTCCAGCACCACTGCCCGGACAAAGTTTTTCTGCGGCAACAGCAGTTCGGATTTGCCATCGCCATCCAAATCCGCAACCGCGTAGATCGGCTTCGAAACCGCGCCTCCGGGCGGAAAGAGATCGATCTCTTCGAACTTGGATTCCTCATCCGAGCGGAGAACCTGAATCTTTTCGTACGGCGTCAGGAAGACGAGGTCATTCACACCGTCCTGATCCGCGTCATGAAAAAACATTCGCGACGGGGTGGAGCGAAACTCGTCAGAGAGTTTTACTTTCCGAATCTTGCCGTCGCCGTGATGGATCTCCAATCCACGCTTACCTTCCAGATCCACAAGCACCGCGGCTGAGACTGCGCCATCGGATTGAAAGCGCCCGACGGCAAAAGCCAGTGGTTTGCCCTCCAACGCCAGCAAATCGGGAAACGGCAATCTTTTCTCACCATCCACTTCAACCACGCCGATCTGTTTTTCCTCCGGGCTGAAAACGAAAAGCTCCGGTTTATTGTTATCATCCCAGTCGGCAGATTCGATCTGATTGATACCGGAGAGCGACGGAAAAGATCTTCCGGCACCAAAACGGCCTTCAGCGTCCTGAATAACCACCCGCAAGGCCCCCAGTTGCGGCTCCGCATAAATCAGATCCGTCCGGCCGTCGCGATTGAGATCGGCCCAGTCCATTCCCCGCGAAGAACCCGCAGCCCGCGCCAGAGGCTTCAGCCAGAGTGGCGAGGAGGCGAAACCGCGGCTGTCCGCCCGGGCCTCGAATTCACCGATCTGTACCCGCCCTGATTGCTGGAGTATCTGGATCAACTCCAATTGTTTGTCCGAATCGATATTGGCCACCGTGAGCGCGCGCAAACGCGGCAATCGATGCTGCACCTCTGGTCCCAGCGTTCCATCGTCCGCCTGGAGCCGAACTCGCAGCGGGTTGCGATGATCCCAGTTGATCAGGAGGAGGTCTTTGCGACCGTCTGCATTGAGGTCTTCGATATCCATCGCCTGAACCGTACCCACAAACGGAATCTTGACCGGCTCAGCAAATCCACCCTTGTCCAATTGCCGAAACCAGAGAATCGCGTTCGCCGACAACAGCGCCACGTCATCCCGTCCGTCGCCATTCAGATCGCCGTGGCGGATGCCGTTGGAACCCAGCACCTGATCTTCCAGCTCCCAGGTCACCGGATCATCCCACTGCCGCTTGCCGGCGTTTCGGATGAACTGAAACTGTTTGGGTTCACCGTACATCGCGATGTCGGGACGTCCGTCGGCATCAAAATCTGCCACCGCAACGCCCACCACCCTCAGTTCAGTCGATACTGCGACTGGCTCGAATCTCGCGTCAGGAGGGAGTTCATTCACGCCCGCCTCAACTCTCCTGACCAGTTTTCTAGGCGGCAAACCCGTGCGGTTGTAAAGAATGTTCAACCGGGAACGACGATTATTGATAACCAGAAGATCGCGTTTGCCATCGCCATCGAAATCCGCCGCGTTCAGGGAATGAACCTGGAAGTCGATCGGAAATATCTCGGGCCCTGAGAATCCAAATTTCTTACCGACCGGTGCGGCACCCAATTGAATTACGATGAGGAACAGGAACAGGCCCCCAGAAATCCGTTGTCCATTAATCATGGCGAAACGCTAAACAGTGCGCCGCGCAGGAGGCCAGACTATTCGCCCATCACATGGACGGACACACGGCGACGGTGGGCGTGATAACGATGCTCCCACAGGAAGATTCCCTGCCAGGTGCCGAGAGTCATACGTCCGTCACAAACGGGGACGCTCATATTCACGCAGGTCAGCGCCGTCCTGACATGCGCGGGCATGTCATCCTCGCCTTCACAGGTATGCCGAAAAATAGGATCTCCGTCGGGAACCAGGCGGGCAAAAATTCGTTCCAGATCACCGCGAACCTCCGGGTCGGCATTCTCCTGGATCAACAGCGAGGCGGAGGTGTGTTGCAAGTGAATGGTGGCCAATCCGGTGGCGATTCCGCTGCGCGTCACCACCGCAGCAAGTTCGCCCGAAATCTCATAGAATCCACGCCCCCTCGTACTTACCGCCAGTTCTTCAATCAACTGACTGAACATTGATCTTTCAGACGAGAAACAGTCTTGCGATCAGCGAGACGCGAGCATGTTCTCCAACTCATCACTCTTAGGATGGCCGGCGGCCCGGGCTTTCTGGTAGTGCCATTTGGCCAGTTCTGGAGATGGAGTGTTTGCCGTGGCGTAGAACACGGCGAGATTGTAGTGAGCGACTGAATAACCCGGCGCAAGTTTGACAGCCTTTCGGAACGCGGCCTCAGCGGCAATTCTCATGCCCTTGTGGCTCAACGCGAGACCGAGGTAATTCTGAGTTTGCGCATTGTCAGGATTGAGCACCGCCGAGCGGCTCAGCATATCCAACGCCGCATCGAAATCACCCTGGCGAAATTTCACCAGTCCGAAGAGCGAAAGACTGAAGGCGTCGTCTCCGTGAATGCTGAGCGCCTTGGAGAGGTTCGCCTCGGCCTCCGAAAGCTTGTTCAGTTCCATCTGGGCAGCGGCAAGATTCGCGAGCGTATAGACGTTGCTCTGTTCGAGAGTCAGGATCTCCTTGTATTTGGATTCCGCTTCGTCATACCGACGCGCCTCGTAGGCCCGCTGGGCTTGCAGCGCCATCTGGGCCGCACTGGCGGGGAACTCCCGTTTCTGTTGGACCGAAGCCGGCGCCGGTTTGGGAGCGGCAGGTTTCTTGAGCAGAGCCAGCTCTTGAGGATCGAACGGTTCGGGAGACGACTCCAACGAAGCGATCCGCGCTTCAGCGAGAGCTAACTTTTTTTTAAGGCCAGAATCCTCAGCGGGCGGCGTTACGGCCGTTTTTTTTTGAGCGTCGCGATTCTTAAGGGCTTGCTCCAGTTCCTTTTGCAGGCGACTGCGTTCCAGTTCCAGCGCTTTTACCCGGGACGATTGCGCCGAGTTTTTCTGGACGTCGTTGTTGAGATTCTTCAGTTCTGTGTGCAACGCGGCATTTTCTTTTTGGAGGGACTTGAGTTCGTCAGAGTTCCCGCCGAGCTGCGTGTCAGGATCAGTCAACAGATCTTCGAGCTTCTGCTTCTCGCGTGCAAGCGATGCCCGGAGTGATTGTTCGGTTTGAACCTTCGCTTTGGCTGCCGCCAGTTCGTTTTGCAGAACCTGGATTCGAGGCACTGAACTCGCGATTTCATTCAGTTTGCTCACTTCGCTCTTCAGCGCGGTATTCTCAGCTGTCAAAACCGGGACGTTGGCAGCAGCGGATTCGAGACGCTGTTTGTCGCGAGCCAACTGGCTGGCCGTCGAGCGCTGAACCTGCAGTTCTGTCTCCATCTGACGCAGCTTCAAGGTCATGCCATCCAGGTCCCCCACTTTACCGGCGAGTTGGCTCAGTTGCTGAACCTGATTTCTCAGGTTGACGTTGTCCGCCTGAAGCTTTGTCGTATCCGCCGATTGCATCGATGTGTGCATGGTCTGGTTCTGATTTGCCAGCGCGTTCGCCCGCTGCTCCGCGGCCTTTAGATCCGTCTGCAAGAGTGAGACTTTCCGCTTCAGTTCATCAGCATTGGATGCGCCACGGAGAGCAGTTTCAAATTCGAGAATCTGCCGACGCATGTTCGTATTGTCCTCGCGCAGTTTGGTTTCCTGACCTCTGGCAGCCGAAGTGGCGTATTTCTTATGAAGTGCTTCATATTCACTGCGCAATCGATTCAGCTCGGAAGAACTGCGGTCGAGAGTCACCTGATTCACGTCATCACTCTTCTCCAAGGTCCTGATCCGTTCCTGCGCCTTGGCGTATGCACCTGGGTCCATATCAGCCGGACGGGCAGCCAGAGCCTCACGCAGTTTCTGCTCCAATACAGTCTTTGCCCGGCTCGTCTGGATAAGTTCTTCGTTCAACTCGCGCAGCGCAGTGTTGACGCCCACAGATCCACCTTTACCACCCTTACCGCCTTTACCGGTTTTCCATTTTGCATTCCCCATTCCACCGACCACGCCAGGTTGCGGAATTACTGTACCGGGATATTGGACCTTGAGCGGGCCGATCTGTTTGGCCAAATATTTGAGCCGAAAATCAACGATCTTCTTGCTCCATGTGCCATAGGCGGCTTTGAGATTCTTCAGATCTCGGTGGGCTTCCAGAAATTTCTCCAGCGCTGCCCTGCCCTGTCCTTTTTCCTGAAGTTCATCGCCCTTGACGATAAGATTGAAGATGTTGATGTACAGATCCTCCGGCGCCGCAGCGCTCACAATTCCAGGGCCGGCAAAAATCAGCAACGCGATAAGCAGAAGGCGTCTCATGCCACCAGACTAGGGAGAATCCGAATGCTTTGGCAAATTGTTTTCGTACCAATCCGCCGAAGAATGGTTCTTAACCACATTTAGCGACCACAACAAACCGAATATGGGCCGAAATCGGCCAGACCGAGGATGGTTTGCCGACACTTGCCATCGGCTCCCGAGTCCAGTTCGGATCCGGTTTACTCGTTTGGTCGGGTGTTCGACTCGCAGATCAGTTCCCAGAATTTGGGATTGTCCTGTAATGCCTGATCCTCCGCCACCGGCAGACTGGAGCGATACAGGAAATCTTTCAGGGTGTGGCGATTCAAGATCCGGTGAACCACAACTCCCAATTCATGTTTTTCGAAGTAGATCCGATAGTCGCCGATGCGAAAACGGTGGAGGATATGCCCTTCTCGTTCAAGTTTGCCAAATTTCTCCATCGCCGTGCTCATGACCTCTTTGGGCAGTCCCCGGAATTCTCCCAGAATGCTCAACTGCAGCTCCTTCGGCATGTTCGAGAGCTCCGCAGCACTGGTGGGATTGAAGATAATTTGAAAAGGTCGCACAACGAATTTACTGCCAGCGTGTTGGTAGTCCGTATGGGAATCGAACCCATCTTTCAGCCTTGAGAGGGCCGTGTCCTGAACCGATAGACGAACGGACCACAACGCGCGGAGAAATATACCTAAACGAGTCGCCTCAGATAAAGAAAAAAGCCGCTCAATTTCTTGAGCGGCTTCGTGAAAGCAAAACTGAATGAGTTACTTTTGGCGACGGCGCGCAGCAACCAAACCACCCAAGCCCATCAAACCAAGCACCATCGTGGTCGGTTCTGGAACAAGTGCGAAGTTGGCATGTGAATTCAAATCCGGAGGGAAGTTGAACGCATCCCCGCCGAGCGTGATAGTTGGGCGAACGGCAGTCTGACCAGACGTGACATGGTCAAAAGAGTTACCGAATTTGCCACCGCCAGAAACAGCTGCGTCGTAGCTGGCGAATGTTCCTTCCCAAGCGCGGATTTCATAGACACCAGTTGCGCCTGGAGTGGTTCCGGACCCGGAAACGGTACCTGCGAAAATAAAACCGGTTTGCTGCGTGAAGTTATGAATCGATCCGAATGCTGCCAAAGCGCCCGCATTGGCTCCAAAAAACACCTGCCCCTTAACGGTGTCATCGACAGCTAAACCATCAGTGCCAAACGCCTGACCGTTGGCGCCGCCAATCGTCGTGAAGTTTACAGATCCGTCTGCGGCCCTTGCATTCTGAGCAAGCAGCGCGACGCCAAGGGATAGGATTACTACTATTTTTTTCATTGGTTTGTGTTTATTTTGGATTGTTTAATTTTTAAATTACTGACTGTTCACGTCAAAGGCGCGTGTCCACGTGCCTGAACTAGCGGCTTGACGATTCAGGAAAAATCCCTCACCGACATCAACCGACGGTGGAATGTTTCCACCACCTTGTTCGCTGTTCACCCAAAGCGTGTTCCCCCCCCCAAAGTCAAAGAACTGGATGGAGAGAAAGCCACTTGTTTGACTGTATTTAAAAATCTGATCCTGATTTCCAATCGGAAGTTGAAGATCAGCCACAACTTCACCCGCTTGCGGCACCTGTGAGGAAATCAACTGAAAACCCTGTTCAAGGGGAGTATTCAGTGTCCCTTGAGGAACGTTGCCAACAAAAGTGATTGTGTGACTTGCCGTTCCGGCAGGAATATTGATGAAAAATCCTTCACCCGGAACCACGGATGTGGTCTCAGCTCCACCAGGGGACCAGAGAGTTGTTCCACCACCCAGATTAAAGAACTGGGCGGAAACAAAACCACTATTTGGGTCAAATTTGTAAAGCGCAGTGTTGTTAGGAAGCGTAGTTCCGAACAAACCGTCATAGGTGTTGTTCTCAGCGATCAGCGGATTCGAGATCAGATTAAACCCCTCCAATACGGTTTTATTTACAAAACCGACTGCATTCACGGAAAAAACCGTATTCTGCGCCGAAGAACTGACCGCTGTTGCGGTAGCGATTGCTGCTGCGAGTAGTAGTGATTTAGCTTTCATATTTTTCTTCAGGTTTGGCGACCCTTTTTCCGTGTGCGGAATGAAGGTTGCAAACATCCGCTTTGGTGTCAACGATTTTGAGGTAGGTAATTGGCTGTATCCCAGCGGAATTTTTCTTTGATGTGTCAATCTCAAGGTAGGTAAAACAGAGCAGATCCGATGCCGATCGCATCGGCAGAGCCATCGCGACCAATATATGCCTAAGTCATTGATAATCAACTGTTTAACGTTTCTTTAGTCCTGAATGGAAACCGACATACAGCCCAATTCGAACGGAAACCGTGCCGAGGATTGCTGAAATGATGGCATCACCGATGCCGTGTCCTCCAATCGAAAACCGACCGTGTTCACCAGATTTTCAGCGGGGCTCCAGATATGCTAGTTTCGCCCCCTCGAAACCTTTAAGTTTTTCCCCACAATTACGCAACGGAATCGCTGGCAAAATACGGTATGAATCGCGGCTCTGAGTTGAAATCAATCCCAAACACGTCCTCAAAATTTGATGTTCTGGTAATCGGAGGCGGCGCGACGGGTTTGGGAATCGCACTCGACGCCACCCTGCGAGGTTTTCGCACGTTATTGGTCGAACAGGGCGATTTTTCCAGCGGGACTTCAAGTCGCAGCACCAAACTCATTCACGGAGGAATCCGGTATCTCAGACAGCTGAACATCTCACTTGTCCGAGAATCACTGCTTGAGCGCGCTCGTTTACTCGAAAACGCAGGCAGTTTTGCCAACTGGCGACGGTTTGTCATTCCCGTCTCCGGCATATCGGACCAATTGTTCTACGGGCTGGGGCTGAAGCTCTACGACCTGTTGGGGGGCGACTCCGAACGTAAGTCCGGAATGATCAGCCGATCAGAAACAATCTCTCTGCTTCCGGGACTGTCCGACCATGATTTCGCGGGTGGAGTCAGTTACTGGGACGGGCAATTCGACGATGCGGGTCTGGCCATCGCGTTGGCTTCGGAAGTTTACAAAGGGGG
>JBLFYM010000073.1:0-31750 GCA_047608975.1 Limisphaerales bacterium | reverse complement strand
CATACGCCGCCCCGGCCTGTGCAGCGCTGTTGTCACTGCCATCCCCATTCACTGTCGTCGCGTTGCTAGACTCAAGCCAGGCCCCAACCACGACGGTGTCGCCGGAAATGGCCACGGATGAGCCAAACAGGTCAAAACTCTCCGCATTGTCGGCCTTGAGATAGGCTTCCTGAGTCCAAACGCTATTGCCATTACGCTTGAAGACGTAAGCCGCTCCGGCACTCCCAGCGCTGTTGTCACTGCCATCCCCATTCACCGTCGTCGCGTTGCTGGCTTCTCCAGGGGCCCCAACCACGACGGTGTCGCCGGAAATGGCCACGGAAAAGGCAAACTGGTCAAAACTCTCCGCATTGTCGGCCTTGAGATAGGCTTCCTGTATCCAGACGCTGCCGGAACGTTTGAAGACATACGCCGCTCCGGCAGCACTGGCGCTGTTGTCGCTACCATCCCCATTCACTGTCGTCGCGTTGCTGTCTTCTCCACTCGTCCCAACCACCACGGTGTCGCCGGAGATCGCCACCGAACTACAAAACTGGTCGCTTGCTCCCGCATTGTCGGCCTTGAGATAGGCTTCGAGCACGGCGGCGGGAATCTGGGTGCCGTCCACATTTATCGCAGCGGTGCTCGGCGCGGTGAAGGTGAGCGTGGTGTCGGAGCCACCGGCGTTTTTAATCGTGCCGCTGTTGAGCGCCAAGGGAGTGGTGACCGCGATGCCGTCGCTGTCCGCATCGCCCGGTTGCACCCGGTAGCGGAACACCAAATTCATCTTGCCACTGCCGCCTTCATACACGGCGTTCACCGCGCTGGAACCGATCGTCAATCCCAGTTGCGGTGTCCCCGTCACGAGCACCGCCTCGTCAAAGGCCACCTGAAAAGTCAGAAACTCCCCGCCCAGATACGTGCGATCTGCGGGCGGGGTGACACCGGTAATGGCGGGCGCGGCCACCGCTGAAAGCGAACCCAGGAGGGCTACCCCAAGGAGGGCAAGTCGGCGGATGAGATTCCGGCCCAGGCCGGTTTGTTGAATTTTCATGGGTATTTCCGCGTTAAAGCGCAAAAGGCCCCAGTTGGGCTGAATCCGGCATAGTCGGGCGTTCGTTGGCAAAGAAACATCCATCCATCCCCAAGGGTTCATCCACCACGAAGCGACCGGCCAGGCAATCGCCCTCGTTCATTCAGAAGAGACTCAACACCATGTTCAGTTTGCCCGGTCAAAATCAGAGACGAACGCCATGCAGAACGCGAGGCCAAAATCTCCCTGCTACCAAGGGACCTCCACCCGCTCGCAGATGAACTTCCCGGTCAGGGACTGCGGTGCCTCGGTGGCCAACCAAACCGCGGTGTCCGCTCCTTCCGCGGCAGATCGGGTCGCTTCGGCACCCCCCATATCCGTGCGGCACCAACCGGGGGACATGCAATTCACCACGATTCCTTCGTCACGGAGTTCACCGGCCAGCAGACAGGTCAGCGCATTCAGGGCGGTCTTCGAAATCTGATAGGCGGGAGCCATGATTCGATCCGCCATGGTTTCCAACTGCCCGGCGCGGCTGGATAGATTGATGATCCGTGCGTCTGATGAACGTTTCAGAAAGGGGACCAATGCGCGCGTGATCCGGGCCGTCCCGAAGACGTTCGTCTCCAAGGTTTGCCGGAGCACGTCATCGTCCATATCCAAAGTCGCCACCCCCCGATCCAGCAGGACGCCGGCATTGTTGATCAGCACATCGAGTGAATCGGTGATCTTTTCCAACCCGGTCACCAGATCACCGGTCTCGGAATCATTGAGATCCAGTTGAACCCAATCCACCTTCCCTTCGGATTGCTTCAACTCATCCAACAGTCCGCCGATTGAGTCCACGTTGCGCACGCCCAGAATGACGTGCCACCCAAGCTCCGCCAGCTGGCAGGCAATCTCTTTTCCAATCCCGCGATTGGCTCCGGTTATCAGGACAGTCTTCATCAGTTCTTCCGACCGAGCGTAGGGCCCCGGGTTACACGATCAAACTGATTCCGTAGTTGCGGAGCAAACCGAGATTCCGGACGATCCCCAAATCAAGGAGCCCACAATGGAAAGCGATCCACACGATTCGCCCACACCCGAACCCGACGAGCCAACCTCGCCAAAGCATTGGAGATTGGTTTGGGCCCTCGTCGCCGTCTGCCTCATCGGAACGCCCGTGGGAATTCGGCTGGCCGGAATCAACCTGCTCACCGCGAATCTGGCGAACCTGAAACAACAGGGCGAGGAACTCGATCTCGACAAACTGATCGTGCCGTTCCCCGCTGCCAGCAATAACGCCTATCTGTCTCTGTCCTCGCTTTCAAACCGCCTCGACGCCGCCAGTGATACATTGAGAAACAGTCCGAGAACACCCGAAGTCAACACCAACGGGACTACTGCCTCGATATTCACGCTCACCGAATGGACTTCGCGTCGCTACGATTCGGCGGCGGACAAGTCTGTCGAAACCACGAATACGTGGGAGAGCTACGTCAGCATACTCACTCCCTATACCAACCTGCTCGATACCGTTGTCAGCACCTTGAAGCTGCCGGACTATCGGTCGGAATCTCCTCCCAAGAGCAGTATTGGGCAGATTATACCCCTCATGGGAACGAGAACGATGAGGACTTCCAAAGAAATAGAGCACCTGTTGAAAGCCGGTTTTCTGTTTCACGCGAGTCAGGGACGTCGCGCGAAAGCATTGGAGTGCGTAAACGGCCTGCTAGATCTGATGCGCGGTCTGCGCAACGAACGGTTGCTGATCGTCGAGATGATCAGACAAACAATCGTGAACACTGCATTCCAGCTGAGTTGGGAGGCGGTTCAGATGAACGAAATCACGGACCTCGAATTGAGCCGTTTGGCGAAACACTGTGGCGACCTGAGATTTTCGGAAGACATGCTTGAGGCATTTCGAATGGAACGCGCAATGACACTGCAGCAATTCGAACTACTGGGAGGCAAACGCGGCAGTCAAGCCAGACGTCAACGCGAATGGGAACAGGCTTGGGAGTCTGGGGACATGGGCTGGGGACCTGAACCGACGACGCTCAATCGCTTCCTCATTGTTCCAATGTGGTACGTCCTTTGGCAGGAGCAGGACTGCAGTCGGGCACTCGACATCTGGAACAGCCTCGTGGACCTGCAGGCCAACTGCATCCGCTCAGGTTGGCTCGACTTGAAGGGCACCAAGCCTACCACCCGAGAGCTACTCCCGTTCGCTGTTTTGAGCCACCTCGATGAGGAGCTCACGTGGAATGAGCGATACCGTTTCCTGTTCAGCGCTTCGTCGTCAGTTATGGACAACGCCCACATGGTGGTTCGCGCGGTCAAGAATGATGCCCTTGCCCGCGTGACGGAAACAGCAATCGCTCTGCGAAGATACCAGCTGAAACACGGGACTATGCCGCCGAATCTCGACACACTGGTCCCGGAGTTTCTCGAGGCATTACCGCTGGATCCGATCGATCTGAAGCCACTGCGCTATCACCTGAACCCGGAGGGGTGGAAACTCTACAGCATCGGTGTAAACGGTCTGGACGAAGGCGGCGATTGGAATGCCGATCCATCCGTCGGCGGATTTGGCCCGTCCCCGGTGATCGACAGTCTGGACATCTACTGGCCGCAGCCCGAACGCACGCAATCACTCCCATTGTAGCCGCCAGCAGCCTGCCGCGCCGTAGCGGGATGCAAAGGCGGGTGAACAAGGAGTCAGAGCGGACTGACGTCCGCTGTTACGAGGTAGAATCCGACGTGAGTCGGATCAGTTTTCAACCACGGAAAACACGGAAGGGAGAATACTACTCCTGAACGCCGCTGGTCCTGCAATTGCCCAGTCCTTTTCAGTGTATTCCGTGCCTTCAGTGGTCGTTGAATCAATCTTAGCCAGATGCGCCCATACTGCCCTCAAGAAAAACGTAGAAACCCCTGAATTCACTGATAGGCTCCGCCAGTCCCAGTCCCATACACAGACCATGAAACGAATCATCTGCGCTATTTCTGTCGCCTTCGTGACCTGCCTGATCGCCAACCCGGCCTCAGCCCGGTCGCCCTCCGGGCTCAAGACTCCGAGTCAGCGGTATGCGAACGCGGAGACGACCGAAGTAGTGAGCTTCCGCCGTCACGTGATTCCGCTCTTCAGCCGGGCGGGTTGCAGCGGTCGCGAATGCCACGGCGCGTTCTCCGGTCAGGGCGGCTTCAGCCTCTCGCTCTTTGGCTACGACTTTGACAAGGATCACAAAGAGATCATCGCGGACGAAGAGGACGGCGTCCGGGTGGATCTGAAAGATCCGGCAAACAGTCTCGTGCTCCTCAAACCCACGATGCAGGAACGCCACAAGGGCAAGGAACGCATCAAAAAGAACAGCTGGGAATACAACATGGTCCTCAAGTGGATCAGCGAAGGCGCCAAGATCGATGTGAAGGAGACCGGGGCGTTTGGTCGACTGGAGTTTTTCCCAAAGGAGATCGTCTTCTCCAAGCCCGGTGAAACAGTGCAGTTGAAAGTCGTCTGCCACTGGGTGGACGGCACGGTCGAGGACGTCACAGAATTGACACGCTTCCGCACCAATGATGAAGCCGTCGCGGAAGTCAGCGACACCGGCGTTGTGAAATCTCTGACCGGTGGTGACACCCACATCGTTGCTTTCTACGACAACGGCGTGCGACCGATCCCCGTCATGCTCCCCGTCTCTGATCAGGTCGGCGACCGATACCCCAAGATCGCAACCTCCACCAAGTTGGACAAGCTGATCATAGACAAGCTGAAGAAGGTCGGAATCGTTCCTTCTGAAAACTGTACAGACCTCGAATTTCTCCGCCGTGTGAGTCTCGACATGACCGGCACGCTGCCGACTCCGGCCGAGATCAAATCGTTTGTTGCCAATCCCTCCGCCAACAAGCGCACCGCCAAGGTCGAGGAACTGTTGGAGCGCGACACCTACGCCGCGTGGTGGTCTACCAAGCTGAATGACTTCACCGGCAACAATGCCGCCCAGCTGAATGACCGGAACTTCCGCAACGAACAGAGCCTTCAGTGGTATGAATGGATTCGCAGCCGCGTGCGGGACAACACTCCCTATGACGAACTGGTCGCCGGCATCGTGCTCGCCACCAGCCGCGAACCCGGACAGGACTACCTGAGCTTCACCCGGGAGATGAGCTCCTATCTCAAAAAGAAAAAGCCCGCAGATTTCTCCGAGCGAGAGAGCATGCCTCACTACTGGGCCCGTCGAAACATTCGCAAGCCTGAGGAGAAGGCCCTGAGTTTTGCCCATGCATTTCTCGGCGTGCAGATCCAATGCGCGCAATGCCACAAGCATCCCTTCGATCAGTGGACCCAACAGGACTTCAAGCAGTTCCAGGCCTTCTTCTCCGGCATTACCTTCGGTTCCCGCAATGAAAAATCAGACAAGGTGAACTACAAGACAATGACCGCGCAGCTCCAAAAAGATGTGGGGTATGACCGCAAGGATCCGAAGTCCCGCAACAAACTCTACAAGGAAATCAAAGACCGCGTCGCTGCCGGGCGTCCCGTGCCCTGGCAGGAACTGTATGTCCGCACGGTGGCTCCCGCGAAACCGAAAAACCGGAAGAAGAAGACAAAATCAACCGGCTCCAGCCGCGTGCTGACGCCAAAAATTCTGGGAGGGGATGAAGTCCACCTCACCGAGTATCCCGATCCGCGCGCGCCGCTGATGGAATGGATGCGGGCCAAGGAGAATCCATATTTCGCCCGCGCCTTCGTGAACCGCGTCTGGGCCAACTACTTCGGCCGCGGAATCGTCGAACCCGCCGACGACATGAATCTCGCGAACCCGCCGAGCAACGGCGAACTCCTCGCCTACCTCGCCGACGGGTTCGCCGACAGCGGTTATGACATGAAGTGGCTGCACCAGACGATCACCACCAGCGACACCTATCAGCGCAGTTGGCGCCCGAATGACACCAACCAGCTGGATGAAAAGAACTTCAGCAAAATGAAACTCCGCCGTCTGCCTGCCGAAGTGGTGACTGATGCCATCAGCATGGCCGTTGCCGATGACTCCCGGGTGAAGAAACTCACCGAGGAAGTTGACGAACGCATGATCGGGCCGATGCTCACCGGAGCTCGCGGCGGGCGCGCCAACTATGCCTTGGGACTCTTTGGCAAACCCGTCCGCCTCACCAACTGTGATTGCGAACGGACGTCTGCCCCCACGCTACTCCAGACGCTCTACACCCGCAACGACACCGACATGCTCGGCCTTATCGAGGGCAGTTCCAAAAAGAACGGCAGCTGGATCGGCGAGCTTCGCCGACAGACCCAACCGGACAAGAAGACCGTCTCCCGCTTCGCTTCGCTGAAGCGCCTGAAGGCCCAAGCCAAACAGTATCGCGACAAGATCACGAAACTCGAACGCACCGCCGACAAGCAGAAAACTCCGAAGCTCAAGGCCCGATATCTCTCCCAGATCAAGTCGTCTACCAAGCAGCTGAATCGCGTCCAAACCTCGATTGACCAGATCGAGAAAGAACAGCGGATCGCGGCGGCCGCAGTCAAACTCGACCCCGGCGCCCTGATCGAAGAAGCCTTTCTCCGCACCGTCAGCCGCCCCCCTTCCGCCTCCGAACTCGCCATGGCCAAGAAAGATATCGCCGCCGCCCCCAACCAGGTGGACGGCGTACGCGATCTGCTTTGGGCCATGCTCAATACCAAAGAATTCATCGTTAACCACTGATCCCGAAAAGCACCCCTATTATGGCAAACCACCTGTTCTGTGACGGCGTCGCCCGCCGCGATTTCCTCAAAGTTGGCGCCCTCGCCGGAGCCGGCTTTAGTCTCGCCGATTACCTGGCCCTCGCCCACGCCGGCGAGGTCTCCCAAGCCAGCAAAGGCAAAGCCGCCATCTTCATCCGGCTCGCCGGTGGGCCCAGCCACATGGATACCTTCGATCTGAAACCGAACGCGCCCGACACTCATCGCGGCGAGTTCAAGGAGATCCGGACCAACGTTCCTGGCATCCGCATCTCCGAGCACCTGCCCAAGCTCGCCAAGTGTGCGGACAAATTCGCGATTCTGCGCGGCGTCAGCCACACCCTCGCGGCCCACGGGCTCGGCTCGACCTATCTCGCCACCGGCAACCGTCCCCTGCCCTCCATCCAGTTCCCGACCTTCGGTTCGGTGGTCAGCAAACTGAAGGAAGCCCCGCGCGACATCCCGCCTTACGTCTCGATTCCGCGCGACATCAACAACACCACCGGATTCCTGGGACTTGAGTATGGCCCCTTCGAAACCGGCGCGAGCCCGCGAGCCAACGCCCGCATGGATGTCCGCGGACTCTCGCTGCGCGGTATCACGGTCGAAGATGTCGCCCGTCGTCAGAACATGCTCAACCGCTACGACACCGCCTTTGCCTCCGTCAGCAAGGTGGATCAGACCGTGGCCGGCATGGACAAGTTCAGCCAGCGTGCCTACGACATGATGCGCTCCGACCGAACCCGCAACGCGTTCGATCTCACGAAGGAGTCCAAGAACATCAAAGGCATGTTCGCGAACGACTCCTTCAGCCAGAGCGCGATGTTGGCCACGCGCCTCGTCGAAGCCGGTTCCAAGTTCGTCACCGTGCAACTGGGCGGCTGGGATACCCACACCGACAACTGGAACAAGTTGAAGGACAAACAGCTTCCGACGTTGGACGCCGGTGTTTCCGGTCTGTTGAAGACCCTGGAAGCCAAGGGTCTTCTGGAATCCACCTCGGTCTTCGTCACCGGTGAATTTGGGCGCACCCCGAAAATCAATCAACGCACCGGACGTGATCATTATCCCCGCGCCATGTTCTGTCTGCTCGCCGGCGGTGGCATCAAGGGCGGACAGGTCGTCGGCGAATCCGATGCGCTTGGCGAAGGCCCCAAAGATCGCGCCATCACGCCCGATGACGTGGCCGCCACGTTCTATCATTCGCTCGGCATCAACCATCGCCAGGAATTCAAAACCCCGTCCGGTCGCCCGGTGATGATCACCCGCTACGGCAACGTGATCCGCGAGTTGGTGTAGATCCCGGTTCGACGCGCAGCCCGTCAATACTTCGAAGCCCGGCCAGCGGCCGGGCTTTTTTGTGTCCTCATATAATCGCGCCCGGGCTTCTGGCTCGCACCACCCTGCTGCAATCACGCCCAGTCCACAGCTTGAACCAAATTGATCCTTCCCACGCGCCTCGCCCGCGTCTATCAAACTTCCCATCACCTGATCTCAGATCCATGCCCATGAAAAAACTGTACCTGCTGCTCGCCCTCATTTGTAATTCACAACCCGCCGCCGCTGATTTTCAAGCCGGGGCGATCGTGATGGATGTTTCTCCGTTGGAGTTCCCCGTCTTCGTGAACGGCGGCATGTCCAGCCGGAGCGCGAGCGTGGTGAACGATCCGATCAATGCCCGGGCAATGGTTTTGTCCGACGGCAAGACGCAGATCGCCATCGTCGTGGTGGACAGCTGCATGATGGCGCGCCCGGTTCTGGACCAGGCCAAGAAGCTGGCGAGCAAACGCACCGGAATTCCGACGGCCAACATGTTGATCTCGGCCACCCATACCCATACCGCTCCCGCGTCCATGGGTTGCCTGGGAACGAAGGCCGATCCGCGCTACACGCCCTACCTGATCCAAAAACTTGCGGCGGCGATCGCCGCCGCCCAGAAAGCACTGCAACCCGCCCAGATCGGTTGGAACAGCATCAATGCTGCGGAATACACCGCGCTCCGCCGCTGGGTTCGGCGGCCGGACATGCTTCTGGAAGATCCCTTTGGCAATCCCACCGGGCGCGCCCAGATGCACTCCGGTCGCAACTGGAACGAAGTCACCGGTGAATCGGGACCGGAAGATCCGGACCTCAACCTGATTTCCGTCCAGACCCGCGAAGGAAAACCCCTCGCCCTGTTGGCCAACTTCTCAATGCACTACTTCGGCGGGGTGAAAGCCCTGAGCGCGGACTATTTCGGCCGGTGGGCAAACAATGTAAAACAGTCCCTCGCGCCGAACTCCGACTTCGTTCCGATGATGTCACACGGCTGTAGCGGAGACATCTGGCGACGCGACTACGCGGCGCGGGATTGGACAAAGAATCCCATTCTCCCCGAAGAGGCGATTGACGTGGACCGCTACGCCAAGGAACTCGCTGATCGCGCGCTGCAAGGGTATGAAAAAATCCAATACCGCTCCGACGTCGATCTCGCAATGGCAGAGACACGGATGCGCCTGGATTATCGGACCCCAAACAAACAACTGCTCGAATGGGCTGAACGCATCGTGAAGGAAACGGGTGATCGCGCCCCCAAGACCAGCACGGAAGTCTACGCGCTGGAGCAGACCATCCTGCATCAGCGACAGAATACAGAAATCGTTGTGCAGGCTCTCCGCATCGGCGACATCGCGATCACCACGACACCGAACGAGACCTACGCCCTCACCGCGCTGAAGTTGAAGGCCATGAGCCCGTTGAAGAAAACCATGGTCATCGAACTCGCCAATGGCGGCGACGGCTACATCCCGCCTCCGGAACAACACGTCCTCGGCGGCTACAATACCTGGGCGGCGCGTTCCGCCGGGTTGGAAAAACTCGCCGAACCCAAAATCGTCGAAGCCGACCTGTTGTTGCTCGAAAAGGTCACCGGCAAGCAACGTCGTCCGCATCAGCCTACGCGCGGTCCCGCGGTCCAGGCACTACTGGCCGCCAAACCCGCTGCGTATTGGCGGATGGATGACTTCGCCGGTCCTTCTGCAACCGACGCCTCCGGCAACGATCGCGACGGCCACTACGAAGACGGCGTGGTCTTCCATCTTGAAGGTGCCGCCTCGGAAAACTTCAACCAGCCCGGCGAAATCAATCGCGCCGCGCATTTCTGTGGCGGACGCCTCCGATCCCGCGTCGGCGGACTCGGAAACAACTACACCGTTTCGCTTTGGTTCTGGAACGGGATGCCAGATGGAGCCCGCGACACTGCCGGTTGGATGTTCTCCCGCGATCGCGATCACGCGCTGGGACCACTCGGAGATCATCTTGGGCTAAACGGTGCCGGCAAATTGGTCCTCCGGCATGGCAGCGGCAAGACCCGCGTTGGCACCACCTCAGTGAAGCGCTGGACCTGGACTCACGCCGTGCTGGTAAGAAATGGAAACCGCCTCAGCGTGTTCCTCAACGGCCAGCAGAAGCCCGAACTCGACCTGAGGGTGGATGCCAAAATCCCCGCCGGATTGGAAACGGTTTTCCTGGGTGGCCGATCTGACCGGGTGGACAATTGGGAAGGCCGGCTTGATGAAATCGCCCTTTACGACCGCGCCCTCGGCACGGCGGAGATTGCAGCTCTCGCCGTCCACTAACCAAGCCGCTGCGGTGTCCTTTTCAATGAGTCACTGCGGAGAGGGGGCCGGGAGGCCAAAAATACTTGGACCATGCGGCGGCAATCGCCAAACTCCCGCGCCCATGAAACAGACGGTTGTCACCTTGGATATGGAAGGCGTGTTGGTTCCGGAAATCTGGATCGAATTCGCAGAGAAGACTGGCATCGAGGGCCTGAAGCGGACTACCCGTGACGAGCCGGACTACGATGTGCTCATGCGCTACCGCCTCGGTCTGTTGGATGAACACAAATTGAAACTGTCCGACATTCAGGAAGTCATCGGCACGCTGGCTCCGCTTCCGGGTGCCAAAGATTTTCTGGATGAGCTCCGCACAGTGACCCAGGTGATCATTCTGTCGGACACCTTTGAGCAGTTCGCCCAGCCTTTGATGCAACAGCTCAACTGGCCGGCGCTCTTCTGCCATCGTCTGGTTGTGGAGGATGATCGGATCGTGGACTACCAGCTCCGCCAGCCCGATCAGAAGCGCCAGGCCGTTTCTGCGTTGAAGGGACTGAATTACAAAGTGATCGCCGCGGGAGATTCCTACAACGACACCACCATGCTGGGTGAAGCGGATCACGGATTTCTCTTCAAGTCTCCGCCGAATGTGATCGATGAGTTTCCGCAATTCCCCGCAGAAACCGAGTACGACAAGCTGTTGGAACGAATCCGGGCGGAACTGGGATAGTCGTTCGTCAGAGCTGCGGCCTTCAGTCTGCTTCGCCTTTTTTTGTCAGTGACGCGCCGTTTCTTCCTTCCGCCGGGAAGGAAGATTTCAGAAATCCCGCCAAGCTGCTAGCCTCGCCGAAGTGAGCCAAAAGTCCCGCGACCCATTCTATCGCCGCCTGAGAATCTACCAATGGTTCTGGGCGAAGAATTGGCGACGGATTTTTGATCTGCGCCAATACCTCAAGATGAATGAGGAGGCGTTTCATCTCGGGCTCGCCTCGGTGGTTGGAATCATTGGGGGAACGGTAAACCTGCTGTTCCTGTATGGGATCGAAGGCGTGAAACTCCTGGCCCTCCAACGCCCGGGGGATCTCGTCGGAATTGCCGAGATGCTGGACTGGAAGGCGCGGCTGGTGATTCCCGCGCTGGGTGGTCTGGCCGCCGGATTGATTCTCCACTGGGGGTTGAAATGGGCGCGACCCGGGGTATCAAATTTCATGGAGGCGGTCGTCGCCGGCGATGGCCGGCTGCGCTTTGGTTCAAGTATCGTACGGGCGTTTTCCTCGTTGATCAGCGTTGCCACCGGTGCCTCGATCGGGCGAGAGGGAGCGATTGCGGCGCTGACGGCGGCGATTGCCTCAAAGGTGGGGCAGATCGCCAAATGGCCGCCTTATCGGCTGCGACTGCTGGTGGGGTGTGGCGTGTCGGCGGGGATTGCATCCGCCTACAATGCGCCCATCGCGGGGGCGATCTTTGCGGCGCATATCGTGTTGGGAAATTTTTCCATGAACATCTTCGCGCCGATGGTGATGGCCTCGGTGATGGGTACCTTGGTGTCGCGCAGTTTTTTCGGGATTCAACCTTGGTACCAGGTTGGCGATTTTGATTTCACCCATCTTTCACAGCTCTACTGGTTTCTCTTTCTCGGGGTGTGTTCCGGGATCTCCGGAGCCATGTTCCTGCGGCTTTTGGATGGCGGTAAGGCGTTGTTCGGCCGGCTCAAGCTGCCGATTTACGCGCGCGTGGCATTGGGTGGACTGATTGTCGGGGCAATTGCGGTGGGCTGGCCGGAAGTCTGGGGCAATGGCTACGCTGGCACAAATCGACTGCTCACCCACGCGCTGCCACTGACGGTCGTGCTGGGATTGTTGCTGGCCAAGCTCGTCGCCACGGTATCGGCGGTCGGAGCGGGCACGGTGGGAGGTATTTTCACCCCGACGCTTTTTCTCGGTGCGGGTGTGGGAACGGCGTTTGCGCTCGCGCTACACAGCTTCGGTTTTGCGGTGGAATTGCCGGTCCACATATTTGCGCTGGTTGGGATGGGAAGCGTTCTTGCAGCCACCATTCATTCGCCGCTCCTGGCAATGATCATGATTTTCGAAATCTCGCTGAACTACAGCATGATGCCTCCCCTGATGATCAGTTGTGTGCTCGCAACCTTGGTCGCGCGTCAGCTCCATCCGGCCTCGGTCTACACCTCAGCACTCGACGATGCGCAGGTGGATATAGAGGAGAACACGACGCTCGGTGCCTCCCAACAGAAACGAATCGGTGACATCATGCGCTCGCCGGTGCCGCCGATCAGAGAAAATACATTACTTCCCGATATCGCGGCCCAGTTCCTCAAACACCCGTTTAACTACCTTCCGGTCATCAATCAGAAGGAGCATCTCATTGGTCTGGTCGCTTTGCATGACGTGAAACCTCATCTCAATTCCGGAGAAGAATTGAAAAGCGTCATCGCAAGCGACATCATGATCCCCGTGCCCCAGATGCTGACGCCGAATCAACTCGTGTTGGATGCCCTGCCGAGCCTTTTGAAAAGCGACCAGCGGAACATCCCGGTGGTCAATAGTCTGAAGGATCGAATTCTCGTCGGTGCCGTCTCCAAATCGGAGGCCCTCGGTCTGCTCTCGGAAGCCATCGCCGCAAACACCAGACTGCGGGAGCGCTGAAAATCACCCACTCTGAAAAACGAGCAGCGGGCCACCCGAAGGCAACCCGCTGCTCCCAACAACCAAACCAACCTAAACAATAACTGACTACTGCGAGATTCTCTTGTTCACTGTTTTGAAAAATTTACCGGCAGAGAATTCCCGACAGACGCCCGGTGAGAATCGCACACGCTGCTCCGTTCACCCTCTTGCAATAGTCATGACCTCAACGCCGAATTGTTGCGTTGAGACCGATCCCTTTTGAACAAACAACCGCCTACATGGAAATCATAAACCTGAATCCTGAGAACGACATCGGCGCCAGCGCCTGGTTCCTTGAAATCGACGACCACCGACTGCTGATGGATGCGGGGACGCATCCGAAAAAGGACGGGCTGCAAAGCCTGCCAAAGTACGGCGCGATTAGCGGCCGACAGCTGGACAGCATTGCCATCACCCACTGCCACCACGATCACATCGGATCACTGCCGGTGGCGATGCGGGAGAATCCGCAGGCGCATGTGCTCATGACCGAAATGAGTTACTTCATCGTCGAACGGGTGCTGCACAATTCCGTGAACGTCATGAAGCGCCAACGCGACGAGCTCGGCATCAAGGAGTATCCGCTTTATTCCCATCGCGAAGTGGACGAACTGGCACCGATCTTTCAGGGCTTTCGATATCGGAAGGAGATTGAGTGGGCGGCCACACCAAAAACTTTGCCCGGGGAAGATTCGCCGACGCTCGAATTTTTCGATGCGGGTCACGCCTTGGGTTCCGCCGGCGTGCTGGTGAAGGGGAAAGAGCAGTCCGTGTTCTACACCGGCGATGTCTGTTTCCAAGATCAGACCATTCTGAAGGGCGCGCAATTTGATGACGTTAAGGCCGATGTGCTCATCATGGAAACCACCCGTGGGAATCGCGACACGCCCGACGAGTCCACCCGTCCGGCGGAACTTGAGCGGCTCATCGTCGCCATCAACGAAGTCCAGGCGGCGGGCGGCTGCGTGTTGATTCCTTCGTTTGCACTGGGTCGCACCCAGGAAATGCTGGCCGCACTCGCAAACTCAATGGCCGACGGCAAACTGCGAACCCAACCCGTTTACATAGGTGGACTGGGTCGCGTGTTCACCGAGATATACGATCTGGAATCTCATCGCATAAGTCGCAACCAGCCGGATCTGCACCTGAACGAGGCACTGCAGCTGATCGTCATCGATCCGAAAAAGGCCGCCGCCATGAAGCTCAAGGGTTGCCGGCTGTTTGTGATCACCGCCGGCATGTTGAGCGAGAATACCGCCGCGCACGTTCTCGCGGCCCGCATGATGGAGGATGAACGTCACGCCATCTTCTTCGTGGGATACGCGGATCCGTCGACGCCGGGCGGGCGACTGAGGGAAGCAAAGTTGAACGAACCCTTCTTCTATAGCGAGACCTACGGGGAGATCAGCCGCAAGTGTCGCAGTGATCAGTTTGACCTGACGGCCCACGCGAATCGCGGCGAACTGCTGGATTTCGTTGGCCGGGTGGATCCGCACACGGTTCTGCTGGGGCACGGAGACGATGATTCGCGGGATTGGTTTGAGGCGCAGATCAAGGCGCGACATCCCAAAATTCGCGTGATTCAGCCGCCGCCCGGCGAATCCATCAAGGCCTGACCGGTTTAGGCGGACTGCGAATCGTAGATCACCACGCGCTCGCAGTTCGCCTTGAACACTTTTTCCACAAATTCAATGTGGAGCGGATGATCCTGATAAACGTCCTGCGCCGCCTGATCCGGGAACAGGAGGTTCAACGCGACCTGGTAGGATTGATCGACCACATCACGATGGCTGGGGGCCATTTGGCCGACAAAAAACTGGCTCACGCCGGGGATCGGTTTGAGTTACTGCTCCGCGCCGGCAATAAGATTGTCGGCGGCGTTGGGGACATCGTTCTTGGCCCAAATTCGGTTATGAATTTGACCCTCGCCCAAGCCTCACCTAGATTCACTGCGAGTGCTGACCGCCAAATCCAAAGTCTCCAGCCCTGACCGGCAACCGGAATTCGGGGGCGCCCAATGGCAGGAAATCGTTGAACCTCTGCGACCCTTTCTTGAGGACGTCATCGTGGATCTCGAGCGGCAGGTGGAACAGTTCGATCCGGAAATCGCGGCCTATACGCGGTATGCCCTGACGAACCAGGGCAAGCACCTGCGCCCGGTCCTGCTGGCGTTAAGCGGAAACGCCGTCGGTAAGGTGGGCAAGGATCACGTACGTGTCGCAGTGATCATCGAAATGGTGCACCTCGCCACGCTGGTGCATGACGATGTGATGGACGAGGCGACCCTGCGCCGCAAACGTCCGACCCTCGCCGCCCACTGGGGGAATCAAATTTCGGTGCTCGTCGGCGATTGCCTCTTTGCGCATTCGCTCACGCTGGCGGCCAGTTTTCCCACGCCTGTCATTTGCCGTGAAGTTGCCAAGGCCACCAACACCGTTTGTAGCGGGGAGATTCTCCAGAGCCATCGGCAGTTGAATTTTGAGGTCACTCGCGAGGAATACTTTAAGGTGATCTCAATGAAGACCGCCGAGCTGTTTGGTCTTTCGTGCGAGCTTGGTAGCCTGCTTACGGGTGCGAGCCCAGCTGAGAATAAGGCGTTACGCAGTTACGGCATGGCGCTGGGCACGGCTTACCAGATCTACGATGATTGTGTGGATGTGTTTGGCACTGAAACGGCGGCCGGCAAATCGCTCGGTACCGACCTGGCCAGCGGCAAGATGACCCTGCCGGTGCTGTTGCTGCTCGAACGGGCGAGTGCGGAGGAGGCCGAGCGGGCGCGTGAATGGATCAAGAACTGGCGGCCCCACCACTTCGAAAAAATTCAGGAGATGATGGGCAAGTATGAGGTGCTCCGTGCATCCCAGCAGGTAATCTGGGATTTCCTCAAATCTGCCAAGGATTCACTGGCGTCACTTCCTACTGGTCCGGGCCGGGAAGCGTTGCGGGACCTGACAAATTTTCTCGGCCGCCAGACCGTTTCTCTCGGTGAGAGTTGAAGGTCTGAGATGCCAGTGAGAGGGATGGCCAAAGAAACCGGCACCGCTGAGGAGCCCCCCGCGTTCGACGAACGCGCGGCGGTCAAACGCGCCCGTGAAGGAGACGAGTCCGCCTACGCCGAATTGATAACTCATTATCAGCAGCGGGTCTACGCCACGGTCTACAACATGACCTCGAACCACGAGGATGCTGCCGATCTGACCCAGGAAGCCTTCGTGAAAGCGTGGCAGGCCCTGGCCAAATTCAAAGGTGACTCCAGTTTTTACACCTGGATCTATCGGATCGCCGTCAACCGCACGCTCAATTTCCTGAAATCCCGCAAGAACAAGCGGCACATGAGCCTCAATGATCTGGACTCCGGCATTGAGCGTGATCCGGACCTGGTGGCACTGATATCCCACCGCACTCCACGGCGTGATCTGAATCTCGTGGAGTTGCAGAAAAAATTGAACGAGTCATTGCAGCGCCTGTCAGAAGCCCACAGAACCGTTGTGGTTTTGCATGACATTCAGGGTGTTCCCCACGAGGAGATCGCTGGAATTCTCAAGTGCAACGCCGGGACGGTCCGAACACGACTCTTTTACGCCCGGCAACAGCTGCAGGGCATGTTGACCGACTATCTGAAGTAGCTATGGAAAATAATCCGGAAAACTTCGACGAACTCCGCCGCTTGCTGGCCCTCAAGAAACATGAGGAACCGCCGCCCCGTTTTTTTAACGAACTGTCGGGCAACGTCAGGGCGCAGATTGCCCGCGAAGAAGCCGAGCGGCCCGTGGCCTGGTGGCAGGCACTGGTGGAATATCTCCAGGCCAAACCGGCGATGGCGGTCACCTACGCAGTTGCGATCGGTGCCATTGCGATCATTGCCGCCCCGACCTTGAATCCCGAAGTTCAGAACAATCCTGCACTCGCGGATCACGACGCCAACTTCAATCCCCTGGCCCCGACCCAATTGAACTCAACCTCAGCCCCGCCCGCTGGTATTTTCTCACCTGCGGATGGAACAGTTCAGGTTGGCTTCGAAACCAACCGGCCTTCCCGCTGACCGGTCAGCACCTCTGGGATCTGCGTTTGAGCAAAGACGCAAGATTCTGTCCCTGACGATTGGCAACGATGGGATTGGCCGTCTCTTCAGGACGAGACTCTGGCGAACCCGTTCCCTGACAAAAATGGGACGCGGCCCCAATGCCGGTCAGAGGTGCTTGTAGAAGACGATGCGGTATTCACCGTAGTCGAACATGAGGGATCCGCCGACGACCTTCGTATTCCCTGTCTTCACGCCTTTGATCAAGAAAGTATTGCCGGCACCACTGCCTTTCAGGTCGAACTTCACCCCGTCATCGCCGCCCGTCCAGTTGCCCATCGCCAGCGTATTCAGCGGCTTCTTGCTGTTCTTCCGCACGATGAAGGAGGCGATCTCCTGCCCGGACATGCGCTGCCGCGCAAACGGGGAGAATTTGACAACCCCGCTGTTGGCAGATTTCATGTACGCGAAGCCGTCTGGAGCAACCGTCAATGTGATGTCGTGGGCGGTGTTGTTCAGGATGAGCTTCATGTTATTCACGGCGGAAGAACTCAGCCGTGCCGCCTGCCAACGACGCTGGGTCTCGCGGACCGTGCGGGCCGTATCAATCTTCCACTTACCAACGAATTTTTCCTCGGCATACACCGGCGAATGGCCCGTGTTGAGAAAAGTCTGCAGGTCAGCGTAATCCAGCTCATCGATGCGATCCATGAAGTCAGGATTGGTGATCAGATCCATGGTCGTCGGGTGGTCGATGATTGCTTTGATGCTACCCTGGTTCCGCACCAAGGTGTCATACGGGGGCGGCGCGTCTTCATCCACTTCATCATAGGGATTCACTTCCTCTTGGTTGCCGACAAACGCCTTAAAGATGCTCTCGTTTTCCGCCATCGAGTAAAAAAGCGGATATTCACGGAGAAAATCCTGAACCGATTTGTTGTTGTAAATCAGCCCGGCAGTGTCGGCGAACAGGAAAATGTCGTCCGTCTCGGGAGACATCGCCGCAGCGATCTTGTCGAACCCGCTGCCGTCCATATCGGCGCGCGCCTTGCTGATAAGGTTGACGTAGAACGGATTGCCGTTCGGGGAGTCGAGTTGGAGAGTGACGTAGCCGACCATATAAATGGGCACCATCACAATCAGCAGATGCACCACGCCCGCAGCCAATCCACAGGCCAATCCCACGTTGGTATCCAAGCGTGCAAAGCGGATCCGCGCATCTTCCTTGGCGCGATAATCAAAGAACACCTTCACCTTGATGTAAGCACCTTGTGCCATAGCATTGATGGCCAGAAATACGCCAAAGAAAACCAACGCCGGAGCCATCAACCAGATGTAGATGGGATTCCGCATGCCGACAGAGGGCAATTGATCCGCGACGATCCCGGTCAAAAATAGCGTCGCCACGTAGGCTACAATCGCGCCAATCAGCGAGATGCCCATGCGAATCGCCCCAATCTGGCGGCCCAGCGCACCGATACCGCCAATGAGGACTGCTGCAATTATCCAAATGGTCATAGGACGCGGATTATTGGCACCCTTTGCCAAAGTGCACGCAAAAATTTGAGAAGTGCCGGGGTTTAAGCACGAAGTGACAAGTCGTCGCGAACTTCGCCTTTTCACCTTGGATTGGAGCGGATTGTGGGTCCGCAAGCTGTTCAATTGCTTGGGATCTGCGGAACTCTTCGGCGTCATGCATACTACAATGTTCTTACGGAGACAGGAAGAGGGGCTCCAGATCTTCGTCAAAGGATGGGAGCTTTACCGCCAGATCATTTCCCACAACTACATGAACCATGCCGAGGTGATCGCGGCAGTGCGGAGCGTGACCGGTCAGCGTGATTCAGCCTCATTAAGAATACTGGAGGTGGGCTGTGGTGATTCCCATGCCGTGAGTCAGGCCTTCGCCGACTGCAAAAATGTGAGCTACACCGGAGTCGATATGTCTGACTACGCGCTGGACTATGCCCGGCGGAATCTGGAGGGGCTGAACTGGACTCTGGATCTGATCGGAAGGCCATCTTGCTGGAGCGTTTCGGCCAGCTACTGGCCCCGGATGGACGACTGATCGTCTATGACATCCACACGCATATCCGGGAGAACGACTACCCGGAATCTCTGGAATCAATGGCGGCCTTGGCTGCGCAACAGGGGTTCACTTCCTGTGAGCGTGTTTACCGTGACGAGAAGGAACACTACGCGGGGACCTCGTTGCTCCGACGTCAGAACTTTTGCCACTCGGGTTTGTTGTCGTAAACCCACTTGTAGTACTCGCTCCGTTTCAGCTCCATCGCTGCTTCTTCGTCCAGAAAGACCTTCGTGTTGCCGTGCATCTGCAGGATCGAAGCCGGCACGTATGCCGAGAGCGGGCCTTCGATCATATCAGCCACCGCTCGCGCTTTCTTTTCTCCAAAGGCCAGGATCACGATCTGGCGGGATTCCATGATGGTTCCGATCCCCATCGTGATCACGTGCCGCGGCACACCGTCCGCGCCGCCAAAGAACCGGGCGTTTTCCTCAATGGTGTGGCGCGTGAGCGATTTGATACGGGTTCGCGAAACCAAAGATGAAGTGGGCTCATTGAAACCGATATGTCCATTCGCGCCGATCCCGAGGATCTGGAGATCCACTCCACCCGCTTCGGCAATCGCGCGCTCGTAGTCTTCGCAATGCGACGGAATCTCAGCTGCTCTGCCGTCCGGAATCTGGATGTTCTCATCCGGCACGTTGACGTGGTCGAAGAGATTCACCCGCATGAAGTGATGGTACGATTGTTCATGATCACGCTTCAGTCCGGCGTACTCGTCCAGATTGAACGTGCGGACCTGACTGAAATCGAGGTCATCATCGCGATGCTGCCTCACCAGACTTTGGTAAAGCGCGACCGGGGTGCTGCCGGTGGCCAGCCCCAAGACGGTCGGCGGATTCTCGCGAACGTTTCTCCCGACCAGTCGACCGGCAACGGCACTGGCTTCGGCGGCGGATTTATGAACGATGACTTCCATAGGCAGCGAGGGTCAGGATGTGGATTCGGCGTTGGCAGCGGGTGAAACCGGGATTGAAGTCATGCGAGATAAGAATACGGAACCGCGGTGTCGTCAATAGTCACGCGAAACTCTGTCGTGTGGGGCCATCCGCTTCTCGCTCCATGTGCGGCCGCAGCGGGCGGGTTCTTCATGATAAAACTGATAGCCTTGGTCCCGGAAGTCTGTCTCGTAGCGGTCTTCGAGAAGTTTTTGGAGGAATTGGCGATTGAGGAGGGAATCGGCGCCGGCGAGTGGTCGGAGTAGTTCCGCTGTTATCGCTTCCCACTGTCAATTCGCTGCACTCTGTTCAGATTGTCAGGCGGTGAAAGAACCGCAGGGAGACTATTGGGCCATTTCGATGTCGACGGATGAGGAGGCAATCACCGGCTCACCTTCGCGCACCAGGCGGGTGACGACCGAAAACCGGCTCTGCGTCGGCCGTTCATCATTCCAAGGGAGTGCAAATTGATAACCGACGCCAATGGTGGTGCCGATCTGATACTGCTTCAGCTGATCGGGGGTGAAATGCCAGATCTTGATCGGCTTCTGTTCGATGCTGCGCAACATCCCGTCGAAGAGTAGTACCTCAAGTGAACCGCTGTTGATCGGGAGTGCTTTTGCCAGGCGATTGTTGCCGGCGTAGAGCTTGATTGCAAATCCGTCACTTCCCGGGTCGGTGTCCAGGTTCACCGCGACGGGGAAGGTCAGGACATTGAGGCTGTCGATCCTGCTCCCGCCAAATTTTTCTGCGCCGGCACGGCCGTTTCCGGTCTGGCAGCCGGTCAATGGCGCCAGCAGCAAGGCGGTGACGATCGGGACAACGGATGTAATTTTGCTTATCAGGAGAAGGAAATGACGGCAACCCGCCGGAGGAATTCATTTTGAGGCTCCTGCCGCATTTTGAATGTTTCCTCGCCGCAGTTCCGTCCGATGGTTAAGTTTTTTTATGCCGCAGTTTGACTACATCGCCGTGACGGACGCCGGCCAGCGGGTGAACGGCTCGCTTGAGGCAGACACCAAGGCGGCGGTATTGCGGCTGCTGGCGGACATGAGTCTGCTACCGGTGAGTGTTTCCGGGGCGAAGGGCGGAGCGCCGGCGGGGGAGAAACCCAAGTATCGGGTAAAATCTCGCGATCTCGGCATGATGTATGGGCAGTTGGGAGATCTCATCGGTTCGGGTGTGCCGATGATGCGGTCGCTGGATTCGCTCATCAAATCCACGGTGAGCCGGCATCTCGTCGCGGTATTGCGAGAGGTCCGCAAGCTCGTGGCGGACGGCAAGACCTTGACGGAGGCGCTGCGAGAATTTCCGGAAGTGTTTCCGCCGCTGCATACGGCGATGGTGCAGGCAGGGGAACGGGCGGCCTTTCTTGAGGATGTCCTGTCGAGCCTGGCCACGTTCATCGATCGGCTGGATGAACTGAAAAGCACCGTTATCGGATCGATGATTTATCCTGCTCTGCTGGCGGCGGTGGGTTCACTGGTCATGATTGGCGCGCTGATGTTTTTTGTGCCGCGCTTCGAACCGTTGCTCGCCAGCGCGCAGAAACCGCTGCCCACGGAGATTCTTTTCGGAGCCAGCCATATCTTGCGCGAATGGTGGTTCCTGATGCCGCTGGTGGTTGGCGGTTTGGGCTTCATGATCGTGTCGGCGCTGCGCAGCGAATCGAACCGGCTGATACTGGAGCGAATTCAGTTCAAGATTCCGGTCGTGGGCATGGCTCTGCGAATGGTGGCCATCACGCGGTTCTGTCGAATTCTGGGAACGATGCTGGCGAACGGGGTCCCGCTGTTGCCCTCGCTCAAGATCGGGAAGGATGCCACCGGCTCCTGGTTGTTGGCGGCGGAGATCCAGCATGCCACCGAAAGTGTCAGGGAAGGCAAGACCCTCACCGAACCGTTGTCCCATGGGGGGATGTTTCCAGAGCAGATTCTGGCCATGATCACCGTGGCGGAGGAATCCAACAACCTCGACAAGGTGCTGCTTCACATCGCCGACACGGTCGAACGCCGAACCAACCGTCAGATCGATCAGGCGGTGCGCCTGGTCGAACCGGTGATTCTCTGTCTCGTCGCGGCGGGAATCGGCTTCATGGCGCTGGGTCTGCTGCTCCCGATCTTCACGCTGGCCAGCGCTTTGGGACAGCAGTAGGAACCTTTTTCGGCAAAAACAGCGCGGGTCGGTCGCGCAACCTCACGCTGCCCACATACGCTTATCAATTTTCGCCTCTGAATAGACCCGTGACGCCTATCGTCAGTGTCAGGTTCATACATACCATATCATGAGAATTTCCAAGCCACGTCCCCTACATCTTGTGCTTCGTAACTCATCAGGCTTCACCCTGATTGAGATCCTGCTCGTTATTGTAATCATCCTGCTCTTGGCCGGTGCGCTGGTCGTGTTCGTGTTGCCGCAGCAGAAAGGTGCCGAGCAGAACACGACCCGGCTGATGCTCTCCCAGGTTTCCAGCGCGCTCGATACCTACCGCCTGAACATGGGACACTACCCCAGCGAAGACGAGGGGGGCATCAGCGCACTCAGCAGGAAGCCGACCTTCGAAAACGAGCGCATGGCTGCCAAGTGGAGTGGGCCCTACCTGAAGCCGGGAACCATTCTCGAGGATCCGTGGGGCAATCTGCTCAAGTACGAGCCCGTCGATTTGTCCCTGGAAGAGGACAAGTCCGGCTTGCCCTACAAACTCTATTCGGTCGGTCCGGACGGACAGGCCGACACCGAGGATGATATCAAGATCGCCACTTCCGCCGCGGACGCGGAAGGCGACGGAATGGCAGCCCCGATTGGGGATGGCTCGAATTAGTTTCTATGAAAATCGGAGTCAGTGAATCGAGACCGTCCACCGGATTCACGCTCCTTGAACTCATTCTGGCGATCGTGTTGTTCATGACTTTGAGCGGCGCGATCGTTTTCAGTTTCACGAACCTGCAAAAGAACACCCAACTGGATGAAGGGGTTGAACGACTCCTGACGGTCGTCCGTTATGCCAAGGCCCATGCGGCGGTGTCCGGTCGACCGATGCAGTTTCAGCTCGTCCAATCGGTTGACCAGACCGCGGACGACACAAGCATCCGGATTCTGTGGGAGCCGGACCCTATCGGAAAACCCGGCGAAACGGCGGATCTTGCCGAAACGGTTCCCATGGTGGAAGCAGTCAACGATTTCGTTCATTGCGAGTTGCCTGAAAAGCCCCAATCGGACGACATTGTTCAGGAAACCAACGATAAGATCCTCAAACGCTTTGTTTTGTATCCCGACGGTTCGGGTGATTCGGGTCGACTCATTGTCACCTCCCGTGACGGACAGGACGTCCGTCGGTTTCTCTTCGAGTTGATTGGCATTACCGGCGAGCTGAGGAAGCGCGAACTCAACACCAATGAGTTTACCGAAGCATTGGAGTTGGCCCTGCCATGACACTCTCAGGTTGCGACGCGCGATCCGGCCAAACCCGTTTCCACCGAGCGGAATCTGCGGTCGTATTGTTGGAAGTGATCCTCGCGTTGGCCCTCTTCGCCGCCACCGCTGCAATTGTCACCGGCGGCATCAACTCCTCTGTCAATGCTGTGGAGCGGATGCGTTTCAGTGTTCACGCCGGGAATCTCGCCGTCACCGTGATTTCTGAAATCAAGTTGGGTGATCGCCCGGCACTGATGCTCGAACCCGAGCCCTTTGATGAGCCGTTCACCAACTGGACCTGTCAGATTCTCGCCGGCAGCGGCGATGAGCCCGGATCGCCCACCCCCTTTCAGCAGGTCGAAGTGGTGATTCGCAATGTCGCCCTGCCTTTCGAATTCCGCTTCGGCGAACTCCTCTCGGCAGCCCCGGACAGCGATCAAGGTGGCGATCCAAGCACTGAATCATCCGATGATCTTTGAGGCGAAAAAGCATTGTCGGTCGCGCGCCTTCACGCTGCTTGAGGTCCTGTTGGCGATCGTGATCTGCGTGGGCATGTTCTTCGTCGTCCTTTCATTCTACCAGACGACCGCGGAGGTCCGCACCAAAGCCAATCGCGAGGTCTCCCGCATTTCCGCCATCCGGCTTGTGATGGCACGCCTGAGTACGGAGTTGCAGACGGTCCAATGGAAACTCGCGTCTGGCAGCCCCTTGTCCGGAGATTCGAACTCGTTGGAATTTGTCCGCACCACCCTGCCGCGAACTGACGAATGGACAGGTGGTGACCTCGGCCGGGTGAAACGGGCGAACACGGATCTGTTGAAGGTCAACTATCGCGGCCCCGCCACCAACGGGGTCGCGCTGTTCCGGGATGAAAAACCCTTCATCACCGAACGCGAATCGGAGGAGGCCATCTTCAACCTCGGGTTGATCGACGAGGAACTGGATAAGCTTCCCCCGGTGCTGTCTCACGAAATTCGCTTCGTGCGTTTTCGTTACCGCGCCGGCCGGGACTGGTTTGATCTGTGGCAATCCAATGTTCCGCCGGCCGCCGTGGAGGTCACCCTCGGCAACGAGAAACTTCCCGCTGACGTGGAGTTCGAAGACTACCCCTTCGAGATCTTCCGCCGCGTGATCCACGTTCCCGCGGCGACCGCCGCCCGAGGCTTCACGGGCATCACTTCCACGAACGAACTTGAGGAGGTTTTGTGATGAGGAAAATCAATTGTTTCCGTAAGGCGCGATCGATCAATACTCTTACCAAACCAGCCTCCGCCTTTGTGCTTATCTCGATTCTCATCGTGGTGATGCTGATTTCCATGGTGGCCTTGAGTCTCCTTTTCCGGATGCGGGCGGAGGAGAAGGCGGCGATCGCCAGTGCGGGCGGTGAACAGGCGTGGGCTGCTGCCATGAGCGGGATTCGCCACGCGATGCTAATCTTGGCTGACTCCCCGGTGCCTGAGGATTTGCGGGATAATCCCACCGTCTTCAAAGACCAGTTCGTTTTCGATGACGGAGCGCAACGTTGGTACTTCAGTGTATTTTCACCGGGCACCGATGAGACTGCCACCGTTCGCTTTGGGCTGGCCGATGAAGCCGGCAAATTGAACGTCAATCTCGCGACCAATGAATCCATTTCGGCCTTCCCGTTGGTGACGCTCGCGATGGCCCAGGCGCTCGCGGATTTTGTCGACGCCGACGAGCATCCCCGGGGTGAGGGCGCGGAGCAGATTTACTACGATACCTTGGAGAATCCCTACACGATTCATAACGGACCGCTGAACACGCTGGATGAACTTTTCATGGTGCGGGGGTTCACACCGGCGCTTTTATACGGCGAGGACGCGAATCAGAACTTCCGGCTAGACGCCAATGAAGACGACGGAGACGCCAGCTTCCCGCCTGACAATTCCAACGGCGAACTCGCCCGTGGCCTGCGCCAACATCTGACCGTCGCCTCCTACGATCTCAATCTGGACAGCGCCGGAGTTGAACGCGTGGACCTGAACAACCCCGACGCGAGCCTGAGCGACGAATCATTGCCGGAAGTCACCGCCAATTTCATCGCAGCCGCCCGCCGAAATCAGATCACCATCACCAACGTCTGCGATCTCGTCGATGTGACCTGGACCATGCCCGACGAAGAAGGACAGAACCGCGAATACCACTCGGGCATCGATGCTGAAAGTCTTCCCCTCCTGGTTGACCGGTTCACCCACACCAACGCGTATTCCCTTCCCGGTCTGATCAACCTCAACACCGCTTCTGCCGAAGTGCTCGCAACAGTACCTGGAATTGATGGCAGCCTGGCCAATGAGATCATCGGGGCGCGCGATGCGATCTCTATGGCGAGCCGTGACAGTATCGCGTGGCTTCTTACCGAGCAGTTCGTTGACGCGGAAGCGTTCCGGCAGATGGGCCGGTTTCTGACGACCCGTAGCTACCAGTTCAGTCTGCGCGTCGCCGGTTTTGCCAACTCCGGCCAATATCGGATCATTGAGGCCATCATCGACAGCGCGGGCGATGAACCCCGCATCATCTATCTTCGGGATGTCAGCCGCTTTGGCCTCCCGTTCCCCATCGATCTTCCGGACGCGGAACAATCCTCCGCCGAGCTGGAGTCCCAAAATCTGTCCTTTCGACCGCCGCCTTCACGCCCGGCTTTAGGCTTTCCCGAACGCCCGCAACGGCACCTGCTCAATCGTACCGCCCAGTCACACCATGACCGACGAGGCAGTCAGACGTAACGCGAAGTTAAATCGCAGTTTGGCGGCGCTCCGAGAACGCCGCGGCGGACGTGTCTCCTCAGTTACCGCGCTGGTTGTCGAAGCCGACAATCTCCGCATTGTCGAAGCCGCGGGGCAGGGCAACGACGCCACCGTAAAACGTGTGATTTGTGGTAAGCTGGATCTTCCCGTCGCCGGCGAAAAACCAAGCGCCGAATCCCTTGGGAACGCGATTCGTCAGACCCTCAAGGAACTGAGGATCAAGCCCGGCCCCGTGGTCATGGGCATCCCCCGTGCCCAGGTGATCCTGCGGAACCTTGTGCTGCCTGCGCTGCCAGATCTCAATGAGCTTGCGCAGATGATGCAGTTCCAGATCGGCCGGGACCTGCCCTTTCCGCTAACCGAAGCGATCATTGATTTCAAGGTGCTGCATGAAATCGAGGAGACGCCCAAACCCGGAAGCGAGACCGACCCCGAGGAAGATTTCACCAGGAAGCTCGAAATCCTGGCCGCCTCAGCCCGCCGCGAAAGCATCGACTACTACCGCCATACCGCCGAAGCCGCCGGACTGAAACTGGTCGGGCTGGGTTGGTTGCCGTATGCCACCGCGCGTTGTGCCGAGGTGGCGAAGCTCAGTGAACGCGCGCACAACGTCGCGATCGTTTCCCTACGGCCCAGCGAGGTCGGGATCGACATCGTCGGTCACGACTCGCTCTTGTTCAGTCGCGACATCGCCGTGCAGTCGGACCCCGCGAGGCCGCGCTCCGCCGACGCAATCGGTTGCCCGGAGGAATATGCGGGCACCGTCGGCATTGAGGTCATCCGCAGCCTCCACGCCTTCACCGGGATGGAACACGGTGAGGAAATTCGGAAAGTCGTGATCGCCGGCACAACCGGTTGCGAGGAGCAGGTCGCCGTCGCGTTGCGGGAAAAAATCCAGGTTGAAACGATGCTTTTCAATCCCGCCATCCTCGACATCGCGGAAGCCTCCCGTCCGGATGCCGCTGGCGCGATGTCCGCGATCGGTTTGGCCGTCGGTGCCGCCAGCAGCGAGGGACTGCGGTTCGATTTTCTCAATCCGAAAAATCCACGTCCACCGCGCGACTTGGGAAAAATCAAACTCTTCGGTGGTATCACCGGCGTTATCCTGTTCGTGGCGCTGCTCTTCGGGATCCGCTCCTCACTCGTGAACAAACGGCTGGAGGTCTACGAGAACCTCACGGCGGAGACCGGCAAGATTGAGCAACACTCCAAGATTTTCAAGCTGATGAAGCAACAGGCCGGGACGCTCCGCAAATGGGAGGGCGGCAGTCGCGACTGGCTGGACGATTACGCTCACATCAGCGCGGCGCTCCCTTCCGCCACCGAGGTCTACGTGACGTCATTTGCGGTTGGCCGTGGGGGCACCATCCGGCTTGGGGTGCAGGCAAAAAGCGGCGAGATCATCTCGCGTCTCGACCGACAACTCCGTGACTCCGGTTACGATGTCAAACCCATCGCGATCAACCCCGCCTCCGATCGCTGGGGTTACGGTTTTCGATCCGCCGTCGAACTTCGGGTGACCTCCAAGACCATCGTCAGTCTCCAGACGAACCTCCCGCCGGTGCGACCCGCTGACGATGCTTCGCTCGACCCCACCGGAGGTTCCCGATGAACCAGCGGGAAAAGGTCCTGACCTCGGTGGTGGGCGGATTGCTGGCGCTGTTCGTCGTCGGATTCGGCGCGCGTTCGATGTTCATCAAACCCATCCGCGATGCGGACCGTAAAGTCCGGGGCGCGCAGCAGAAACTTGACGCGGTGAAGAAACAACGCCGCGAATACTTCGCCGCCGAGAACTACGTCAAGGAACTCACCCAACGCACCTTCTCCCACGATCTGGACGAAGCCAGTGCCAAGTCCGGCGAAGTGCTTACCAAAACTATTCTGCAGGCCGGCCTCCGCGAATCGGAATTCAGCCGCCTCCCTGTCGGTCCCATCCGCTACCGCGGCGCGCGCGAGATCGGTTGGAGCGTTCGTGGCGACGGCCCCCAGGCCCGGGTCTTCGATCTGCTCTTCCTGCTTCAGAACGCCGCCTTTGCCCACCGCCTCGAAGGTCTCACGCTTTCCAAAGCCGAGCAGTTCGGTCTTGTCCGCGTGTCATTCCGGTTGATGACGCTGGTGGTTGAACCCGCTCCGATCGTTGATCCGATCAACCTCACGACGAACCTTTCGCTCACGGGTGTCGAACGAAAACTATATGACCCGTTCATTGCGCGGGACATGCTGCGCCCCTACCTCAAGCGTCCGCCCGCCGCGCCCCTTGTGGCCTCCGCGCCGGCCACAAAAAATCCGAACAAACCCGCGCCGGCTGGTCCGGAAACCTTCAAGGTTGTTTCGCTCTCCCAATGGGCCGGTCGTTCTGAAATTCACGTTCGCGATCTCAGCCGGAGTCAGACGCTTCGCTATGCCACCGGCGACGAACTTGCCGGCGGCAAGATCGTGCAGGTGGATTACCGACCGCTGCCGCTGCCCGGAAATCCCGCTTTGCGTTCGCACAGCCGCGTCATCGTGAAGATCGGCGAAAACTTCTGGGCCATCGAACGCGGTCAGACCCTGGCCCAAAAATATCAGCTGAATGCTGATCAACTCCCTGCCGAACTTGCGAAGCTCTGACCCAAATACACAGCGCGACACCAATCGCGAATGTTCCCTCCACACACTTTCCTGATGCGAACGAATTTCCCCATGAACACAACCAAAACGCCCTCGCCGTGCCCCGTCAGCCTCTTCCTGCTGGCACTGACCCTCATCGCCTGCACCGGGCCGGAACTCATCGCCCAAACCACGACCAACGCCACCACTGCCGGCACCGATCGCAATATCCGTTTCCAGTTCGATGGCATGCCGTACGCCGAAGTGCTCGAACGCTTCGCCCAGATGGCGGAGAAACCGCTCGTTGCCGACGAGAAACCTTCCGGCTCACTCACCTACAACGACCCCCGGCCCTACTCCTTTGGCGAAGCGATCGACACCTTCAATGTCATTCTCGCCATGAAGGGGTTCGTCCTCACGGAAGACGACCACTACCTCCGGCTGATCCCGCTCCGCGATCTTTCCAGCGTGAAACTCAAAATCCTCCACGGAACGGCCAATGTCGCCGATGTTCGCGCTGAGGAAATCGTCACGGTGGTCCTCGGCCTGAAGAACCTCGACGCGCGGGACATCGCGCAGTCCATCACCAACATGCTTTCGAAGGCCGGATCGGTGGCACCGCTTTCCCGCGGACGCGGACTGATTCTCACCGATCGCCTGGCCAACATCCGCCGCATCGAATCCCTCATCAACACGATCGACACGGAAGCCGTCGTTGAGCGTCAGATGCGCACGCTACAGATCCTTCATTCATCCGGCCAGGTTCTGCAGGATTTGATCAATCGCACCTTTGGGGTGGCCACGGCTCCGGTCCGGACGGTTTACAACCCCGCGACGAAGAAGGTTCAGGAGGTCAAGGCGGATCCCGCAGATTACGTCACCAGCATTTACGACGACGCCTCTCGCACGATGGTTCTCTTCGGTCCCCGGGAGCGCATCATCATGGCGGAGGAGCTCATCACAAAATTCGAGGACAAGGAAGGCGGGGCCGGCGACGTACGTATCTACCACCCGGTGGAGGCGGATCCGACCGTCCTCGCCGACATGATCCGCCAATCCCTTCCCGGCATTGCGGCCCCGGGCGAAAGCGCCGCCAGCGCGTCCACCAAGGCGCGCGTCATTGTGGACACGCAGGAGAACCGCCTGATCGTTTCCGCGCCGATGGTCCAGCTGGCGGACGAAATCGAGGAACTCATCAACAAGCTGGACAAGCCGGTACATGGTAAGGGGCGCAGCCAGACCCGCGTGGAAATGGTCCTCGTGACGCGACTGTATCGCCTCAAATATTCCGATCCCGAAAAGGTTGCCCGGATCATTTCGAATGCCCTTCCCAAACGGCGTTTTCACAACGGCGAGGCGAAGGTCACCGCTGATCCCGGCACCGATACCGTGGTGGTCACCGCTTCTCCTCTCGACCACCAATCCGCACAGGAAATCATCGATCAGTTGGAGAACGGTCGCGAGCCCATGCCACCGATGCAGACCCGTTTCGTCGATGTCGGCAGCGAATCCGAGGTGGCCCGCCTGCTTCCGCTTGTCCAGCAGGTCTTCGACGGGGAGATCGATGGCAGCGACGAGGCCAAGCTTCCCAAGGCCAAGATCCTGGCCGAACCCGGCAGCGGACGCCTGATCGTCACCGCGACCGAAGAGCACCTGGCTCGCATCGAAAAGATCGTCGAGCAACTTCGGCAACCAACCCCACCGGAGAAGCGCGAGATGAAGATGATTTCGGTCCGGCTAAAAACCCCGGCGGAGATGATCGATTTGGTTTCCGACCTGCTCACCGACGCAAGCACGGGTCCTGCACTCGCACCCAAACTTTACCCCGACCCCTCCGGCCGGCAGATCATTGCCCTTGCCACGAAGACGGATCTCGATCGCATCCAGCAGTGGGTGACCCAGCTCGACGTTGCGCCCACCGCGATGACGGAGCGTGGCTTTCGCGCCATCGAGCTTTTTGGCCGCGAAGCTGAGACCCTGTTGCCGCTGGTCACGCAGCTCTATCAGGAACAGGTCAAGGGCGCGGCCGAGCCCGAAGGCGGACCCGCCACCCTGCTGGCTGAGGAGAAGACGAACCGCCTCATGGTGAGCGGCTCGGAAAAGGAGATCACCCGTGTCGAAAATATCATTCGCCAGCTCGACCCTGAAGGAATGCGCAGGCTCCCCGAGGAAACCCGTGTCGTCCGTCTGAATGCCGCCGACGCCGCCAATATTTCCTCACTCATCGACCAGAGCATCAACGATCAGGATCAGCGGCTGAAGGTACTGATTGACGAACGCAGCAACAGCCTGGTTCTCACCGGCAACACCAACGCGATTGGGGACGCCATGACCCTGATCGAGCAACTGGATTCCCGCGGTGAACGCATGGAGCCGCGCGAGATGAAGGTCATTGATCTGGACAAGGCCGATCCAACGGAGGCCGCAACGATGGTCACCACGCTGGCTGCAGAGATGTTGCGCGACCAACACGGCTCCGACTACGAGGCGCAGACCAAGGTCGTCGCGGATACCGTCGGACGCCGGCTGATCATTTCGGGACCGCGCGATGAGATCGTGATCTTCACCAGCATCATCGAACGTCTCGACAAATCACCCGGTACCGCCAGCAATTCGCAGATCTTCATGCTGCACAACACGGAGGCGGTTAACATCGCGGGGATCATCGAACGCGCCATGACCACCTATGACTATCGCGGCCGCGTTCAACCCCGGGTCACCATTTCGGCGGACGAGCGTTCCAACAGCGTGGTTGTTTCCGGACCGCGCGCCGACATCAAGGACGCCGAGACCATCATCAACCGGCTCGACAGCGAGAGCGCCATTGTCGGCGGTGGTGGTGGCATGTCGGGGCGTCAGTCACGCGAACTGCGGGTCATCGATGTGAACAGTGGGGACGCCGCGTCGCTCGCCA
>JBLFYM010000072.1:0-31884 GCA_047608975.1 Limisphaerales bacterium | reverse complement strand
CGCTCACGCTCGCCGCCGCATTGTCGCCTGTACCGGACATTGTTGACCTGATTCGTGTCCGTGGTGGTTCAACGTAGGTTCACCCAACAAAAAACCGGCTCCACCTTGCGATGGACCCGTTCGTTTTCCAGGGCTGCCAGCAACTTCAACAACTTTTCTGTCGCGGACTGTTGCAGCGAGAGTCGCACCAATTCGAAGCGCGCCTGTGCGGCCTCGACTGCCATTCCAGCCTGCTGGAGTCCAGCCCGCGCGGCGTCGATGTTGCGATCCCGCAACAGTGGAGCGGACACGCCGAACAAGATTTCACCACCGAACTGGGTTTCCAGCTTCTCCTCCTGCAGGGGGAAGAGGCCATCCCCGCGCCGCCAGCCACCATATACTTTGGTGCCCAGATAGCGCGTGGGCTGTTCGATCAATGCTTCCAACACCCTAGTTTCGTAGAAGCCGAGCGGATCGTTGCGGCTGTTGAATTTGAGCCGGAGATCAAAGGCACCCTCGGCTGACAGCGCAGCGCCCTCGACCGCCTCCTGCTCTCGCATCGCCGCGATGATCGAAGGGTGGTGATGATCGACTGACCGAAGCAGGCTGGTCAGAGATAACGGGTCCGAGGCTTCACCACAAACCGGGCTCATCAATGCCACCATCCACAGCAACGAAGAAGTGATCCATCTGTTCACTTCCCTCCCTCCGAGGCCTTGGCTGGTTGCGCGGGAAGGCTGGGTGGAAATCCGTTGAAGCGACGCCATAATTCAAATCCCAGGCTGACTTCGTTCAACAATACCCACCCTTGGGCCCGGGTGCCTTGCCGGAGATAGTGTCCTGCGGGCCAGTCTGAGCGTTGGCGGGGAGTGACGATGACCCGGAAGCCGCCGTCGTCACTGTCGGCCGTATCTACAATCTTCACCTGACCTGGAAAAGTTCCCACCGCCACGGAAGGCCAGCCACTGACCTGGATGGCCGGCCAGCCTTCAAACTGGATCCGAACCTCATCACCGCCAGGGTTGATCCCGCCGATACGAGGACGCCGCCTTCGCCTGCCATTCGTCGCTGCACACGGGCAGTCGACGGGGCGGTAACCAGCTGGGCGCCTTGGCGGGAAAGACGCACCTCCACCTTGGCGAGATCTTCCGCCGCCTTGGCTTCATCACTGAGGTGCTTGGCCCATTCCAGACGTGCCTTCTCAAATTCTCGCGGGGCCGAGAGTCCTTTCGCGACCGCCTTCTCCTGGCGTTCCACGTTCCGGCGGGCGGTTTCTTCTGAGAGTTTCGCAGCTGCCAATCGTTTTTTGACGGCGTCCTGCTCCTGCTTCAGACGGGCAAGAATGTCCGGGGCAATATCCAGAATCTCAGCAATTGGATCACCCTCCGTCACCATGTCACCTTCTTGGACAAACCAGCGGTTGATTCGGCCACTCAGCGGAGCATCAAGATTCTGGATGCGTTCATTTTGCGAAAAGGCAACGACCTGGCCATGGCCAGAGGCGGTCTGCTGCCACGGGAGTTTCACCAGAGCGACTGCCAGGCTCCCCGCGCAAATCAGTAGCAACGCCAGCATGAGACGTATGTTTCGAACCGGAGGGTTCTTCTTCAGCGCCTCCGAATTCAGGACGACGGGAGCGAGGAGTATGTCCGGCAGCGAGTTCATATGGACACCTCCTCGTTAGGGTTCAGCAGCACATGGGCCAGCTTGTCAGTCGAGGCCGCGAGGTCGTAGAAATTCTCCAGATATTTGCCCAGCTTTCCCACGCCGGCAGCGAGTGAACTGACGACGATTTCCGCAGCCACGAGTTGACCCAACGTGAGTTGACCAATGATGACAAGCCATCCCCCGATGGCCAGAACACTGGCATTGGCAATGATCTGCAAGAGAATGAACCCGGAGATTTGGGCAAAGAGGAATCGGAAATGTCGTTTGCGCTGGTCCAGGTATTCACAGGCGAGACGGTCGGCATGCAAAGTCGCGTTCGCCCGCTCCTCGTCGGCCCGAGGTTCCTGCGAGTCCGCTGCCAACGCGTGCAACCAGTTGCCGACCTCCAGTTTGGCCCGCGATTCATCCACCGAGGTTGCCAATGCCCGACTTCCCAGGAGGAAGATGATCAGCAGAAGGCCCAGAATCAGGCCTAGATCAAAGGCGAGCAGAAGCGGGTGATAGACCGCCAGGAGAGCCATTCCAAATACCATCTGCAGGGCCAGGTTGAGTCCGTCCAGAAACAGGTTCGAGATCGTCTTCTGAATGTTGACGATTTCGAAGAAGCGATTGGCCCGATCGACGGCCTCGGCGCGGTCGGTTGCCGCTGTCTCTTTTTGATTCAGTGACGCCGCCAGCGCCTGGGTCAGGCGGGCAAAGTAGCGTCGCTGCATTTTCTCCACGACCACCTGTTCCAACAGTCGGATGACTCCTGAGAATGTCAGAACGGCAAACACGATGATGGCGAGGGCAACCACCGGCTGCATTAGGGTTCCGAACGCCACGTTGGCAAAAAGTGCCTGTGCTGCCAACGGCAACACGAGGTAGAGCAGGCCCACGATCGCGCTGTATGCCGTGAGCGCGAGGATATCTCCCCGCTCGATGGCGAGCAGCTCGATCGCCTGGGCAAAGACCCGGCTGGGTTGGGTGTGCTTCATCAGGAATCAACCTTCACCCGGTACTCTTCATCCCAAACGAGATTCCATTTACCGTCAATGCCAGCAGGCGTCGGAGGGTTTCGGTCTGCTTTCGCGGAGCGCGCTCGCGCCACTCTTCGAGAAACCGGATCTGGAGAAAATGGAGCGGATCGACGTGCGGATTGCGCCGATGCAGCGATTCCGCGAGGACGGGTTGTCCGGCCAAGAGGGATGCGTGCCCCGTTATGGCGAGCACCGCCGACACACTGCGTTCATACTCCGCCTCGATCATGCCGAACACCTTGTCGCGGACTTCTTCGGATTCGACGAGTTCGGCGTAGTTTCTCGCGATACCGAGATCCGTTTTGGCCAGAGAGATTTCGGCGTTGTCGATGAGTTGAGTGAAATAGGGCCAGCGGTCGTACATCTCCACGAGTTTTTCCAGCGCCGCCGGATCGCCACTGATGTGCGAATCGATGGCGGTGCCGATCCCGTACCAGGCGGAGATCAGATGTCGAGATTGGGTCCAGGCGAAGACCCAGGGAATCGCGCGCAATTCGTGGATGGTGGCGCCGGATGAACGACGTGCCGGGCGGGAGCCAATCCGCAGGTGCTCGATCAGATCGATCGGTGTCGCCTGTTGGAAGTAATCCAGGAACTCGGGGGTGTCGTAAACCAGTTCGCGGTAGGACTTCTGGCTGCTCTCGGCGAGGCTGAGCATAATCCGTTCCCAGCCACGTAGGGCCGATTTGGAGCCGCCGGAAGTTGGCAGGCACTGAGTGGCAATCACCGCGGAGGTCAGCTGCTCAAAGTTTCTTTCCGCTATGGTCGGGTGTGAGTATTTGAGCGAGATGATTTCCCCCTGCTCCGTGATTCGTATCCGACCGGAGGCAACGGCATGCGGCTGCGCACGGAGGGCGCGATGACTTGATCCGCCACCGCGATCGATGGACCCGCCCTTGCCGTGGAAGAGGCGGAGTTGGATTCCTTCCTGTTCAGCAACCCGCGTGATTTCCCGCTGGGCCTCATACAGATACCAGTTGGCAGCCATGTATCCGCCGTCCTTGTTGGAATCCGAATAGCCGACCATCACTTCCTGGATGTCGCCCCGGCGGCGGAGGTGTTTACGATAGGAAGGGTCCGCCCACAGGTTCTGGAGTATTTCCGGGGCATTCTTCAGATCATCAATGGTTTCGAAGAGCGGCACAAAATCCACGTTCCGACAGGACGCCTGGTAAGCCACGCGTTGCAGTCGGAGAATATCGTCCGCGCTGCGGGTCATGCTGAGGATGAATCGATGGGCAGCGACCACCCCGTGATCTTCCTGCAGCTTGCGGATGGCCCGGAACTCAGCTTCCAATTCGTCCGGCGCGGTATCGAGTTTGGCACTGTTGTCGCGGAAATCGAGATGCGCCATGTGGAACCCAAAGGTCTTCACCTTGCGAATCAATCGATCCAACCGTCCCTTGGCGGCCCGGGTGGCCCCGATCCCGAGCAGGTGTTTCTGGATCTTCACCAGGCGGAGAACGAGCTGATCAGGTGTGATCTCCTCCTGTGTAATCGTGGTGGCCAAGTCGGAAAACTCGAATCGGTGCTTCTCAAATGGCTGGAACGAGCCCGTCTCACATTTTTCGGTGAGCGGCCTTAACGGGGCGGCGTGGGTTAGCTCCAGCGCCAAAGCTTGGCATTCGGACTGATAGTGCTCGCGGATCACCGTGGCTTGGCGCCGCATCACTTCAGCACTGATTTCAGGCGTCACGAATGGATTGCCATCGCGGTCCCCACCGACCCAGGAGGCGAATTTTAGGAACGCCGCCGGAGCCTCAACGTCGGGATAGGTCTCCTCCAGCAAGCGAGTGAATTCGGTCTCAAAACGGGCCGCTGCTTCAAAGATCGTTTCCGTGAAAAAGTAGTGCACGTTTTCCGCCTCGTTAAGCGGAGTCATGCGTGCCTGCCGGATCTCTTCGGTGTGCCAAAGTGTTTCGAGCACGGTGTCCGGTTCGTCCCACTCTTGCTCCAGTCGGCGAAGGTGCGTCAACACGCTGCGACGCTTGGTTTCGGTGGGATGGGCGGTGAGCACCGGTTCGACTTCGAGTTGCTCCAGAATGGCTGCGACTCGCTTCGCCGGGACCCGGGCGTCTTTCAGCGCGCGGAACAGCCAGCGAAATGACATCGAAGGCTCGGACGAGGCCTGTAGCCGCCGCATGCGTTCCCGTTCCTCGCAGAGGTTTACGAGTTGGAAGTAGAGGCTGAAGGCATGCGCGATTCGGTACGCGGTCGGCTCGTCAATGTTGTCGAGCAAGGCGCGTTTGGCGGCGAGGCTGGCCCGATCCCCGTGATGCCGACTCGCCCGGGCCAAGCCGCGGATCTGCTCAATGTGGGAATGAATCAGATCACCGGCCTGTTCGCGGATGATCGCGTCCAAACGTCCGATGATGTGAGTGTAGTCGGCGTGGAAATTCCGATGCTGCATAACAGTTTCTTCGGGGTCTGAATGTTTGTGAACTGCTGACGAAATTGCGGGAAGAAGGGATCTTATGCCGGGGTGTGGGCGGAGTCTGACCCGGGCCTGGATTGCGATCGCGTTGGATCGAACTGGGGCCGAGTTCCTGCTGGCGGAATGCCGAGCAGGCGGTAGCAAAGATGCACCGTCAACGGCGATCCCCCGGTTGGTGCCAAGATTACCACGACCCCCGATCAGGGTGGCTCCACAATTCGGGGATGTGGACCCGTTCCGGTTTCTCGGGTTTGGATTCACTACCTGGCTGACCGGCGCGGGTTGGATTCTCCTGCCCCCGGGATTCGTTCACGGGTTGCCCCCCTATTCCGAGCGCTGAGCGCAATCGAGCAATGATGCGGGAGGGGCTAAAAGGGCTGAGTGTGTTCATAGCTTTATCGTGGTTGAGTCAGGCGGGTTCAGGATTTGAGTCAGATTTCAGGGAGACTGCCATCCTGGCTGTGTCAGGTCGGGCAAAGGTGTGGGGCTCGGGCAATACAAGTCGATTGCCAGCCTTGAGTTCATCCCACTCGATGTGCACTTCGCCGCTTCGCCGCAGTCGCCAGTCGCCAACCAACTCCATGATCGAATGATCAGCGTAGGCCAGTGAGCCAACGTGAAAGCGAACCATTTTTTCGTCTGGGATTGCATCGAGCTCCTCTGCGATACGAGGGAGTTGCACAAAGGTGGCCGCCCCTTTCAGCGCGATATCAAACATGGCTCCGTCCTCCGACTCCCGCTTCCGGATGTCCAGATGCAGGAATGTGTAGAGCAGTTTGGCCAAGGCCAGGCCGAATCCGATCAATACTCCGGTCAGCAGATCCGTACCTACGATCGCAATTACGGTCACAAGATAGACTGCGAACTCCGGTCGGCCCGCTTTCCAGAGCTTCTTCATCGCCTCGGGATTCACCAGTTTGTAGCCGGTATACACGAGAATTGCCGCCAGGGCGGATGTGGGAATCCAGCTCAGCACGAAAGGCAGAACCCCGACGAAGAGCAGTAGCCAGACACCATGGAAGATGGCCGAAAATCGTGTCTTCGCACCCGCTTCCACATTGGCGGAACTGCGCACAATGACTCCGGTCATCGGCAGCGCGCCGAGCAGACCGCAGCAGGCGTTTCCGAGCCCTTGGGCAAAGAGTTCCCGGTCGTAGTTGGTGCGCACACCATCGTGCATGCGGTCCACTGCGGTGGCGCAGAGGAGTGTCTCAGCGCTCGCAATTATGGCAAAGCCGATCACTGCCCCCCAAAAGGCGGGGGTCACGAACATGCTGCCATCGCCGAACTGTGGCGTATTGAGTCCGGTGAAAAGATTGGCGGGCAGTTCCACGTATTGAATCGGAAGTTGCAGGAACCCAGCCAGGGCGGTGACCGCCACGATTGCCACTAAGGGGCCCGGTATGGCTTTCAATTTCTGTGGCCGGAATCGGGTCCACAGCACAATGGAGGCGATGGCGAGAACGCCGACAATGGCAGCCAGATGGTGGACCGAACCATCGATCGGCAGCAGTCCTTTCTGAATGGCGACCGGGATGGTGAGCAGGTTTTCAATCCCGCTTGACCGGGGCTTGTCATCCACCATCACGTGAAACTGGCTGGCGAAGATCAACACGCCGATCCCTGCAAGCATTCCTTGAACCACCGCTGGTGACACGGCCCGGAAGCAACGCCCCAACTTTGCCAGACCGGAAATCATCTGAATGATACCCGCACCCAGAACCACCCAACCCAGGGCCGGTAGCCCGAACCTTTCGACATATTGCCAGACCAATACCGCCAGACCCGCAGCCGGTCCGCTCACCTGCAATGGTGCCCCCCCGATCGTGCCGACGAGCAGTCCGCCAATGATCCCGCTGATGAGGCCCAGCGCAGGCGGTACGCCCGAAGCGATGGCGATCCCCATGCAAAGTGGCAGGGCGACGAGGAAGACCACCACTGACGCCATCAATTCCTTGCGCCAGTCAGTCTTGTTATTTACAGGAGTGTTCATATTAGCTCTGTTGTGATTGGGATAGCTGGGTCGCTCAGGCAGCGCGCCGAATTTCCGGGTTACTCGACTCTTCCAGCACGACTACCTCGCCGACACCGATGTCGTAGAGCCAACCATGGAGTTGCAATTTGCCAGCCGCCTCCGCGTCCTGGATAAAATCGAGCTTCCGCATGTTCTCCAACTGCAGGCGGACATTGGCCTGAATGACCCGTTCCAGTCGTCGTTTCGGATCCGCGTCCGCGCCATCCAACGCCACGAGTGCTCCCTGGGCCTGACGAACCCAGCTGGAAACATGCGGCAAATGCGCACACTGGTCGGGCGCCAGCAGGCCCTTCATTGCGCCGCAATCGGTGTGTCCACAAACCACGATGTGCTCGGTATTCAGCGCCCGCACCGCGAATTCCAGGGTTGCCAATTCGCCGCTCGTTCCACCGGGTTGCTCCGGCACAATGTTACCGGCATTGCGGATGACAAAGAGGTCGCCAGCTTGCGCGCCGGTCAGGGCACAGGGATCGATGCGAGAGTCCGAACAGGTCAGAAAAGTGACCTTGGGGCTCTGCCCCTTGGCGAGTGATTCGAAGCGCGGACGGTCGGCGCTGAACACGCGGTTCTTGAACGATGTGCTCCCGGTCAAAAGGCTGTCGTAGGATGCGGATTTCATATCTGAGCAAAGGGTTACCTGAAACTCACATTCGTCTAATGGTTATTAATGCTGAATATGCATAGAATAAATCTATGCATTAAAAATATGAGGAATAGTTATTGATTTGGCTAATGTATAGACTATCTCTATGGTTCCAGGGGTAAATGAAATGGTTCAATTATCATCATCTCCAGTATTTCTGGACGGTCGTTCGCGAAGGCGGAATCACCAACGCGTGCAAGGTGCTTCACCTTACCCAGCCGACGGTTTCGAAACAGATCAAGCAGCTTGAGGAACAGCTCGGGGAACCTCTGTTCAAGCGGGTTTCACGGAGTCTTGAACTCACGGAAGCTGGCCAGATGGCCTTCGATTACGCGGATGAGATATTCTCGCTTGGGCATGAGTTTCTTGAAAATATGCACGGTGTCGCCTCGGTGCGTCCCCGGCGCCTGCGGGTCGGAATCTCCTCAGTGATTCCCAAGCTCATCTCTCACCGCATCTTGCAGCCCATCGTGGACGCCGACAGCAATGTCCATCTGATCTGCGAGGAAGATCACACAGATCGCCTGTTGGCCGAGCTGTCCATTCAACGTCTTGATCTCGTTCTCACCGACTCCCCGATTGCCGGGAACGTCAAAGTAAAGGCCTTCAATCACTTTCTGGGTGACTGTGGGGTGACCTTTTTTGCCACCGCTGAGATGGCGAAGAAATTGACCGGCCGGTTCCCCGAAAAACTGGATGGTGCGCGTTTCCTCGCGCTGAGTGACAGTTCACTCACCCGGCGATCGCTGGAACGTTGGTTTGATACGGTCGGGATCCGCCCGCGCGTTTTTGCAGAATTCGAGGACAGCGCCCTGATGAAGGTGTTCGGTCGGGATGGCGCGGGGGTATTCGCGGCACCAACGGTGATTGCGAAAGAGATCTGCCGTGAACTCGGGGTCAAGGCGCTGGGATCAACCGAAGCTGTTCGGGAGAGTTTTTACGCCATTACGGTGGAGCGAAAATTCAAGCATCCGGCAGTCGCGCGAATTGCGGAGGTCGCCCGGAAGCAACTTTTCGGAACGAAGAAATCACACTGAGCTCTGCATTCGTGGTTCAAAAGCATCGATACGGCTAAGAAAAAACCGGTTCCATCGCTAGGTGGAACCGGTCGTTAGCAGGAGTTTCTGGGAACTGTCAGAAAATCAGTAGTTGATCTGCAGCTGAAAGCCGACCCGGTCGGCATTGCTCGTGGAGTTGTAAGGGAACACGCGGGTGTTGCTCCGTTCCAATGTTCGGGTGTATTGGACCACCAACTCCATGAAGGGCCAAGGCGACCACTCGAAACCGAAGTCGAGTTCGTTCACGGTTTCGTCGGGTGCGTTGACGCCGAACTTGCGACCACCGTCGTAATAGTTCCAACGGGCAAACGGAAACAGACGGCCGACGCTGTCATTGTTCCACTTGTAATAGGTCATCAGATAACCACCGTGCAGGAAGCTGGAGTTGATCGCGCTCGCGTCGGGGGTGAGCTTCGGACCGCGACCGATGTTCCATTCCGCTTCGAATCCAAGGGGTTGCGGATAGTAGATGAGACTGAGTCCCACACGTTGGTCGATGACCCCATCTGACGGAGAGGTGGGAGCTGTGCCCGCGCCGGTCGTGTCTGCCGTAGTGACGCGGAACTGACCGTGATAGCCTTGGATGGCGGTCTCAATGAACTGACCGTTGTCAAGTTTGAACGGATGCGTGAGGCGAGCAAGCGCGTGGATACCACCGCTCGTGTCATGACGGTTGGGACCTTGACCGTTGTAAACACCAATTGCGGCCGCGCCGTAATCCCCGGAACCTTTGAGGCCAAGCTTCTTCAGTTCCTTGAAGCGGGCGCGGACTTCGGGCGTGGCCCACATCAGGAATGCGCCCACATCACGTTCGTTCTCCGCAGCACTGTTGATACCGTCCGCACGTTCAAGTGGTGCACGGTTCTGACTGGATTGCATGTTTACCCAGCCATAAGGGATTTTCGACTGACCAAAGCGAAGGCGATATTCCTTGTTCGGCGTCAATGCGATGTCGCCATAGAGATCGCGCGCCTGGATGGCCAGGGAGTCGTTCCGGCCAACACCGGAGGCGAGATCCATCTGGGCGTAGAGATACAAGCGGTCCGTCACGTCACCGGATAACTTGAGCCGCCCGCGACGTACCCGGAAGCTCTCCTGATTCCTTGCGGAACCGTCATTTGGAACGTCCAGCGTCTCGCCGTCATTGTCCAGCAAACCGGTCCAACGGAACTGTGTGTAACCGGAGAACTTGATGTTGCTGAACCACTTGCGATCCAGCTTCTTGTCCACGGATTCGCCGACTGCGGCGCCAAAGCTTTCGGACAGCTTCTGTGTCATCGCCTTTTGCGAAGTGACTTCGTCGTTGAGCTGCTCGACCTTGCCAGACTCTTCGAGAAGACGCTGTTCAAGCGACTTGAACTGGGTGGTTTCCTGCGTTTCCGCAGATTCCCGAAGTTCTTTATACTCTGTTTCAGTGATATTCCCGCGGGATCGTAAGACCTCGAGGAGTTGCAACAGCGGATCGCTTGCATGGGTCACGCTCGCCTGCGCCAAAAGAGCTGACGCTATCGCAAGGGCACCCAACCGTTGGATGAGAGATGGTTTCAATTTCATCGTGTGTTTTCCACTTCGGCCCAAAGACCGCAGTGGACGGGAGCTACCGTGCCCGGGACAGGTCACAGCAATATGTCGGGATTGTTACAAATTCGTTACAGGCGAGCTATTCTCGCCCGCACCTCTCGCAGTCTACGACGAGCCGGAAATGAAAAGAGAGGCCGGAGCTTCAAATGTTATCCACAGGTATGGGCTTGAAACTGGGGAGGATGTACCGAGCTAGAGACACTTCAAACCTAAGCCGGAGGCTTTGAGAGCGATTAGCCGGTGGTTGAGCGAGGAACGAGTGACACCACCGGTTCAATTGGAGAAAAAATGTGCATCCCGAAGGGATGCCAGCACGATACAACTCTGAGAATTGCAAACCACCCGTCGGAGCACCACGACCTCGCCGGGATAGATTCGTTCGTAACCGAACTGTAACATTCCCGCCATAAAGCCGTGACAGGATCACACCAATCTTTCGGCGCTGAAAGGCAACCGACGATGAAATACAAGATGATCAAACAGGCGTTCGCACTCACCGCGGTCGCAATATTACTGGCAATGGCCCCGGCTTCAACTCGGGCCGGAAGCATCACCGCCAAGGGTTCGGATACGTTGGTGATCCTGGCGCAGAAATGGGCCGAGGTATACATGGGTAAGCATCCGGGCACCAAGATTCAGGTGACGGGTGGTGGTTCGGGTACCGGCTTCGCTGCGCTGCAGAATCGCACCACCGATCTGTGCAACGCCTCGCGCCCGATCAAATCCAAGGAAGTGCTCGCCTGTATCAAAGCCTTCCGCAAGCGTCCGACGGAATACAAGGTCGCGCTTGATGGGCTCTCGGTCTACGTCAATGAGAAAAACCCGGTCAAAGCGCTGAACACCGCGCAGTTGAAAGGCATCTTCACCGGCAAGATAACGAACTGGAAACAGCTCGGCGGCAAAGACGCACCTATCGTTCTCTACAGCCGCGAGAACAGCTCGGGTACTTATGAGTTCTTCAAGAAGTCAGTGCTGGAAGGCGCGGATTACGCCGCCCGAGCGCAGACGATGCCCGGCACCGCCGCGGTGCTGCAGGCGGTGGGTAAAGATCTGAACGGAATCGGGTACGGCGGCGCGGCTTATGGTGGCGGTGCCCGGGCGCTGAATATCTCAAAAGGCGCGGGTGCGCCGGCAGTTGAACCGACGGAAGCAAACGTTCTCAACGGCTCTTACCCGATCTGGCGCTATCTCTACATCTATGTGAATCCGGCCCTGGACAAGGGTGAGGTTGCCACCTACCTCAACTGGATTCGCAGTGCGGATGGTCAGAAAATCGTCAAGAACGTGGGTTACTTTCCGCTTCCGGCGAAGCTCCAGAAGTAGGTTAATCCGCCGGGATCATCCGGCCCAAAACACTGAATCTCCCGTGGGCGGGAGGTCACCCAATTGTGGGTTGGCATTACGGCCCACGCTCCCTACAACTGCCCGCCATGTCGACGGACGGCAAATCATCAGGTAAAACGGCTGACTGGAAAGGCATCCAGCGCGGCCACCGCAAAGCGCCCGGCGAATGGCTCGCCGAGAAGGCGATCTTTCTGGTTTCCCTGTCTGCCATCGTTCTGGTGTTTCTTATCTTCGCGTTTGTCCTCCGCGAATCGCTCCCTATTTTTCTCGGTCAGATGGACAGTTCGGTGGAGCAGAAAGTCATTGCTCCGGAGGACATGGGAACACTCACCAAACCGCAGTTGCGGCACTACCTTGACCTGACCGGGGAAGAGTTTGCCGACATGGCTGACGAGACCCTGAAGCTCATGATGGAGATCAAGGTCGAGGCGGCGGCTGAGGCTCCAGAGGACAAGGATTCCAAGGTGAATACCACGGATTGGAAAATGATGACCAAGCCGCATCAGTGGTCCAACTATGACAAGCCGGAGTACATCTGGCAGCCCGTGTCAGAGATTCACAAATACAACATCATTCCTCTGCTCATCGGCAGTCTCAAGGCGACCTTGGTTGCCATGCTTTTTGCCGGGCCTCTTTCACTTTTCGCCGCCATCTACGTCTCCCAACTCGCAAGCGTGAAACACCGTGAATGGTTGAAGCCTGCGATTGAAATGTTGGCGGGAATTCCCTCCGTCGTTCTCGGCTTCTTTGCGCTGATCGTCATGGCGACGTTTTTGCAGAAGGCTTTCGGATACCAATCGCGCCTGAACGCTTTCGTTGCCGGCATCGCCTTGGGATTGGCGATCATTCCGGTGGTTTTCTCGATCGCCGAGGACGCTTTGACCAGTGTCCCGCGCAGTTACACCCAGGCCGCACTGGCCCTGGGTTCCAGCAAATGGCAGGCTGCCTGGCAGGTGGTTTTGCCCGCGGCACTTCCCGGAGTGTTTGCCGCCATGGTCCTGGGGTTTGGCCGCGCGATCGGCGAAACGATGATCGTTCTGATGGCCAGTGGCAATGCGAGCATCATGGGCTGGGATGTCTTCGATTCCACCCGGACGATTACTGCGACCATTGCTGCCGAGTTGGCCGAGGCGGTCTTTGGCGGGCATCACTACCGCATTCTTTTTATGCTGGGCACACTGCTTTTTGCCGTGACCTTTCTGATCAATCTCGTTGCCGACCTGGTGATCCACCGTCTCAAAGGCAGGTTGGAGGGCAAGGTATGAGTTCTCAATCTTCCGAGATCCAGAGCTTTGAGACCGGTCGGCGTGATTGGATCTCCTTCTTCTTTTCAGGCGTCACCGGCCTGGCGACGCTGCTGATTCTCGCAATCCTTGCCGTGATCCTCGGCAACATCACGCTGCTGGGTTGGGAAGGTTTGAGCTGGCGCTTTGTGACCGCCGGCACCGAGCAGGACATGTTCAACATCAATACGGCCGGCGTCATGCCGATGATTGTGGGGACGTCCGCTCGCGTCATCTTGATGAGTATTTTCGTGATTCCCATTGGCGTGATCACTGCGGTGTATCTTACCGAATATGCCCGGAACACCTCGCTCCTGACGCGGATTATCCGGGGCGCGGTCAACAATCTGGCTGGTGTCCCCTCAATCGTCTTCGGTCTGTTCGGCCTCGGATTTTTCATCAGCTTTATTGGGGGTCACATGGACGGGACCATGTCCCCGGATATGGAGAATCCGGTCTGGGGAAAACCCGCGCTGCTCTGGGCTTCGATGACCTTGGCGGTGATGACTCTCCCGGTGGTGATCGTTGCCACGGAAGAATCACTGAAAGCCATTGCCCCCGGGTTGCGCGAATCTTGTCTGGCACTCGGTGCCACCAAGCTGCAGACCATCGTCAAGGTTGTGCTGCCGCAGGCCTTGCCCGGGATCCTGACAGGCGGAATCTTGGCGGTCAGTCGCGCGGCCGGCGAGGTCGCCCCGATCCTGTTCACCGGCGCGGCCTACTACATGGCGAGCCTGCCGCACTCATTGTCCGACCAGTTCATGGATCTCGGATATCATGTTTTCATCCTGTCCACCCAATCTCCTAACATCGACCAGACGCGTCCGATTCTTTATGCAACGGTGTTGGTGTTGTTGATCCTGACCTTTGCGCTGAACTTCGTGGCCATTCTGGTCCGGGCAAAAGTGCGGCGCCAGATGCGCGCCATGAACTGATTCTCGCTATCGAAATGTCGACGGAAACTGCCAGCCCAAAAATCTCTCTGACCACCGCGGATACCTCTGCTCCCTCACTGGAGCCGGCCGCGCCCACGAAGTCAGGCAAGTCCGTGGCACCCTTCATTGAGGTGCGTGATCTCGATCTGTACTATGGACTCAGCCAGGCACTCAGGGAGATCAACATTCGGATGAACGAAAACGAAGTCACTGCGTTTATTGGTCCTTCCGGCTGCGGTAAGTCCAGCCTGCTCCGTTGCTTCAATCGGATGAATGACCTGATCGATGACGTGCGCATTGATGGATCGGTCCGGATCGGTGGCCATAGCATTTACGACCAGGCTGTGGATGTGATCGAACTGCGCAAGCGGGTCGGCATGGTGTTCCAGAAGTCGAACCCGTTTCCCAAATCAATCTACGAAAATATTGCGTTCGGCCTTCGCCTCCACGGTATCAAGTCACGCTCCACCCTGGATGGGATTATCGAAAAGAGCCTGCGCCAGGCCGCTCTTTGGGATGAGGTCAAGGATCGCCTGAACGGCAATGCCCTCGGCTTGTCTGGCGGGCAACAGCAGCGCCTCTGCATCGCCCGCGCCATTGCCATCGAGCCGTCGATCCTGCTCATGGACGAACCGGCGTCGGCGTTGGATCCCATCGCCTCCGCACGCATCGAGGATCTGATTCAGGAACTGAAGAAGGATTTCACAATCGTGATCGTCACGCACAACATGCAGCAGGCCGCCCGGATTTCGGACAAGACCGCCTTCTTCTTCATGGGGGAACTGGTCGAGTACAGTGACACCAACACCATCTTCACGAACCCCGCCAAGAAACGCACAGAGGACTACGTCACCGGCCGCTTCGGATAAACATCATGCAGAATCATTTTCAACAGGAACTCAACGAACTTAAGGAAACATTGTTGCGGATGGGCGGCCAGGCCGAGGTTTCCGTCAACAAGGCGGTCAAGGCACTCGTCTCGCGGGACGATGCCCTCGCTGAGGAAGCCATACAGATGGACGAAGATATCGACCGTTTGGAAATGGAAATCGACGAGCGGGCAATCCGCCTGCTGTCGAAGGCGCCGCTGGCTTCGGATCTCCGGCTCATCACTGTCGCGATGAAAGGCGGGCATGATCTCGAACGCGTGGGCGATGAAGCCACCACCATTGCGCGGCGTACCCTCGAACTGAACGCGGAACCTGAACTCAAACCCGCCACTGACATTCCCAGCATGGCGGAAAAGGCTCTCGACATGCTCAATGCCGCGCTCGACTCATTTGTTCACCATGACGTGGAGAAGGCCCGGGCGGTCATTCCCGCGGATAAGGAGGTGGATGCCTTGAACAAGCAGCTCCATCGCGAGCTGGCAGACGACATGATCGGAAATCCGGCCCACATCAGCCGTTGTCTCAATCTCATGACCGTCTCGAAGTCGATTGAGCGGATCGCCGACCATGCGACCAATATCGCGGAAGAGGTGGTCTACCTTTACGAAGGTCGCGACATTCGACACACTGCCGCCGCGCCCGCTTCTGCCTGACCGCCTATGAGCACGACTATACTTGCAGTGGACGATGAGCCGGATGTGCTGGATCTGCTGGACTTCACGTTGAAGCAGGCCGGCTACCGGGTGGAATTTGCTGAGGACGGAAATCAGGCCCTCACCAAGGCGCGTCAAACGCTGCCCGATCTCATTCTGCTGGACTGGATGTTGCCGGAGATGGAGGGCTTGGAAGTCTGCAAGTTGCTCCGCCGAGACCCCGCCACCTCGACCATCCCGATCATCATGCTCACGGCCAAAGCCACCGAAGTCGATCGGATCCTCGGTTTCGAACTGGGCGCGGACGATTATGTGACCAAGCCCTTCAGCCCGCGCGAACTTGTCCTTCGCATCAAGGCCATCCTCAGTCGCGGTCGGGGTGCCGCCAAACCGGTTGCCGAGCAGATTGAGGTCGGCGAACTGATCGTGGATGTCCCGGGTCATCAGGTAATCTGGAAGGGCAAGCCCATCGATCTCACCGCGACCGAATTCAAACTGCTCCATGTTCTCGCCGAGCGCCGGGGTCGCGTGCAATCTCGCGAAGTGCTGCTCCAGGATGTTTGGAACTACGAATCCATGATCGATACCCGCACCGTGGATACACACGTGCGGCGCCTCCGCGAGAAGCTGGGGGAAGCCGAACAGTATATTGAGACCGTCCGCGGGGTCGGCTATCGTTTCGCCGCTTCCTGATGTTCCGTCTGTAGAATCATGTTTCTCCACCTGGAATCACTGGCTGAAAGGCCCCGATGGTAAGCGACCTCCTGTGGGCGGCACTGATCGGCACGCTGGTGCTGCTCGGGTGGGTTCATCGCCAAAGTCGCTACTGGCAGGAGTGCTACTGGCGCGCGCTCAAGGAGGAACCTTCGAATGAAGACTCGGTCTCGAACGCCGAGCTGCTGAACCAGCAAAAGCTGTTTGACGCGATGATCGCCGGCGTTCTCGTGTTGAAGGGAGATGACACCGTGCAGTTTGCGAACCGGGCACTCACACACCTGTTCGACCTGCAGGGACCGGTGGTGGGCCGCGGCTTGGTGGAAAGTATCCGGCATCCGGAGTTGCATGAGATGGTCGCGAGCTGCCGCCGCGACGGGGAACTGCGCGAAGCCGAGCTGATCAGCCTGGATGTGCTGGACCGTGTGTTCCAGGTGGATGGCACCATCTTGGAGGAGAATCAGGGGCAACCGGGAATGATTCTCGTCTTCCATGATCTCACCCGACTCCGTCGTCTCGAACGGACCCGGCAGGAATTTGTTGCGAACGTCAGTCATGAATTGCGTACTCCTTTGTCCGTGATCAAGGGCTACGCGGAAACCCTCCAGAGCGAAGCCGCCTGGTCCGATTCGGATATCCGCGGAAAAATGATCGGGGCCATCGATCGCAATGCTGAACGCCTCAGCCTCCTGATCGAGGATCTGTTGGATCTCTCACAGCTGGATGCTGAACAGCTGACCTTGGAATTGGCACCGGTGGATCTCTCCGCGCTGGTCCGGCGAGTCGTGCAGGATTTTGAAGGGAGACTTCTCCAACGTCACTGTGAAGTGCAGGTAGACCTGTCTCCCCGCACGCTGATCAACGGTGATGCAAAACGTCTGCACCAAGTCTTCGTCAACATCATCGACAACGCCATCAAGTATGGCTCCGAACCCGGCCGGATCGTGATTGGCGAAGGAGAACGCAAAGCTGGCGAAAGCGGTGAGACAATCGAGATTTTTGTTCAGGACACCGGGCCCGGCATTCCGCCCGACGCCTGCGAGCGCATCTTCGAACGCTTCTATCGCGTGGACAAAGCGCGAGCCCGCAAAGCCGGCGGCACCGGCCTCGGCCTCGCCATCGTGAAGCACATCATCCTGCTCCATCAGGGCGAGATCCGCGCCGAGAGCGAAGTCGGAAAAGGAACCCGGATTGTCATCCGCTTTCCCCTCCAATCAGCGAGTTCTGGCAAAACGACCGGCTGAGTATTCCTGTTGGCGCGTCCGCCGGCTGCCGTCCCGCTGCCGTAAATCCCGCTCCTTCGGTAGCTGAGGCGAGTGGCCGCGTGCCCTGTGGAGGGATGAGCTTGCGAGTCCGAAGGTGTGTGTTTGCACTGAAGATGAGGGTAACTGGGATTTCGTGAATTGCCACTTAGCAACCGCAGCCAAAAGCCACAAAGCAAACACCTTTGGCTGGCACAACGCCCCGGACTCGCAAGCTCATACCTCCAAACGATAAACCACCCACTTACAATCGCGGCTCTCGCACCCGCTTCCCAAATGCGTTGACAGGCCCGGCATTCAAAGCGAACCACTCACGCATGCAATCTGTCCTGCGACTATCCATTATTCTGCTGACTGTCCTTGTCCTGCCTGGTCTGAATGCGGCTTCCAAGCCGGAGCGAATCGGGTTGTGGAAGAACCGGGCACCGATCGGTGACGGAGAGTTTGCCGAGGAAGATACTTGGATCACCGTGCATCACCCCAGTAAGGCGAACGGCGCGGCGGTGATCATCTGTCCGGGCGGTGGCTACGGAGGATTGGTGACCGGCGCGGAAGGTCATGGGATCGCCGCCTGGCTGAATCGTCACGGCATCACCGGAATTGTTCTGGAGTACCGCTTGCCCAAAGGACGCGCCCAAGTCCCCTTGCTGGATGCCCAGCGCGCGCTCCGTATTGCTCGCGCGAACGCGGAGAAGTGGGAGCTCAATCCCGATCGCATCGGCATCATCGGATTTTCCGCCGGGGGCCATCTGGCCGCCACCGCGGGCACGCACTTCGATCGGGGAAATCCCAAGGCCAAGAATCCCGTCGATCGCGAGAGTTGCCGACCTGACTTCATGATCCTGATTTATCCGGTGATCACGATGGGAATCGGCACCCACGGCGGATCCCGGGATCGACTCCTCGGCAAGAACGCCTCACCCGAACTGATCAAACTCTACTCCAACGAAAAGCAGGTGAGCACGCGCACCCCGCCCGCCTATCTGGCGCACGCCGTAGATGACAAGGCCGTGCCGCTGGCGCACAGCCAACAATTCTATGCCGCGTTGAAGGTGAATAAAATTCCCGCCGTTTACCTGGAATTGCCTGATGGGGGCCACGGACTCAACGGCTACAAAGGCCCCAGCTGGGATGCCTGGCAGAACGGCTCGTTGAAGTGGCTGGCCCAGCTCGGAATGATCCCGTCAAACCCGTAGCGATGCTTCGATGAAGCCTTGCCCGAAATGGACGCCGCCCTCTGCGCTTGAGCTCGCGGCCATGACTGTGATTCCGGTGGCTGGCATTCTTTGGTTCGGCTGGAGCGGCTTTCAGATTCTGCTCCTCTACTGGTGTGAGAATGCGGTCATTGGCGCCATCAACGTTCTGCGCATGGTGCTGGCCAAGACCGACTATCGAACGCAGGCCGACTGCATCGCGGCCCATCCGTGGCTGCTGCAGCACTATCCGATAACCGAGGAGGAATGGGTTCACGCGAACGGGCGGGCCACCCCGAGTGTACCAAATTATAAGCCGTTCTTCGTCCCGATCTTCATCGGGCATTACACTTTCTTCATGGTCATTCACGCCATGCTGTTGGCCGCGCTGGTCAGGCAACTGCCGTTGCGGGACTGGTCCACGATGTTCGCCTTGGAATGGAACCCGCAATTGCTGCTGGCACTTGCCGCGATGAGCATCACGCACGCCTGGCGATTCTGGAAAGAGGATCTGCAGGGGCGCCGCAGCACCCGTACGCTGCCAGTGTTGGCCATGATCTATCCCTACCGCCAGCTGCTCATCATGCACGTGGCGCTGACTCTTGGGGGTCTGGCGTTGGTTTTCTTTGCGTTGCCGCCGGCGGTGGCCATCGTCCTGATTCTGTTGAAGGCGGGATTCGACATGAATTGGATCCGGTTCCCTTTTGGACCAAAGGAGATCGACTGGTCGAAGATGTTGAATTCGGGACGGAAAGGAAAATCCGGGTCGATCGTTGGCAAGAATATTGAAGAGCGACCGGATACGAGCAACGCGTCACTTCGTGAAATGGATTCCGGATTGGATTTTGACCTGCCGCCGCAGGGAATTTCCGAGGTTTGGCGCAAGATGCGGGCGGGCGGCTGTCTGTTGATAGGATCGATGTTTCTGGTCATTCCGATGATCATCTTTGGCAAAGTGTTTAATGACTTCGGCCGGTCGAGTATGGATGGAGGCAGCGGTGCCTATTGGCCGGTGCTGATCGTGATGACCGGTGCATTGATCGCCGGTACCTACCTGATGCTCGTCGTATCCGTGTTGGCGTCCACGGTCTGTAGTGTGATCGCCTATGGGAAACTGCGGGGGCGGATTGTGGTGGGTTCTGCCACGTTGAAGATTCATCAGACCGGAGTGTTGTTCTCCCGATCTGGAGAATTCGACCTCGCGGACATCCATGACATCGGAATGTCACCGACCGGCGACCGCACCAACGAATTTTCGGTGTGTGAGTTGCGCCTGCGATTGGAGGACGAATCCGAGCACACCTTTTTGACCGGTCGCGACCCGGACGAACTCAACTGGGTCGCGACGAAGATCATGTTGCGCCTGCTCCGGTAGCAGCGCACGAATTACTCCGGCTCGCTGATCGGTGACTTCTCGTCGTAGTGCTTCGCGGATTCGCTGATCCAGAAAGGGGACGAACCCCAGAGCGGCACTGTTGGCAGGGATGATTCCCATTCACCAAGCTGTCGAAAGAGGGATTGCAGGCGGCCATTTTCTTCAGCGGAAAGATCATGTGCTTCGCCCGGATCGGTCGTGGGCTGGAACAGCTGCGGGGCCCGGTGGGAGAGGCGGATGAGTTTGTCGTCGCCACTGCGGACGCTGGTCTGTCCTTGTAGCCGCCAGAACAAGGTTCGTTCCTTGGGTGGCAGTTCCCCCCGAAGGTGCGGGAGCAGGTTGATGCCGTCATAGGCACCATAGCGGTTGACTCCGCGCTTCCAGTTGTTTTTGTCCTCGTGCGCCATGGGTTTGCGAAGCGGCAACGGTTTCGCGCCGGCGGCCGCCATGAAGGTCGGGAGGAGATCGAGGCTCGAGGCGGGACTTCCGTACCGTTTGCCTGCCGGGAGACTGCCGGGCCAGCTCCAGAACATCGGTACGCGAACACCGCCTTCCCGCAGATTCCCTTTGGAACCGGAAAGCTCGCCGTTCCAGCTGCCGTTCGAAAGCGGGCCACCATTGTCGGAGAAAAAGACGATCAGTGTGTTGCGCTCGACGCCGGTGTCCTTCAGCCACTGGGTCAGACGTCCCACTCCCCGGTCGAGGGCGAACATCATCGCGGCGTAGGTCCGCCGTTTCTTGTCTTTGATGTTAGGGAAGCGGGCGAGGTCCTCTTCGGTGGCATGCATCGGGCCGTGCGGCGCGTTGTAGCTCAGGAAAAGGAACCAGGGTTTGTCCTCGTCCTTCTGTCCGTCGAGCCAGGTGATGGCCTCATCCGAGAAAAAGTCGGTCAGGTAGGGATTGGAGAATTTCGTCAACGGCTCTCCATTTCGTTCCAGTCTGTTCCTCTTCGGATCGGGGAAGTAGCCATGGCTGCCGGTCAACATTCCGCAGAAATAGTCGAAGCCCCGTTCCTGCGGATGGAAACCAGGCCCGAGTCCAAGATGCCATTTGCCGATGAGCGCGGTGGCGTATCCGGCTGACCGCAGATGATCGCCCAGGGTGTGTTCGCCGGGTGCGAGTCCCAGTAGTTCGGGGCGCGTCTGGTAGTTGGCCGCCGCCTTGTTGAGGTTTCCCTCGTAGCCGAACCGCCGCGGATCGCGGCCAGTGATCAGACCCGCTCGTGAAGGGGAGCACACCGGGCTGGTCACATAACCTTGGGAACAAAACACGCCGGATGTGGCCAGCGCATCCAGGTGCGGGGTCTGCAAATGCTTGCTGCCGGTGAATCCCAGATCTCCGTAACCCATGTCATCGGATAGAATGAACAGGATATTGGGACGGTCGGCGGAACGGCCCGTGGTACCGGCGATGAATACAGTGGCAAAGACGAGAAGGAGCCGGGGGCACAAATACATGCAGCGGGGTGTAACCTCAGTGATCCCGTTTTTCAACCTATGTTGTTCCGGTTCTATCCGGCTCGCGCTTTGGCGTGCTGGGCCGAACTGGTCCGGGCCAGTCGGCCCGAAGCACGGTGAAGCGTGAACTCCAACATGCTGGCGCAGGAATCGGTCCCTGAAGCCGGGATTTGGTCGGGCCCATGTTGAGCCGATACTGATTACTCGCGTTTGCCACAGCCGGATGCCAATGTCGCGCCATCCAAAGGACATGCTGAACATTCATCATCTCGAATTGTTTTATTACGTCGCGCGGCACGGGGGAATCATGCCGGCAGTTCGCAATATTCCTTACGGGATCCAGCAGCCGGCAGTGAGCGGCCAGATCCTTCAGCTCGAGGAATACCTCGGCGGACCCCTCTTCCAACGTCGGCCGTTTCAGCTCACCCCGGCCGGCGAAGAACTCTACGAGTTCGTCAAACCATTCTTCGATGGCATCGGGGGCGTGGCTGATCGTATGCGGGGCGGAACGATCCAGAACATTCGGATCGCCGCCACCGCCATTGTGTTGCGCGATCATTTGCCCGAATTACTGCCGATTATCCGGAAGAAATTCCCGAAGCTGAAGATGACCCTGCGCGAGGGCGTACAGGCCGAGGTTGGCAAATGGCTGACTGAGGGAGAGGTCGATCTGGGCATCACCGCCATCGACGGCAAGGCACCCGCAGGGATCCGGCAGGAGGAAATCTTGGAAGTGCCGATGGTGTTGCTCGTTCCGAAGGAAATGAAATTCAATTCGGCGGCGGACGTGCTCAGCCAGGATCGCATTTCGCAGACTCTCATCAGCCTCCCCGCCAACGAATCCATTTCAAGAGTCTTCGAAGCCGAGCTTACCAAACGCAAGATCGATTGGCCGGTCGGCATGGAAGTCAACGCCCTCGATCTCGTAGAAACCTATGCGGGGAACGGATTTGGCATCGGCCTCACGGTTTCCATGCCCGGTAAAAAGCTGCCCAAAACGGTCCGGGCGCTGCCGCTGGAGGGTTTCCCGAATATCACCCTTGGCGCCATGTGGCAGGGCAAGATCGGGGTGATCGGCCGCGCGCTGGTTGCTATCTTCAAACTACGCGCGAAAGAGATTTCGGCGTAAGCAGATTCTGCTCACTTCCAAGTCAGAGCAGGAAGCGCAGGGCTAGCACCACGATGCTCAAGATTGTCATCAGGCCGGAGGGCATAAATTTTCGCCCGCCGGCAAACTTCTTGCCGAAGACAATCAATAGCAATACCAGGCAGATGTCGGCGACCATGCCCGGAACGATGCCGAGCGCGGCCAGCGTCAGGGGAATGGCGAATGTCACGGAAGCGATCAATGAGGCCTTGCTGCCGGCCTTCAGAAAACCCATCAGTCCGCCGACGACCAGCATGACGATGTAAACCCAGAGAATAATGTTATCCATAAATCGGCCGCAGGTTTGTTGAAAAGCCGGGCAGTGCCAATGAAAAAGGATCTTGGAAGGGACGACATACTCATTCCTTTGTCTGAATGCCGCCTTCGCAGGGGGGCGAAAGCTCGTTCCAGAGATTTTTCCCACAGATTCAGGTCACCACAGATGCGCGCATCCTTGGATCTGTGGTGAAGAGTCCCGCTACGGGGCCGAGGTTGGTTAGGCGTTTGCCCGGTTGTTTGGACTTTACGTTGGTTCGTGGCAGGAGCACATTCTGATCACGTTTATGAACCCTGACATGTCTGATTTTGTCCATCCCAAGCTGAGTCGCCGCGCCATGGTGCAAGCCGGGGCGCTGGGATTGGTTGGGCTGGGAGCCAATCATCTTTCACTTCTTCAGGCGGCGGCGCGTGAAAGCAGCACGGCAGCCCCCCGAGCGCGGGCCAAGTCGGTCATCTACATCTTTCTCTCCGGAGGCTTGGCGCAGCATGACACCTTCGACATGAAGCCGAACGCGCCGATCGAGGTGCGCGGTGAGTTTAATCCGATCTCCACCCGCACTCCCGGGCTCCAGATCTGCGAGCATCTGCCGCGTTTGGCCAAGCGCAGCCATCTCTGGTCCCTCTGCCGTTCACTGACGCATCAGTGGAACGAACATTCGCAGGCGCATCACATCATGCACACCGGACGATCTGACCTGCCGGCCGGGTTTGATGCGCGCGAACCGAAGGAGACAAATCATCCGTCGATCGCGGCGATTGCAAATCATGTGTTGGCATCGCGCAACAATCTGCCGCCCGCAATTGTCCTGCCGGAGAAGCTGGTCCATCGGACCGGACGGGTAATTCCGGGGCAGTTCGCCGGTTACATGGGGCCGCGCCGGGATCCTTACTTTGTAGAAGCCTCGCGCTTCAATGCCTCGACCTATGGCGCGTATCCGGAATACGAGTTTCATCACGGTCGCGGGCGGGAGCGGAGTGCCATCCAGTTTGACGCACCCAGTTTCACGCTTCCGGAAGGGCTTGATTTCAAACGGGTGAAGAGCCGGCTCGGGCTCTCCAGTTTTCTGGATGCCCAGCAGGCTCACTTGGAGCACGCCGCCGGTTCGGAACAAATGGACAGTTACCGACAGATGGCCGTGTCGCTGCTCTCCGATCCCAAGATCAAAGGTGCCTTTGAGATCAAGGATGCGGATCCGAAACTGTTGGAACGCTACGGGCAGAACACCTTCGGCTGGTCGCTGCTGATGGCCCGGCAGTTGGTCGAAGCCGGTGTTGGTCTGGTGCAGGTGAATCTGGGCAACAATGAATGCTGGGACACGCATCAGGCGGCGTTTCCAAATCTCAAAAACTTTCTGCTCCCGCCGATGGATCGGGGGGTATCGGCGCTGCTTGATGACCTGAATGAGCGCGGCCTGCTTGACGACACGCTCGTGGTGATGGCCGGTGAGTTTGGTCGCACACCAAAGATTTCCACATTACCGAGCGCGACTCTTCCCGGACGAGATCACTGGGGGGCGGTGCAGACGGTGTTCTTTGCCGGGGGCGGAGTGCAGGGTGGTCGGGTGATCGGTGCGAGTGACAAGATGGGGGCTTATCCGGATGATGATTCGCAAACACCCGAAAATCTCGCCGCGACGATGTATTCAGCGTTGGGCATTCCCAAGACCATGGAGTGGCACGATCCGTTGGACCGTCCGTTCTATGTCTATAACGGCAAGCCTATCGAAGGCCTGTTCAGTTGAAGCCCGGATTGAACCTGGTTGTGATTCGGGCGGCGGATCTAAAAGTCGCCCGGACATTCTACGAGCCACTCGGGCTTGAGTTCACCGCACACCGGCATGGCACTGGCCCAGTCCATTTGGCATGTGAACTCGATGGGTTGGTCTTCGAGATTTATCCGGCCAAGGAGAATTCCACTGCCGATACCCGTCTGGGCCTCAGCGTTTCCAGTGTGGATGAGCTCGTGGCAAAACTACGGGATTCTGGTTCGCGGGTTGTGACCGAACCGAGTGATTCGGAATGGGGCCGTCGCGCGGTGGTCTGTGATCCGGATGGGCATCGTGTGGAACTTACAGAGTCCGCGTGACAGACTCAGCTCCGGGGATGGAACTTCTTGTGAACCTCGCGGAGCCGGCTGTTGGCCACGTGGGTGTAGACCTCAGTGGTACTGATGCTGGCGTGACCGAGCAGTTCCTGAATGACGCGCAGGTCCGCGCCATGTTCGAGGAGATGGGTGGCGAAGCTGTGACGGAGCATGTGCGGCGTGACGTTGCGTTCGATGTCGGCCGCCGCGACGCGCTTTTTGATTCGAAGCCAGAGGGTGATGCGGGAGAACTGCGTGCCGCGCTGGGTGAGGAACACCGCCGCCGGTGATTTCGGCTTGATCAACTGGGGACGGGCACTGGCGAGGTAGCGTTCGATCGCTTCAGTCGCCCGGCTGCCAACGGGGACAATGCGTTCCTTGTTGCCCTTGCCGATGACGTTGATGAAGCCGGCCTCGAGGTGCAGCTGTTCGAGGCGTAGGGTACGTAATTCCGAGATGCGCAGTCCGGAGGCATAGGCCAGTTCGAGGATCGCATTGTCGCAGAGATCAGAAGGGCTGGGTTCGTTGGGAAGTTGCAGCAGCTTGTCGATCTCGTCGGCGCTCAAGGCCTTGGGGAGGCGTTTCCAGCGTTTGGGTAGGGAAAGGTTTTCGGCGATATTGACGGGCACGAACTTTTCCTGCTCGGCGAAACGGTAAAAGGCGCGCAGAGCCGAGATCTGGAGATACAGGCTCTCAGAACTCAGGCGTTTGAGGGAATCTTCCGGGACGTTCTCCAATTTCCGTACCCGCTCGTGCTGCAGGAAATCGGTCAGGTGGGTGAGCGTCACGTTGCGCCAGTTCGAGAGCCCGTTCTTGCCGGCCCATTTGACGAAACGGAACAGGAGGCTGGAGTAGGTCTTCTCGGTTTGTTCCGCCTGACCGCGCTCATGCCGGACGTAGACGAGGAAATCTTCGACAAGGTCTTCCATCAATTTTCAGAAACGGATGGCACGTTTGACCGGAATCAGCCCCACATGTTGGCTCATGCGGTCACGCTAGCTCAATTCGTTGCTTTTGCCAGCAATTCGGCATTCTGGTGGGGCAGCGGGGCAAATCCCAAAGTTTTCCCTTCCCACGCCCGACTTAAACGGAAATTCTCCCGCCGTGAAACACCTAGCAGCAATTTTGATGGCGGCCGTACTCTTGAGCGGTTGCGGCCAGAATGCGCCGAAGGGCGGACCGCTTGAGCAGATTCTCCACATTACCAATGGCACGGAGCCGGAGGATATCGATCCCCATATCGTAACCGGTGTGCCCGAGCATCATATCATTACCGCGCTGACGGAAGGTCTCGTCGGCGAAGATCCGGTGGACCTGCATCCGGTGCCGGGGGTGGCTGAAAGCTGGGAATCCAACGAGGAGCTGACGGTGTGGACCTTTCACTTTCGCACGAACGCGCTCTGGACGACGGGTGAGCCGGTGACCGCACAGGATTTTGTGGCTTCCTTCGAGCGAATCCTCAATCCGGAACTGGGGTCCAAGTATTCCTACATGCTCTTCGTGATGGAGAACGCCGAGGCTTACAATGAAGGAAAGCTGAAGGATTTCAGCAAGGTCGGTGCGAAGGCGATCGACGAGCGCACTCTGGAAGTCACATTGAAGGATTCCACCCCTTACTTTCTTTCCCTGCTGAATCATTACACCTGGTTTCCGGTGCACATGCCCACGATCGAGAAACATGGGCCGAAGTATGCGCGTGGCAATCCTTGGACCAAGGTGGGCAACTTCGTGTCCAACGGACCGTTTCAACTCAAGGATTGGACGACGAACGACAAACTGATTGTGGAGCGAAGCCCGACCTACTGGGATGCCGCTTCGGTGAAGGCTGACGAAATCCACTTCTACGCCATCGTCAGTGCGGACACCCAGGAGAAGTACTTCCGCGCCGGACAGATTCACAACGCCTACCAGATTCCCTCGGATAAAGTGCCGACCTACCAAAAGAAGAATCCCGAGCTGTTGCACATCACCCCGCATCTCGCCTCTTACTTTTACCGTTTCAACACTGCCAAAGGTGCGGCGGCCAATGTGAAGGTGCGCAAGGCCTTGTCGATGGCCATCGATCGCAAATCGATCGTTGAAAACGTGACCCAGGGCGGACAGATGCCCGCCACATTTTTCACGCCGCCAAACACCGCCGGTTACACCACCACCGCCGGGTTCAAGGAAGATCTGCCGGCGGCCCGGAAGCTGTTGGCGGAGGCGGGTTATCCCGGTGGCAAGGGCTTCCCAGGAATCGAAATTCTCTACAACACGGATGACAACCATCGTTCCATCGCTGAGGCGATTCAGGAGATGTGGAGTAAGAATCTCGGCATCAAATCCAGCCTCGTGAACCAGGAATGGAAGGTCTATCTCGACAGCCAGCGGAATCTGAACTACGAGGTGAGCCGCGCCGGCTGGACGGGTGATTATCCGGATCCGAACACCTTTCTCGATATGTGGACGTCGTGGAGCCAGCAGAATCAGACCGGCTGGTCGAATGACAAGTATGACGAGCTGATTCGGGCAGCGGGCAAGACCGCCGACCTGGAGGCGCGCAACAAACTCTTCGACCAGGCGGAACACATTTTGATGGATGAACTGCCGGTCATGCCCATCTACATTTACACCCGGGTCTACCTGCTCGATCCCAAGGTGAAGGGCTGGCACCACACGATTCTCGATCACCATCCCTGGAAACACGTCTATCTCGACAATGGCGCCAACTGAATCCGGACGTTTTTGAACCGATTCTGTTGCTGCCATGATCCGCTTCATCCTCCGCCGATTGCTGGAAACCATTCCCGTTCTTTTTGCGGTGGCCACGCTCACCTTCTTCATGCTCAAGGCCGCTCCCGGCGGCCCGTTCGACAGTGACCGCGAGGCGCCGGAATCGGTGAAAAAGAAGCTCGATGAGTTCTATGGCTTCGACAAACCCTGGTATCAGCAATATGTGATCCAAATGGGGAACCTGGTGCGGGGCGAGTTGGGATACTCTTTCAAATATCCGAACCGGACTGTGAATGGAGTGATCGGTGAGGCAGCACCGGTATCGCTTGAACTGGGAGTTTACGCGCTCACCGTCTCCCTTGGCCTGGGCCTGATCGCCGGCATCTTGGCATCGCTGAAACCCAACACCATGTTGGATTACATTCCGTCGTCCCTTTCCATGATTGGAATCTGTCTGCCCACGTTTCTGCTCGGTCCGGTTTTGATCCTCGTTTTCACGCTGAAACTGGAATGGTTCCCGCTGGCCGGTTGGTCCACGCCGGCTTCCAAAGTTCTGCCCGCGATTACCTTGGGACTCTATTATTCGGCCTACGTTGCCCGGCTTGCGCGGGGCGGAATGCGGGATGTGCTAAGTCAGGATTTCATCCGGACCGCCCGTGCCAAAGGCGCGACGGAGACGCGCGTCATTCTTAAACACGCGATCAAAGGCGGCATCATCCCGGTGGTCTCGTTTTTGGGACCGGCGGCGGCCGGGCTTATTGCCGGCTCGTTCGTGATCGAGACTGTTTTTTTCATTCCTGGACTGGGGCAGCACTTTGTGAAGAGCGCGTTTGACCGGGATTACACAATGGTGATGGGCGTGGTTCTCTTCTTCGCCACGCTGATCATTGCCCTTAACATGCTGTCCGACATCGTGTTGGTATGGCTGAATCCCAAACTCAAGTTCGACTGATGTCTGCCCCTGTTGCCACCGCCGATTCGCAAGACCTGCTGCAAGGGGCCGAGCGTGGACGTTCGCTCTGGGTGGATGCGTGGCATCGGCTGCGCAAGAATCATATGGCGGTGTTTGGGGGGATCTTCATCATCTGCATCACGCTCCTGTCCTTCATCGGGCCGCTGGTGCTCAAGTATGATCACAAGGGGCAGAACCTGACGAACCGGCTCAAGCCACCCACCGCTGAGCATTGGATGGGCACGGACCATCTGGGCCGGGATCAGATGGCGCGGCTTTTTTACGGTGGCAGAATTTCGATCCTCGTGGGGCTGGCCGCGACGACCGTGTCACTTTCCATTGGAGTTCTTTACGGCACCATTGCGGGTTATCTCGGTGGTGGGATCGATCGGTTCATGATGCGGGTTGTGGATATCCTGTATTCCCTCCCGTTCACGATCTTTGTGATTCTGCTGATGGTGATGTTCGGACGAAACATCTACCTCTTGTTCATCGCGATTGGGGCGGTGGAATGGCTGACCATGGCGCGAATTGTCCGCGGCCAGGTGATGTCCCTCAAGCGCCAGGAATTTATCGAAGCCTGCCAATCTCTCGGGCTCACGCGGACGCGGATCATTCTTCGCCACATGATTCCAAACGTGTTGGGGCCGGTCATTGTTTACACCACGCTCACCATCCCGGCTGTGATGTTGCTCGAAGCATTTCTGAGTTTTCTCGGCCTGGGCGTGCAGCCGCCGATGAGTTCATGGGGATTGTTGATCAAAGACGGTAGCGATCGGATGGAGGAATCCCTGACGATGTTGCTTTTCCCGGCCCTGACGTTTGGGATGACCTTGTTCTCTCTGAACTTTCTGGGAGACGGCTTACGTGACGCCCTGGACCCGAAGGCTTCGAAAGACTGATTTTCTTAACCACGAATGGACACGAATTCACACGAATGAATGAGGATTTCAAATTACTCCTTAAGGAGGAGGTGTTCGAGATCGTCGGTTGTGCGATGGATGTTCTTAATTCGTTGGGGCATGGGTTTCACGAAAAGCCTTATGAGAACGCCATGGTCGTGGCCTTTCGAAAACGTGAGATCACATGCAATCAACAGCCGCCGTTCAAGCTGGAATATGAAGGCGAAGTGGTTGGGGAATTCATTCCCGATCTGATTGCGCACAACGCGATTGTGATCGATGCCAAAGTCATCGACCGGATCACCGATCACGAACGGGGACAAATGCTGAACTATCTCCGGATCACGAAACATCGCGTTGGCGTGATCGTGAACTTCAAACACCCCAAACTGGAATGGGAGCGGCTCGTCCTATGATTCGTGTTCATTCGTGTTCATTCGTGGTTAAAAAATGGCACTTCTAGAAGTCAACGATTTGCGGACTGCGTTTCATACCCGGGAGGGTGTGGTGCGGGCGGTCAATGGTGTGTCCTTCAGTGTTGAGAAGGGGCAGACCTTGGGGATTGTCGGTGAGTCGGGCTCCGGCAAATCGGTGACCTGTTACTCGCTGCTAGATCTGATTCCCAAGCCCCCCGGCAAGATCGAAAGCGGGGAGGCGATTTTCGATGGGCAGGATTTATTGAAGATGTCGCGGAAGGAACTGAATCAGATTCGCGGCAAACGGATCTCGATGATCTTTCAGGATCCGATGACGTCCCTTAATCCATACCTGCGAATTCAGGATCAGTTGATCGAGCCCCTCCTGATTCACAGCAATATTTCCAAGGCAGATGCGATCAAGCGTGGAATTCAAGCCTTGGACGAAGTGGGGGTTTCCGATGCTGCGAAACGGATCCGGCAGTATCCGCATGAGTTCAGCGGTGGCATGCGCCAGCGTGTGATGATCGCCATGGCGCTCATCACGGAACCGGAGCTGTTGATCGCAGATGAACCCACGACAGCACTGGACGTAACTGTGCAGGCGCAGATTCTTGAACTGGTCCGGCGCCTGCAACGCGAGCACGGCATGGCGGTGGTCTGGATCAGTCATGATCTGGGTGTGGTCGCCGGCTTTTGCGAAAACGTGCAGGTGATGTATGCGGGACGGATCGTGGAATCGGGTCCGGTTGAGGCGATCTATCAGAGCCCCGCACATCCATACAACCGGGCCCTGCAGAATTCGATCCCTGCGCTTCAGGGGAAGGGCCGCGAACTTTACACCATCCCGGGCATGCCACCGGATCTGACCCAGCCGCTGGCTGGCTGTGCCTTCGCTGATCGCTGCGAATTTGTGAAAGACATCTGTCGTGAAGAGAGCCCGGAACTGACGGAGATCAGTCCGGGTCACCAGACAAGTTGCATCCGGGTCCGGAACAATGATCTCCAGCTGAAGGAAACAAATGTCTGACGGGTTTCTACAGGTCCAGAACCTGAAAACACATTTCCCGATGACCAAAGGGTTCATCTTTCGGCGTCATGTCGGAACCGTTCGCGCGGTCGATGGGGTTTCGCTGGAGCTGAAGCAGGGTGAAATCCTCGGCCTGGTCGGGGAATCCGGCTGTGGCAAATCGACGCTGGGCCGCACGATTCTCCAGCTGATTCGACCCACCGAAGGCACGGTTGTCCTCGCCGGGAAGAATCTCACGGATCTCCGGGGCGAGGACCTCCGGAAATCGCGCGCGGATTTCCAGATGATCTTCCAGGACCCTTATGCGTCCCTGAATCCGCGCATGACCGTTTTCGATACCTTGGCCGAGGCGATCCAGGCACATCGAAAGATTCCCCGTGGGGAGATTGCCACCAAAGTGGCTGAATTGATGGAGCGGGTAGGGCTGGCGGCGCGGTATATGCGGAAGTACCCGCACGAATTTTCCGGGGGGCAGCGGCAGCGGATCGCGATCGCGCGGGCGTTGGCGGTGGAACCCAAGATGATCGTGGCGGATGAACCGGTGTCCGCACTGGATGTCTCAATTCAGGCCCAGATCATCAATCTGTTGGCGAAACTCTCCCGCGACTTCCAGATGACGCTCATCTTCATCTCGCACGATCTTTCGGTGGTGAAACACATTTCCGACCGGATTGCGGTGATGTACCTGGGGCGCATCGTTGAAATCGGTGACGCGACGACGGTTTTCGAGCGACCGCGACATCCTTACACGCAGGCGCTGGTGAGCGCCGTTCCCATTCCGGACCCGGCGCGGGAGAAGAAACGGAACCGGATCATCCTCCCGGGCGATCCACCGTCCCC
>JBLFYM010000071.1:0-32095 GCA_047608975.1 Limisphaerales bacterium | reverse complement strand
CAATCCCGCGACCGGAACCGTTACTTCTTCTTGTTCTTCTTAACGCGCTCGCGGGATTCGATTCCCTCGGTGATATCCACCTTCTTCGCGCTCACAAGTTGGGCGGCCTGATCGCCCAGCGCCAGTGCCTTCAATCCCTCGGGATTGCATCCCTTACTGACGGCCACGATTCGGCCACCCTTATCGATCAGGATATTGCTGGGCATCGTCTTGGTGCCGAAGACCTTCCAGCTCTCACGTTTCGGATCGAGGGCATAGCGCATGTTCAATTTCTTGGACTTGGCATACTTCGCGAATTTTTCATCCGGCTCGGCGAAGACGGCGAGGCTGGTCAAACCCTGCTTCTTGTAGGCCTCGTGCAAAGCCTGAAAATACGGAAGCTCCAGGTCGCAACCAAGACAGCCACAGGTGAGACGCACCAGCACCGGGCCCTTGGCAGTCAGCTTCGCCAGATCAATTTCCTTTCCGGCCGCGTCCGTGATCTTGAATTCAGGTGCCATGCTGCCGACTTTGAGAGTCGGCTTTGGACCAGCTGAAAGGTTGAGGGAAAGACCGGCAATCAACGCGGAGGCAAGGAGTAGTTTTTTCATATTCTTCGAGGACGGGCTATATTGCGACCGTAGCGGAGCCCCCCACGCCAGCAAGCAATGATTTGGGGCGAATTCAACGATCCGCCCGACTGCTGATCGCACCTCAATGGCAAACGACACGATGTGTCTTGCGCGTTTTGGAAAACGGATCAGATTCAGCGCTTTCATGAAACCAGATTCAGACGCCGCCGAAACGGATTCCACCGACAGTCCCCCTGCCGATGTTCAGGCCACGCTCCGAACGCTGCGGGTCTGGCCGGCAATGGCCTTCGTCGCGCTGATGGTGGTTCTCCGCCTCCTGCCCGACCTGCTCAACGAACCTTCTCCGGCGATACAAATGATCGGCGCGATGGGACCGCTCCTCTGCAGCTTGTTCATCCTGATCTGGTGGCTGACAGCGAGCCGGGCAGCGGCTCGCGAGCGGCTATTGGGATTGCTCGGCATCGTATTGGCGGTAGCAGGCACGTTGGCCGCCGCTGATCCGTCCATGCGCGGACCTGCAACGATGATGTGGACCATCCCCATGGGAATGATCGGTTTCACCCTGGGTACACTCGTTGGTCGAGATCGGCTCACGATGAACCGCACCGTCGTCGCGGTCGCTCTTGCCGTCGTCGGCATTGGCATCTCCGTATTCCTCCGCAGCGACGGGATGTGGGGAAACATGGTCGTGGATCTGCGCTGGCGTTGGACACCCACCGCTGAAGCGAAAATGCTCGCGAAGCGGACGGCAGCCAAACCACCGGGAACGCCCGGAAGATCGATTGCCGAATCAAAGTTGCAATCCGCATTGGCAAATACTGAGTGGCCCGGGTTTCGGGGCCCCAATCGCGACAGTCGGCAGTTCGGACAGACCTTCTCGACGAACTGGACAGAGACGCCACCCGAACTGATTTGGAAGATCGACGTGGGACCCGCCTGGTCCTCCTTTGCCATAGCGGGAAGTCTGCTCTTCACGCAGGAGCAACGTGGTCCCCAGGAAACCGTCGTCTGCTACGACGCGGACGCCGGCACAGAACTCTGGACCCAACAGATTGAAGCGCGTTTCACAGAACCCCTGGGCGGTCCCGGTCCCCGTGCGACACCGCAGATATCTGGTAATGCGCTCTTCGCTCTCGGAGCCACTGGCGAATTGATGCGCATAAATCCGATCGACGGCGCGGTGGTTTGGCGGAAGAACATCGGGACCGTGGCGGATCGCAAACCACCCACGTGGGGATTCAGCAGTTCGCCTCTGATCGTCGATGGTCACGTAGTCGTCCACGCGGGCGGCAAGGGAGACAAAGGGATTTTGGCCTTCGCCGCAGAAACCGGGGCTCTCCAATGGTCCGCGCCCGCAGGCGATCATTCCTACGCTTCTCCCCAGCCCGCCACGATTGCAGGCGAGGAGGTTGTCATGATGCTGACGAACGATGGGATGAGACTGCTTGAGCCCGCCACTGGGAAAGTGCGCCATACCTACGAGTGGAAACAACGCGGCTATCGGGCACTCCAACCACAGGTCATCGACAAAGATTCAGTGATCATTTCGTCAGAGCAGGGAGTCCGTCGAATCAGCTTCACGAAGCAAGACGATGTGTTCGCGGCGGAGGAAATTTGGACCAGCAGGAACATGAAATCCGATTTCAATGACTTCGTTGTCCATGAACAGAACCTCTTCGGTTTCGACGGCGGAATCTTCGCTTCCGTCGATCTCAAAACCGGCGAACGAAATTGGAAAGGTGGACGCTACGGGAAAGGACAGATACTTCTCCTTGCCGATTCTGGGTTACTGCTCGTCGCTGGCGAACGCGGTCAGGGCGTATTGCTGGCCGCGACATCGAGGGATCATGAAGAATTGGCGTCCTTCCAGATGCTCAAAGGCAAGACCTGGAACCATCCCATCGTGGTAGGTGACCGGCTCTACATCAGGAACGCCCAGGAAGCCGCCTGCTATCGCCTGCCCTGAATCGCGAAATCATTCACTGCGACCGCGGAACTCAGCCATCAGCCGGAGAATAGATTCCCGCAGATCGAAGAGTTCAGCCCGCACGCGTGAAAGTGTGGCTTGGGGAATTTGATTTGGAATGGCCGGATGCTCCAGCGCTTTCTGGGTCTTGTGCAGCAGACTGATGGTCCGTTTCAGGCACGCTACGGTAAAAGCCCGTTCATCGTCCTCACATCCATAGGCCAGGTTGTTCAACGCCCCGGCCAGTTTCGCGCTGACGATTTGATAACCGGTGATCAGGTCACTCACGTGCTCATCTGCGTCCGCGTCGGAATCGGTGCACTCGTCCCAGAGCTGCATGGCGTTGGTAAAGCAACGATACTGCAGGGGATGAACAACGTCGCCATCATCGGTCCGGATCCAATCAACGCCCTCGGTTTCCGCCACCGGTTCCAGTTCCAGCTCGGATGCTTCATCGGCATCCAAACCCAGGGCCGATTCGTCCAGTTCAGCCTCCTCCGCGCTCGTCCAGTTCATCTCTTGGGCGATGATCTTCTCGCCTTCATCCGAATCCCCGTATTTGTCGAGCAGCTCCATGTATTTTTCGGTGCGCGCATCCGACTCCTGCATGAATTTCTCATAGTCGAATTCATCCCAGTTCTCCTTGTCGTAATCAACTTTGGATTCAGCGCTCTCAATCGCCTCGGTCAATTCCCCCATAAACTCGGTCATCCCTTCACGGGCGGACCGGGCGCGTTGCTCATTCTCCTCCTCTGTCAGCCGCCAATCGGGCGCGGAGACTTCCAATTCGAATTCGACACTCTCGATCACGACGCGCCCATTGGCATCGCTGAACCATTCCAGATAAAGAGAGTTCGCCATGTGCTCGGGCGGCTTCTCTCCGCGCTTGCACATCTTGTAGGCATCGGCGACGGGAACGTCGAAGACCCGCACCTTTCGGGAAGCGGTCAGGTCGCCGACGCTGCCGGTTTGTTCCCGGTCAATTCCATCCTCCGGACGCATGCGGACAGGCTCGCCTGAGTTCGAAAATTTGAGCAGGCAACCCGCCAGATCCGGGTGCGCATTTCCGACCAATTCCAAGCCGACAGGATCGGCATATCCTTCGATCCACACCCGACCGATCACCCGTCCTTTCTGACGGTTGTCGATCTCTCCACGGATCACGTAATCTTGGATGCGCCAAGCCATGCCGAATCGGTAGCATCGCGCATTCTGAAAGGGAAGAGTGTTTCTGCGGAAATTATTCCAAGCGCGAATGCGTTTCTTGACCGTCGAAAAAGTTCCGACCTATGACCCCTTGAGAAGCCCTGAGATCAGCCCGCGAATCTCGGCCCCAACGTCCGCGATGGATTGGGTGGCATCGATGCTCTTGATCCGGTCGGGTTCGGCGAGGGCAACGGCATCATAGCCGGCTTCGACACGTTCAAAGAACGCGCGGTCCGCCTCCTCAAAACGATCACGCAGACCGGTAGTTTCGGCATCGCGCGCCGCCCGCCTCGCCTCACTCACCGAGACGTCCACTTTGAGCAGAATCGTGAGCTCGGGTTCAGTATCTCCAACCGCGAGACGGATGATTGACCGCACCTCATCCAGGTCGAGTTCGCGGCCGTAGCCCTGATACACGAGGGTGGAATCATGGAAACGATCACTGAGAATCACCCCCCCTGATTCCAAGGTGGGCCGGATCACTTCGCGAACCAATTGTGCACGACTGGCATTCATGAGCAGCAGTTCCGCTTCCGCCGTCATGTTCACATTCGCGTCGCTGTGCTTCAGCAAATGACGAATCTCTTCCCCGATGCGCGTTCCGCCGGGTTCCCTGATCACGACGACTTCCCGGCCCTGTTCACGCAGCCACGAGGCCGTAGATTCGATCTGCGTGGATTTCCCTCCGCCCTCGGTACCTTCGAAAGAGATGAAGAGACCGGGCATGTCAGGCTTTCTTCACACGCGGACCCTTGGGCGTATCTTCGATCACCCAACCGCCCGCAGCGAGCTCGTCACGAATCTCATCGGACCGTTGAAAGTCTTTGGCTGCGCGCGCCGACTGCCGTTCCTCGGCCAAGGCCTGGATCGCGGCCGGAACGGGAGCTTCCATGCGTTCGATCCCAAACACCGAATTAATCTTCTCCCAAGTCGCGATCGCCACCGACGCATGTTCAGAACTCACGGAGTTCTCGGCCAGTTCCTTGTTCCGATCACGAACCCAATCGAAGACCACGCGCCAGGCGCCGGCCACGTTGAAGTCGTCATCCAATTCCTGCTGAAAGGCCGCAATCACTGCCGGGTCAGGCGTTGCGGTTTCAGCCCCGGCAATCTCGTCCAGCTTCAGCAGGCAATCATCAAGACGTCCCAATGCGGAGCGAGCGCCTTCCAGTCCTGCCATCGTAAAATTGAACTGCTCACGGTAGTGGGAGCTCAGCATCAGGTAGCGGATCTCCCGACCAGCGAAGCCCTTCTCAACAAGGTCGCGAAGCGTGAAGAAATTGCCAAGCTTCTTGGACATCTTCTTCCCTTCCACCAACAGATGTGAGCCGTGCATCCAGTACTTCACGAACCGCTCGCCATCGCCGTATTCGAGAGCGCCTTCACTCTGCGCGATCTCATCCTCGTGATGAGGAAAAATCAGATCCTCCCCGCCGAGGTGAAGATCGAAACTCTTGCCCAAAATCTCCGTGCTCATCGCACTGCACTCGATATGCCAACCGGGACGTCCTTCGCCCCAGGGACTCTTCCAAAACACATCCCCATCCTCGGGAACCCGCGCCTTCCAAAGCGCAAAATCGGCAAGTGATTCCTTTTCGTATTCGTCATCCGCCACCCGTTCCCCGGTGCGCATCTCGTCGAAATTCAATTTCACAAGCTGACCGTAGTGGCAGTTGCAACCGCGGTACTTCTCAATGCTGAAATACACCGATCCGTCATTGGCCTGATACGCGATACCGCGATCAACCAAGCGTTTGATCAACTTGATGATCGGTCCGATGAATTCAGTCGCACGGGGTTTCTTGGTCGGCTTGAGGCAACCCAGCACTTCCATGTCTTCCAGGAATGCGGATTCGAAATGGCGCGTGAACTCCTTCAACGTCGTGCCGGATTCGCGGACCGCGCGGATGATCTTATCCTCCACGTCAGTGATGTTCATCACGTGCATGACGTCATACTCCCGGAAATCCAGATAGCGCCGCACCAGATCGGTGAAAACAAAGGTCCGAAAATTACCAATGTGCGCGTAGTCGTACACCGTGGGACCGCAGCAATACATCCCGACCTTTTTCCCGGCGGCATCGAGCGGAACAAAGTCCACCACTTCGCGATTTAGCGTATTGAATATCTTCAGGCCCATAAATCTGTGCGGGGAAGGTAGAAAGCTCGGGCGATTCCGAGAAGCGCAAACTGAGATTGGCGGAATTCCCGTGTTCGATCAAACGTGGATGATTCATCATCTGGAGGGATGAGCTTGCGAGTCCGTGGCGATATGTAAGCCAATGGTGTTCGCTCGGTCGCTTTTAGGTGCGATTGCCACGTGGCAACAGACGGAATCCTGGAGACGCTCATCTTTGGTGCAAACACGTGCCTTCGGACTCGCAAGCTCGCCCCTCCAGATGACAGGCCGCCACCTGCTTGCGATCACGCGCGGGAATTCTCCCCCTACTCCGCCCGGTCAACTTCACGGAGCATGGCGCGAACACGATCCAGCGGAATCCCCGGCGGTTCGTTTTCCAGCAACCAGTTTAGATCCTCACGGGCCCCGGCCATGTTCTTGTTCTGATATCGAACGACCGAACGATTGACGCGGGCCATCCCGTTCTCTGGTTCCAAGGCCGGAGCCAGTTCCAGGTAACGATTGATGCGGGGCCAATCCCCTTCGTCTTGCCGGGATCCAGCGAGATTCCGGACCATCCGCCCCAAGATGGAACGCTTCGTCGCCGGCGCCCGATTCCCATAAAGTAAGAATCTTGATTCGCGGGAGGTCATCATCTTTCCGCGCTCAAACACATCGATCAGCCTTCCTCGCTTTCCTTCCGGCAGGTAGCAAGCCATGAAGTGCTCCGGGATCTGCGCCCCATGCACGTTCGTCAAACCGATGCGGCGGGCGAGCTCGATGTAGACCACGGAAAGGGTGATTTGCAGTCCCTCCCGATTGTCCAAGACATGGTCAATGTACGAGTTTTCGCGAGCAGCCGCATCGGAATTCCGGCTGCCGTGGAATCCATTTTCATCAAAGAGAAACTGGTTCATCAATTCGATCTTTTTCTCGTCATCGGCATCCTTCGGAAGGCTTACGCGTAGTTCCTGCGCCATCTGGTTCATCAGCCTCCGATACGAGCCGACATCCAGCTCCGGGTTGTCGAGCTTGGAGAGAAGGAGCGTGCAATGGAGCAGATCGATCTTGTTTTCATCCTGATCCAGTTCCTTCAACATCTGCCCCCGCAATTGTTGAAAATGCACAAGCTCAGCCGCCTGTCTCACGCGCTCCGCTTCGCGCTCCAGTTCTCTGGCCCGTTCGAAAAGAACCGATCGCGTCTTGGGTCCAAACTTCTCCAAGGCGTCAATGAGTGGCGCATCCGCGAAGGGTTCCCGGGTCAGGTTGCGCACATGTCGATTGATCGCCGCCACTTTCTCGGAAGGCACTCTGATTGGGGAAATCTTCTTCGCGACGCGAAAGTTTTTGAAGTCTGCCTTGGTCTGTCTGAACTTCGCCAATCCCACCCGTCCGCCACGCAGTCCGGTGTCGTCGCTTTCAATGATCAACTCATCGTTCAGATAGCACTTGAGGCCGTCCTTCTCCACGCGAACTTTAAGGTGATTCCACTCACCAAGCTGATAGAATTCTGTATCCAAGGTCTCGAACACTTTCCAAGTGAATACCGAAGGACCATCGAAGCGCGTCAGCCGTAGCCGCCCACCCGTCGGATAGAATCCGTAGTGGATATCCTTGCCATCAGACTCAAACGCCAGACCGGCAGCGCCACTCTCGTCATCCAGTCTTACATCAACTGCGACCTCATAGGGCACCTCTGGAACCTCTTGTTTTGAAATACACAGGGCGCGCCCACCAAAGCTCGTCCCGGCTGAATCCACGTGAATCACTCCTCCACGTTGAGACCACTGAGCCGCGAAGACCGTGCTCCACTCCCGTTTGTTCAAGCCACCAAAGGTCACCCAACGACTCATCGGAATGGGGTTCGGCTTCTCAAGCATCGACTTGAGCCGATTCACGGGCACGGCGAAGCCGACGTTTTCATACGCCGCGTGCATCGCGTTCAAGATTCCGTGGACGCGGCCAAAATGATCCAGCAGCGGTCCTCCGCTATTGCCCCGTTCGATTGGGATTGCCACCTGGATCAGATCGGAGAGCACATCGTCGCGACGGGCTGACACGATCCCTTCCACAATGCTGAATTCCAAACCCAAGGGATTTCCCATCGCGACAACTTTTTCGCCCTGCTCGATTTCTTCCGAATCACCGAGCGGCAAGAATGGCAGGTCGTTCGCCTTGATTTTCAGGATGGAGAGATCAGAGAGCCGGTCGGAGGCATGCATCGTCTGGACGTCGAACTCGCGCCCATCTGAGAACTGCACCTTCACTGCCCGTCCCTCGCGCACCACATGGTAACAGGTCGCAATCAGGCCGTCTTTGCTCACCACGAACCCGGCTCCCGTTCCGTCCACTTCGCCGCTGATATCCAGCGTCTTCACCACCACCAGCGAGGGCCGGATTCGCGCCGCCAGTTCCTTGACCGACGCCACTTTGAGTTCCGGTTCCGCCGCGAACAAAATGAACACAGAACTGACAACCAACGTGAGAATCGTAACGCAGGAGCGGTATGCAGAAGATGGCCTGATCATTGAGTGGCAAAAAGCTAGCACGCGCATATCGACGCGGAAAGTCTGACGGAAAACGGATTTAGGCGGGAAATTGGCAGGATAATGGGGGCAGAATAATGCGAGCCAGAAACCGGTTGGAGTTCACGCTTCAGCGTGTGGGCACGAACTTGTTCGTGCCCTTCAGGCCCGGAACGCCAAAGCGTGGACCCCAACCCCGCAGCGCGACTATCTCTCCCACACAGCGGGCAGTTTCGCGGATTCTGGCCCGTAGGTCTGCGATACCACAAACCCGCTCGCTTGGGAGATGTAGAAGATTCGCCCGTTGGAGACAACCGCCCCGAGGCATTCACGGGAATCGATGGCCGGTCCGGTCGAGACCAGCTTGCCATCCTGGGACAGATCAATCATGTCCATGTTCGCTCCCAAAACGTACGGCTCAGAAAGTGTAAACCGACAACAGGCGTAGTTGTGACCAATACTCGCGACGACTTTTCCGTTCGTACGATCGAAGACGTTTCCTTTCCCACGCAGCGCGTTGGAGAAGATGTATTTCTCGCCTACGCTGACGACGTTCAACGCCGAGGTGACCGGATCGGATCGCCAGACCAAGGAGCCGTCATCACCGTTCAGACACCACACATAGCGATCGTTGGTTCCTTCGTTCGCCCGGTTGTATCCACCGACATAGATCCGGCCATCTCGGGCACTCAGCGTACACTTCGACGTGAGATAGTAATCGGTAGTGGACCAAATCACCTTGCCGGTCGCGGGATCCATGCAGGCGGTGAGTCCGTTGTTTTCGGTCGAAAGCCCGCGACGCTTCTTCTGGCTCGTCGCGTATCCGAAAAAGACAGAGTAGTAGAGTTTGCCATCCTGAATACAGATTCCGCAGTCGTTGCCCCCGGCTCCGTATTCCGAGAAATCCTTCTTCCAGACGACTTTCCCGGTCTCGATATCCCAGCCCCAGACAGTGGGCCGGTGATCTTTGGGGTAATACGGAATCCCATTCGCATAAATCCAGCTGGTGACCTCGCGTCCGTCCTTGGTCTCAACTGGAGCGCCTTTGAAAGTGAATGCCTTCTCCGAACCCTGCACGGCGTACTCGCCGGTTCCTGAGGCATAGATCGCGATACCATCGTGCACCACGGGTGGAAACTGTCGGCTCCAGCCCGGCGAGCCGGTGAACGGTGCTTCCCAGAGTTCCTCACCCGTTGCGGCATCCAGACATCGGACCACCGATCGTTTGAGTCCGCCCTGCGGCACCAGCAGTTTGCCATCCACGTAGAGCGGCGAAGTAAAAGAGAGATACACATGCGGCCAATGACGCCGCCACAGCAGTCGACCGGTATCCTGCTCCATCGCAATCACTTGCCCTTCGGCGGTGTGAACATACATCCGCCCGCCCCCACATACCGGCAGATGTTTCACCGTTCCTTCAAGTCGGCGCGTCCAGCGCATCCGCAAGGGAGGACGCAATCCCTGATCGTTTGCATTGCTGCCGCGGAAATCTCCGTAGTTCGTGTACCAATCAAATTCTTTCCCCGATTTCGGACCGCGCAACGGACTGCGAATCCTTTTCACACCGAGATCCTTCTTCGGAAGCGCCGCCTTGCCACCGGCACCCAGGACATAAAGATGACCATCCTCGCTGCCGGCATAAACCCGCCCGCCATCGACGGCCAGAGGCGCGGTGAAGGGTGCGCCAAACGCGGACTTGAATGACCAGGCCTTTCCGCCTTTCAACGGAACCACGTAAAGTTTTCCGTCCAACGCGCCATAGACCACCCGGTTCTTGGTGATTACCGGAGGACTGATCGAGGGTGCTTCACCGAGCACCTGCGGCTCACTCTCCCCCGGGGCATGGCGGCAGAGTCCCAAGCCATGTTCCGGGCGAACGCGGTAAACATTTCCGTTCCGGATGCTGACGGAGGCAAAGCTCAACAGACCCGGCTGGTGAATCGCCGTCTCGGTTCCCTTCACGAAGTCATACGTCAGACCGTCTCCATCCAGTTTCATCGTCTCGACGCGTCCCGCATTGTCGCGGCGATGCCACTGCACATGAACGACGCCGTTCGGATCCACACTCTGTCCGAACGTGGCGGGATACTCGGAACCCGCATACTTGGGAATCTCCCCCACCACGCGCAGCCGCCCGCTTGCCCCGGCATCATCGACAAACACCGTCCTGCCGCCGGCGGGCATCACCACTGTTTTCCCGATCAGCGAGATATCCCGGGAACACACGAAGTGATCCTTCCAGTTCACCCGTTCGCCCCGGTGCTTCACCCAATCCGCGCCGCTCCAACGGTTGCCTTCAAATTTCACGACTTCGGAAACAAAATCCCATTTCCAGGCAACTTCCCCATTCGCTTCAACCGCGTAGATCTGAGCACCTAGCGTCGCGAAGTAGGCGCGCCCGTTGCCAACGGCCGTGCCGGAGTAGATCGGCTCCCCGCAATCAATCTCGGCAATCTGCTCGCCAGTCGCCTGATCGAAGACGTGGTAGTAGCCGGCGGCCGTTCCGACGTGGAGGAATTTTCCAATGACAGCGGGACTGGCCACATTGTTGCAATTGCCCGCACCTCCACGGGTGGCCCGCCGCCAAAGCACTCGATGGGTTTCAGCATCAATCGCGAACACCACTCCCGAACCATCCACCACGAAGATACGGCCGTTGCTGACAACTGGCGCAGCAAAGATCGCATCCGTCAGCGGCACAGCAGCCAACAGTCCCAGTGATTTGGGCAACGCCACCCGCGGCGCATTTCCCGATCGCCCGGCATCACCCTGAAGTTGGGTCCAATCCGCTGAAACAGTTGTCAGCGAAAAGATCAGAGCAACAAAGGCAGCCAGCCGTTGAAGGGAGACGCTCGGGAATTTCATACTCGAGATGTTTTCGCGTCCAAGCGGCGGTGCAAAGCTAATTTTGAAGCAAAGATCAGCACCCCGGAAGTCCTCTCAATGAACAGATCCCCGCAGCGCGGATGCTGAAAGCATCACCCCACAGCAGCCCCGGACTTCAGTCCGGGGTCACTCGCCATCGAGTCCACGCGTACTGAAGGCACGCCCAAGACCCTGAAACTATAGCCAACGTGTTGGGCACCAATTCCTCTGCCTTCCATTCATTTGCCCATCTTCTTGTTTGCTCATACTTCCGTTTTGGAGCGGAGTATGAGCCGACTCACGTCGGCTCCTACTGGTTGGGGAATCGATTCGGCAGGCGCGCCGACGCCCGATCGATTGGAGGGGCATGTCGAAGTATCAAAAAACTCCCTGACCGACGGCTTCCCGTCACGGCACCGGAGCCATCGCCAGTTGGCGATGGATGCAGGCCGCAGTTCGAACCTCACGCCCGGAACGAGCGGCAAAAGCGAAACGCATACGAGGAAGAGTATCTCACGGTAATGTCCGCTGGGCTTGTTCACCAAGGCATAGCTTCGATGTCTTCGAATCAAAGCTATGCTTCATTTGCTAGGCTTGGAATCTTCGCCAACACCAACCTCGTTATAGCCGCGCGGTGCGGAAATATCCGGATGTCGAACGAACAATGAGTAGCCACCGTCGGGTTTGAGGCGATAGGTCAGCCACACTATCTCAGGCAGCAATGCTGCCTCCGTCTTCGAATTCGTAAACGAAAGCTCCGTGATAGACGCAGGATAGCGTCCATGCGCGTCAAAGTAATCACGTAGCTTCCAACAGACCATGAGCTTGGCTTCCCTCTGCCGGCCAATCCTTTCCGAGTGCCCCGATGCCTTTCGGACAGCATCGACGCTCATGTGGACCACAGCCACAAAAATACAGGAACCTAAAAGGAGAAGCGCTTTCATCAAGAAGAAGCCTACCAAGTTAGTGAATGGAACCCATTATCTGCTATCGAGCATGAATTGTCCGCTAGGCATCCATTCGTCAAGTCCGCTTTAAATTCAGGCCCAGGCGGTCACGTCCCGGATTTTCCATCCGCAGCTGATCCAGCTGACGTCGTTGATCTTTCCACTACAATCAGGCGCGAATCTTATCCACCGATTGGCGATCCCGAGTCTTGGGGCCGAGATGATTCTTCACGCCCATGGTATTGAGCATGGTGTTGTAAACATCGATCCCTTCGGACTTCACATCCATGATTTCGCCGGTCTTGAAGCGACCGTTGGCTCCGGTGATGCAATGGAACACGCCGGAAAGTTCGCGTTTCACATCTGAGTGGCGACCGTCACCTGATTCCGTGGAGACGGTGATCATGGAGTTCTCGAGAATGCTGCGGCCGTTGGCTTCCTTCGATTGGTCGAGGCGCTTCAGGAAGTAGGCGACCTCGCGGAGTTTCATGTGAGCATGCGCGCGCAGTTGGGTGTTCTTCTTCTTCTCGCTGAACTGGTGCCACCATTCATGACTGCAACCTTTGGATCCGGTCGCGTTATGATCTTTCGCGTCGTCGAAGGGATAGATCAGCTTGCCGTCGTACTTGTAGTCTCCTTTCACGCGCAGGCGCTCACCTGCCGCGAGGAAGGTAAGCGATCCGAAACGCACGCGATCGGTCTCGACCGCCAAGGCGTAGAGATCGGCCAACAAACGCCATTCCGTCGTGAGATCTTCGAGGCGCATATCGATTCCCTCACCGCCCGGATCGGCGGGACCGCCGTGCAGCAGTTCGGACCGCGGCGGCATGGCGGGGGCACCGTCTTTCAGTTCGCGCATGCTGTAGGCGCGTTCTTCAAATTCTCTAATACGATCCAGGTGATCTTTGATCCGGGCCTTGGAGGCCGCACCCAACGGCGAATTAGCACCGGTGAAATGCTTGTACTGATCAACCATCGTATCGAGCACGCTCCGCTTGAGTCGCTCTCGCTTCGGATCGGCAGACCCGGTGTCAATCGTGCCAAACACCCGCTCGAACACATCGCGTGGACGTTCCTGCATGGAACCGGCCACGGTGCCATCCAGGTTGTAGCTGTGGATGTAACGACTCACCCGGCTGCGACGAAAAAACGTGCCTGCAACCAGCGTGGGAACCATTCCCGCAGGGAGACCTTTCGGATAGTGCGCGTGGCGCACCATCTGATCAATCGACGGACCGCCCGCCTTGGCTTCGCCATCCGGACCTTCCGCCGTGAACGAAGCGGACGCTCCGTCAAAATGCGCGTTGATCCCCTTCTCATCAGCCCGCACGTGATCGACGTTCCGCATGATCAGCAACTTGTCGCGCAACGGTTTCAAGGGCTGGAACACGTCGCTAAACCCTTCATCCTGTAACGGCGAAGGGATCCCCAGCCCGAAGAACACATTGAACGCCCGCGCAGGCACCTGATTCGGTTTGGCCGCCAGAGCCGGCGCGATCATCTCCTCCAGCAGCGGCAGGCCAATGACAGCACCACCAAGACCCTTGAGCATGGTGCGGCGGTTGAGAACGGAAAGTTTGCGGGAACGGATGTTCATGATCGGAATGAATTCAGTTTGTGATGTTTCAAATTCTTCACAGGTTTTTTCGCATTGCAAGGGTGCCGTGGTACCGGAGCCAGTCGGGTCTCACGCCTCAATTATTGTTCACCGCCGCCATCTCGGTCCGCGTCATTTGCACGAGCTCGCTGGTGGCGATTGCCGCGACGAGACTGGCATAGGTGCCCCCATTCTTCTGCGAGGTTCGGTGGATGCTCGCGACGACGGGGGCGTCGATCGCATTAAGCGGACGACCCAGCGCGAATTGGGTGACTTTCCAAGTCAGACACTCACGCACGCGCTCACTGCCAGCGAGGAGGTTCATCAGTTCCGATGAAGTCTGGTAGGAGATCGTTTTGGCAGTGCCAGGAAAAAGTATTCCACCGTCCTCACGCAATTTGTTCCCGTGCTCGTCTCGCTCATGAGAGGCACCAATTCCGTCGAATTTTTCCAGGCCAAACGCCAATGGCTCAAACCTGATGTGACAACCGCCGCAATTCACGTTGGCAATCCGCTGCTCCGCGATGCCGCGCTGTGTCAGACCGGACTTGGTGGGAATCGGCGTCACATCCACACAGGGCGGTGGGTCTTTCACCGCACCGCGCAGCAGGTCATGCAGCACAAACAATCCCCGAGCCACCATCGAGGCTTCATCTCCACCGATGGTCAGAATGCTGCCCTGCGTCAGCAAACCACCGCGGCTCGGAGTTTTGGCGACATCGACGCGTCCCAGTCCCTTACCTTGGTAAGGCAGGTCATAGTGGGCAGCGAGAGCCGGAGTCACCCAGGTGGATTGGGCATTCAGAAGATCATGCAGCGGGCGGTTCTGTTCCCAGGCAACATCCTTGAAAAACGCCAAAGTCTCGCGCCGCATGTCTTCACCGAGCTGACGGCTCCAGGTCGGATACTTCTTCGCATTGGGTTGCATGTTTGCGAGACGCCCCAGATTTAGCCATTCGGAGAGGAACTGCTGGGATCGTTTGATCGCCCGAGGATCAGCCAGCAAACGCTTTACCTGCCCCGCAACCCCTTCCTCATCAGACAATTCTCCACTCTCAGCCGCAGACATGAGTTTCGAATCCGGGGGACCACCCCAGATGATGTAGCTCAATCGTGACGCCAATTCATACTCACCCACCGGATGAGTCTCCCCATCGCCGTGCTGTTTCTCCATCCGATAGATAAATCGGGGTGCCTGCAGCATCGCTTCAAGGATGAATCCCATGGCGCCCTCAAAGTTGACCCCACTGGCGACCGCGGTTGTGGCGATGCCACGATAGGCGACGGTTTCGTGATCTTCCAACGGCCCGCGCAAGATCCACTTGCCCATGGCTTCAATGAGCGCACGATTGTCTTTGTCTATCAGCTTCCTGCTCCGGTTGAATCGCGAGGCGAACTTGATCACGTCCAATCGATTCACAATCAGTTCGGCAAGCTTGGAATAGGAACCCACATGTTTGAAATCGATCCCGAGATTGTACGCCGTATTGCTAAATCCGTCGGCACGCAGATCAGGCGGCAGGATTTTGCGCGCTTCCTTTGTGATATCCACGCCCATGGTGGCACGCACTGTTTCGATGTATTCGGAGATGGTAAGCCGCTGAACGAAGCGGGTCTTCGCCGCGCGCTTGTGCGCGTAGATCGCGGGATCAATGACCTCGCCTGTCCATTGAGCACCACCGTCGATCCACTGCCGGAGCAGCTTCTTTTCCTCCGCTGAAAGTGGCGGCCGATTATCCGGCATTTCATCGGATTCCACCGTCTCCCACACGAGACTCTTGGCAGAGCTTCCCGGAACAATGATGCCCTCAAAGATCGCCGTCTTTTTGCGCGACAGATCCAACTTGCCCTTGTGCGTGGCGCTGTCGTGACACTCCAGACAATGTTCAGAGAGGATCGCCGCAATCTTGGTCTCGAACAGAATCTCTCCAGGTGATTGCTTCGGTTTCTTGACCAGTTGCTTGGTGGCACCGCCGGCACCCGCACGGAAGTTCTGTCCGATTTCTTTGATGGAAAGCGCCCGGCTGTAGATCGCCACGAGATGGTAGGTGCCCTTCCACGGACGGGAACCGTTCATCTCGTTGCCCAGCGCCAACGCGAATTTGCTGTTCCAGTTGGAGGTGGGATCACTCACGTAGCGCTGCTTCACCTGCTTTCCATCGAGATAGATTCGGGTGCGTCCCGATCGATCCCGCGTATAAAGAACGTGCGTCAGTTTCCTCTTCACCGCCTTGCCGTCCGTCGCGGTTTCCGGAATGCCATTATTGTTCGTCTTGCGGGTGCGAAATCGGACCTGATACTTATCGCCATCCTGCCCCAGCGTGACGTTCCGCTCATTACTGTCGCGAGAGATCGTCACGATCCGCGCCGGTCCGGCCTGAGTGAGATTCGCCGGCTTGATCCAGGCCTCGACGGTAATCGCGCCAGACTGCTTGACTGCGGCCGAGATCTTTTTCGCCGAACCCTCCGACTTGATGATCGTGTCCCCCATCATCTGCAGCGTTCCCTGGCGGCGCCGAACGGCTTTCACATCCGCGATGCGGAGGTTCAACGGGCTACCGAATCCGGACTGATCTTTCACGACCGCACCCTTCGCATCGGAGAAATCGTAGAGCACCTGCAATCCGGCGCGGACACGCGACGCACCTTCAGATCTGGCAATAAGTGAAAACAGGATCAGTAAGCTGACAGTCAGTCTCATGGTGTTGGTTGAATCGGATTCGGGAGCGTAACGAGCTATTCAGCGGGGGCAAGCCTGCGGGCGCGCGCAGAAGGCTGGCGAGTGGGGTAAGCCAATCCTCCCTTTCCGAGGTAGCCTGATTGGTAATACCGGCACATTGGGCGCTCGAACGGCACGGACTCGCACGGGGATACCCTCAGTTACCAATCCACTCAGGGGGACAGAATGCCACAGATTCATCCTACCCAATCGCTGCGGACAAGTTGGTCACAGATATCAAAAAGCCCGGACCGTCTCACGACGGACCGGGCGGGTAAATCTCAGTGTGGAGGCAACTCAGAACGGATCGCCATTCGCCCTGATCGTCCGGATTCGGGTGGTACTGGTCTTGGACTGTTTCAATGCTTCATCCATCGTCTTCAGCGCTCTCTCCAATTCCTTTTTCGCCATCCCGCTCTTTTCAAGCTGTTCCCGGAGTTGTTGCCGAACGGAGTTGAGTTGTTGGGACAACTGTTCGTTGATGTTCCGATGCTCCATCACCCTCGCCTGGCCAAACGGATCCACTACCACAGCCTGGGTTCGCGGACCGGAGGGCGGCTGAGTCAGGCTCCCGCTGCCGCCGAGCAGCGCCCGAAAGTGGCTGCTATTGATCACCGGATCGGTGCCGGAACCGTTCACACTCGGGATCCTCGGGGGAGGTGTAACGACGAACATCTCATGCTCGGAAAGTTTGGCGGTGGAGGTGCGTTTCTCCCCCTTGCGGAAATAGGTGAGTTTGACCGGATTGCCCGGCTTCTTGGATCTGATCAATCCTTGAACCTGCGGTTCGTTGAACAGGATCTGGTCATCAAGCATGTAGAGGAGATCATCCGTCGCCAGGTCTGATTTCGAAGCGGGCGAGTTGGGCAAGATGTGACGGACACGCAAGCCCGCCCCTTTGGGGATGGGCAACTGGGTGGCCACATCATCGGATACCTGTGTCATGGCGATGCCGAGCCACGTGACTTTTTCCTTCTTCTGCGTCGGGACCATTCGGATTGTGGTCGCGGCGGTAGGGTCGCCAATCTTCCAGGTTTGGGTCTGGACATTGCCGTCCTTGTTCACCGTGACGGTGACCCTTCCGTCGGTCTTCCCATTCTTCGTCACGACGTGCGAACTGGTCGAAGACGATGAACGAGTCGGTTTCGGTTTCTCGGAGTTATCCTGTGCCGTGGCCGAGAAGGTCACTGCCAGGGCCAGACATGCGATGGGCAGGTGTTTGGTTTTCATGATTTGAATTTTCTAATTGAACGTTAAGGAGACCGGAACGATTTGTTCGCGGGTGTCAGTGAGGTAAAGTTCCGAGCCGTCGGCGGCAAGTGAGCGGGAATAGTCCAACCAACGAACGCGCATCAGCCGGACGGGAATCTCATCTGGACCAGGGATGATCCCGAGTTCTTCCGAGCTCAAGAGCACACTGTTCGTCTCCACCGGTGAGTATACCAGGGGCGAAATCTCCGGTTCTTCCTGATGAGCCTGCTGCACTTGCGGAACGGAGGTCCAGTCACTCTGAAGAATGAAAGCCAGTGCCACAATGACCGCCGCGCCCACCGGCACGGCCATGCGACGAAGAAGGAGCGCCCACACGGAGGGACCTGGTTCGATCACCGGCGCGGACGATTCGAGCGAGTTCTCGATTCGGGTCAGCAACGCGGGCGGAGCACTTGCCGGCCGCATTTCGTCGAGCAGCATTTCCAAAGATTCATCAGGTTCAGGTTTGTTCATCGCAGAACTCCTTTCAGACATTTGCGCAACTCCTCGATCGCATAGCGATGGCGGGAGGCGGCGGTGTTCAGGGGAATATCGAGAGTCTCGGCGATCTCCCGGAAAGTGAGCCCGCCCCAGTTCTTCAAGGTGAGCACTTCACCATACTGAGCCGGAAGTTCACGAACGGCGTTTTTCAATATCCGCGTTTCTTCGCGCTGTTCGATATCGGGCTCAAACCAGTTACACTCCGACTCCGCAGAAAGTTCGCGCTGGGCACGTCGAGTCGTGGAACGTCCCAGATCAATCGCGCGTCGGCGAATCGTCGAGAATACGTGGACCGCCTCCGGCGCTGACTCGCCCGCTTTTCGCCATGATTCAACCAGCGATTCCTGCAGCACGTCTTCCGCATCTGCCCCGCTGCGAGTCTGCTGGCGGGCAAACAACAGGAACCGGTCGACATTGGCGGCCAGCCATTCCTGCCAAGCATGTTTGTCGGGTGTGAGCACGAGATTCGGGCGATTCACCGTAATAGCGTCGCCCAGCGGGTTTTTTGTCTAGAAAATTTCAACAAAGAGAATACGTCGGATAGAACCGTTCAGACGAATCAGCCTGATCCCCGGATAACCCGAATTCCATTGCGCCAAAATCGCTACCTCGCTTAAATTTGAGTTCGTGCGGCAGCAGCAGCAAACATTGAAGGAATCTGTGTCCTTCACCGGAATTGGCCTTCACAGCGGCAACCCGGTGAACATGACCTTTGTACCTGCCCCGATTAACACCGGGATCCTCTTCCGGCGCGTTGATCTGGACGGCCAACCCGAAGTTCCCGCACTGGTCGAGCACGTGGTCGATACCAACCGCTCCACCACGCTCGGCAAGGGCAACATCCGCCTCCACACGGTGGAGCATATCCTGGCGGCTTTCAGTGGTTGCGGGGTGGACAATGCCATCGTCGAGGTCGATGCGAATGAACCTCCGATTGCGGACGGGAGCTCGCGGCAATACGTCAAGATGATCGATCAGGCCGGGCTGGAACCGCAGGCCGAGCCCCGGGATTATTTCAAGATCGAAGAACCTTTCGAATTCACAGTGGGAGAAACGTCGATGAGCGTCTTTCCCCACGACAAACTCAAGATCACCTGCACCAGTGCCGGAGCCTCCGGTCGGATGACTGAGTTTTTCGAGGTCGAGATCACCCCTGAATCCTGGGCCCAGGAACTCGCTCACGCCCGCACCTTCTGCTTTTTCGAAGAGATCGAGTATCTCTACAAGAACGGTCTCATCCGCGGCGGCAGTCTCGAGAACGCGGTGGTGATCCGTGACGACGCGATTCTCACCAATGAACCGTTGCGGTACAATGAGGAATTTGTCCGGCACAAGATGCTGGATATCCTGGGCGACGTTTCGCTGCTCGGAAAACCCCTGCTTGCACACATCACCGCCGTGCGACCCAGTCACGCTGCCAACGCAGAATTAACGCGCCAGCTATCCGCGCTCATGCGCAAACCCCAAGAGAAAGTGGACACGTTCTCCCCTCCCCCCTCCGCCAAACCCAAGCCTGCCACCACCCCGGAACCGGTGGCCGTCGAAAGTCCCATCCAGGACGGCATGACCCTCAACATCGACCAGATCATGAAGATCCTGCCCCACAGGTATCCCTTCCTGTTCGTCGACAAGATCACGCTCATCGATGGCAACAAGATCACCGGCGAAAAGATGGTGACGATCAACGAACCCTTTTTCCAGGGACACTTCCCCGATCATCCAATCATGCCCGGCGTGCTGCAACTCGAAGCGATTGCGCAGGTCGCCGGAATTCTCATGCTAAAGCAGGCGGAGAATTTCGGAAAACTCGCGTATTTCATGTCCGCCGAAAAAGTGAAATGGCGCAAGCCGGTGCGCCCGGGAACAACCTTGCAGATCTCGGTGGAACTGCTGAAGAACCGCCGCGGAATCGGGAAGGCCAAGGGCGTCTGCACCGTCAACGGCGAGGAAGTCAGCCAGGCATCCGTGACCTTCATGCTGATCGACCGCTGATGAGCGAAACCCGCATTCACCCCTCTGCGGTCGTCCACGAAAAGGCGCAGTTGGGCACCGGCTGTGAGATCGGACCGTTCTGCGTCATCGGCGAACACGTACGTTTGGGCGACGCCTGCAAACTGCATTCCCACGTCGTCATCGACGGCCACACCGAATTGGGAAGCGGCAATGATATCTATCCCTTCGCTGCACTCGGACTGAAGACCCAGGATCTGAAGTGGAAAGGCGGCACCACTTACACCCGGATCGGGGACAACAATACCTTCCGGGAAAACGTCACTGTTCACAGCGCCACCAATGACAGCGACGCGACCGTGATCGGCTCGAACAACAGCATCCTCGCCTACTGCCACATCGCGCACGATTGCCAACTGGGAAACTCCATCGTGATGTCAAACGTCGCCACCCTTGCCGGCCACGTCACGGTGGAAGACTGTGCAATCATCGGTGGCCTGGCCGCCGTACATCAATTCTGTCGCATCGGCACCATGGCCATCATCGGTGGCTGTTCCAAGGTGGTCCAAGACGTTCCCCCTTACATGCTCGCTGACGGGAATCCGGCCGCAACCAAGACAGTGAACAAGGAAGGACTTCGTCGGAACAGCGTTGCTGAGGACGCCCAAACTGCGTTACGACAGGCCTTCAAACTCCTGTTTCGCGAAAAGCTCACCATCTCCAATGCCATCGAACGGATTGAAGCAGAAGTCGCGAACGGTGCTGAAGTGGCCCATCTCCTGGCATTCGTAAAATCCAGCGAACGCGGCATCGGGAAATAGTTTCAGAGGCGGTGGGGCGACTCAGTTTATTGGAGCGCTGTGCTTCTGGCAGATTCGATGCCGGAAAATCCAATCTCCGAAGAAACTCCAAAATCGGAATCCAGGCATATCGTTCCATTGCCATCGCCCAGCCTGCTGGCATCCCGCTGGGATGCACTCGTTCCATACACCAAACCGGTGGTGTCGCCCGTGCCTCGTTCAACCACCGGCTACTCGCTGGTAAACCTTCGGTTTACGATGAGAAAGTCCTTCGCCAGCCTAAATGCCAAGACCGGCGCAACTGGACGGACCACAGGTCCATCCTACGGTTTGCCCATCGGCAGGGACACGGTCTTACCGCTCACGGCGGCAATGGACGGCCACATAACGCGCCTCCGGGATGATGAATTTCCTCACAGTCACTTCGGCTGATCGGGCGCCGAAATCGCGGATCACCATCGCAGTGATATCAACCGCGAGTTTCTCAATCAGTTTCCAACTGCGATCCGTGCCGAAGCCGAGCAGGCGCTGGCTCACAGCGAAATAGTCAATCGTGGCACTGATATCATCAGTGCTGGCAGCGAGCGTAAAGTCGTGCTCCATCGTCAATGAAACAAGCAATCGTTGCGGCTGCGCGCGCTCCTCATCGGGAACCCCCACGCGATACGACACTTCCAGATCTTCGATGATTATCCTGTCCATGATGGGCTAACTATTGATCGGCCAATTGTTCGAGCAGTCGACGCGAGGGGTGATTCAACTCAAGTTCGAGTGCTTCCTTAGAATCGAACCAGCTCCATTCCTCACCTTCTTCATTGAGAACGACGTCCTGCAAACCCCGCACCCGGGCGGCGTAGTTCAGCAGGACAAAATGTGCCGGCCGATAAAACTCCTCGGGATCAATAACATCCTGCTGTTCCACAAAACGCAGCCCTTCGATGTCCAGATTGGTCTCCTCCTTTGCCTCCCGGATGATGGCCGCCTCGGCCGTTTCACCGCGCTGGATCTTGCCGCCGGGAATGCCCCACTTGTGCGACCACTTCTGGGTGCGGATCAGCAGTATCTTCCCGGCTTCGTTAAAGATTGCGGCGCCGACCACGCAGACCGGCAGCTCGTCCTGGCCGGTTCCATTCTGACCGACCAACCGCATTCCGTTCCGTTGAAGCATTTCCCGGAGTTCACCCAGATGCTCCACGAGCACGTCGGGTTCGGCGGCCTTCAACTGATGCATCTTGTTGTAGCCGGTCAGCACACCGCAGGAACGCACTCCGCCGTACTTGGCCGTATCGATGTCGTGCTCCATATCCCCGATGAACAGCGTCTCATCCGGAACCAGATCGTTCTCCTTCAGGATGCCGTGGATGCGTTTGCGTTTGTCCCACACGCCGACATAGGGACGATCGATGTATTCGCCGTAACCCGTCTTGTCCGCCTGCACCTGATAATGCTCCTCACTCACGGTGCTCAGCAGAAAGGTCCGCACATGCCGATCACGACAGAAGCGCAGGAATTCCCGCGCGTGGGGCAGGCCTTCAACCAGATCCTGTTTCTCGCGGAAACTTCCGTGAAACCAAACCTCCAGCTGGTCCATCCCCACATCGGGAAGAAAGCGTTGATAGAACGACTTGAACGGGAGCTGGAATTCCTGGCGAAATGTATCGAGCGTGAGTTCCTCCGCGCCGGCGTTCCTGAACACGTCGTTGGTGGCCCGCCAGACTGCGGGCAGATCATCCACCAGTGTGCCCGACCAATCGAAGATGATGTTACGAATTTTCATTATCCTAACTGACGAACGGATCAGGCCTTGCCCGCGTCAGCCTCGGTCGCCGCAACCGGTTCTGCAGGCACCGGTTTCGCACCGCCCAGTTTTGCCACGGCAATAAAGGACGCCAGCACGGCGATGCCACCGCAGATGAGATACGGCAGTTCCTGTTGATATTGAAAACACGCACCGGCAAAGATCGGACCGAAGATACGGGCCAGACTTCCCGCGCTCTGAGCAACCCCAATCGTGGCGCCCTGCTCGTCCTGGGGAGAAAGCAACGAGATCATTCCGAAGATCGGCGGACGGGCCAGACTTGAGCCTATCGCGAAAGCGCCGAGGGCAATCAACAGCCCGGTCCAGGTCTTGGCAAACGGCAGCGGTGCGAGGCTGATTCCGGTGAGCAACAACGCGAGCATGATGATCTTGGGTTCGCCGTATTTCTTCACCAGACGACCAATCATCCCGCCTTGCACCAACGCCCCAAGAACGCCGGCGAAGCCAAACAGATACGCGATCTTCCGCAGATCTTCCGGCTTCTTGGTATCGAGACCGAAGTTGTTCTGCACCAACCAGCCGAGCGTCGTTTCAAAAGTCGTGAAACAGAAGGTAGCCAGAAAGAAGAGACCAATCAGCAAACCAACCCGCGGCTGACGCAGGACGTGACCGATCTGCTGCAGATGGGGGCGTTGCGGTGCGATATCGGAATCGGGTTTCCGACTCTCCACCAACTTCATGGCCGCGAAGAGAAACGCGAGGCCACAGAAGCCGGCGGCAATCCACCCCGGTCCGGTCAAACCAAACTGGGCCAGACTCAAGGCACCGACAAATGGCCCCAATACAAAACCAAGTCCGAAAGCCATGCCAATCAGTCCCATGCTCTTGGAACGTTTCTCCGGCGTTGATACATCCGCCATGTAAGCCTGGGCGACCGAGATATTCGCCCCCATCACACCGGCCAGCATCCGGGAGCCAAGAATGACCCAGAGCGCGTATTGTTTGGCCTCGCCCTCCAAGCCACAAGCCACAGCGAAGATAGCGTAGGAAATCGTGGACCCCGCCAGCCCGATAAGAATAACCGGACGTCGCCCAATCCGATCGGACAACCGCCCCCAGAAGGGCGCGAATACGAACTGCATCGCTGAGAAGGAAGCCATGATCACTCCGCCCAACATTTCGCTCGCACCAAAATCACGGCTGAAGATGGGAATGAGCGGCAGAACAATGCCGAAACCAATCAGGTCAATGAAGACCGTCAAAAAGATAATAAGCGCGGAGGGCTTTTTCATTATGCAAAGAAGCCGCAGACGCTAACGAAGCGCGTCTGCGGCGTTAAGAAAATAATGGGGGAAACTGGTTTAAGAGTTGAAAGGTTTAACGGTTGAAGGGCGCAACCGCTCCCTTCAACCTTTTAACCCTTCAACCAGCAATATCAAAACAGAAGAGCAGTTCCTGATCGCGGACAAACATCTTGCCACCACTGACAACAATATGGGTCCAGATCTTTCCTTTGGGATTGCGTTGGGTCGTCTGGGGCGAGAGTTGGAAGCGCCCCAGCTCTTTCCACCCCTTGGGACTCGCCTCGATCAACACGATGTCTCCTTTGCGTTCATCCTGCAGAATGAATTTGCCATCGGCGTAGGCGATCGCTCCTTTGCCGACCGCCTTGCGCTCGGACCAGACTTCTTCGCCATCAGCCCAACTCTGGCAGATCCAGCCACGACCGTCGGAGTAGCCATACAGATAATCTCCCACCCGGATGACGCCGCCATGATGATTTTTCATGACCTTGTTCACCCAGATATCGGAGACTTTGCCACCAGTGCCGACAGCCACCTTCTTGGATCCGACTCCGTAACCGGAAGCAATGTAAACCTCGTTGTTCACAATGATCGGCGTGGGGATGACTGCGGTCCGGCCTGGCCATTCCGACTTCCAGATCACCGCGCCGCTGTTGGGGTTGATTCCCGCCAAGGACTTCTGGGTCAGTTGCACATATTGCAGCGCACCCTGAATGCGGGCCGGAACAACCGACGCATATTGCGCGCCGTCTTTCCAAGCCGCGCTCTGCCACAGCTTGCTACCGGTGGCGCGATTGAGAGCCAGCATGGTGCCCTGACTTCCACCCGGAGTGCAGATGACTGCATTGCCATCGACCAGAACGGATTCGCAATAACCCCAACCCGGCTTCTTGCCACCGAAGTCAGTCATCTTCACGCGCCACTTTATCTTGCCAGAATTCCGATCGACACAGACCAGACTGCCCAGGCCGCCCATCGCAAAAACATCATTCCCATCCACCGTTGGAGTGGAGCGGGGTCCGTCACCCCAGTTGTTTTTGAGTCGGCCACCCACCGTTATGGACCACAGTTCGCGACCGGACTTCGCGTCCACAGCGATCAGCTGTTCGTCTTCTCCACGCAACCCCATGGTGTAGAGCTTGCCGCCCACGATGGAATAACTGGAGTACCCGAGGCCGACATCCTTGTTGAGCCACACCTGCTTAGGACCGGACTTGGGCCAGGTTTTCAACAACCCGGTCTCCTTGGATTGATCCGAGTGATCCGCTCCCCGCCAGCGAGGCCAATCATCGGCGATGGCGGCGGAGGTGCATAACAGCATTGCGGAGACGAGAGAGAGAACTGATTTCATGATAATTTTTGATTCGGGAACAGCCCCGGTTATTCAGGAGAACACGCGACTTGGCGAGTGAGAAAATCAAGAGAATTGGAGCACGGGCATCATTATCTGAAGTAGTTTCGCGAAACACTTGATACCTGACATTTGTCAGGTATGTTCCGCCTCCCATGTCAGGACACAGTCCCCCAGGAGAAACCCGCGAACGGATCTACCACTACGTCCGCGAACAACTGGAGAGCGGACAACCGCCCACCGTGCGCGAAGTCCAGAAGTCCTTCGGCTTCAAGGCTTTTCAGACGGCACACGAGCACCTGGAAAAACTGGTCGCCGAGGGAAAACTCGCCAAGCGAAGCGGTGCCCGCGGTTACTGTCTCCCCGAACCGATGACACCTGTGGCGCGAATCCCCGTGCTGGGACGCGTTCAAGCCGGGGCCTTGAGCACTGCGGTGGAAGACCTTGAAGGTTACGTCCCCGTGCACGCCAATTCCGCCCAGGGACTCTTCGGTCTTCATGTGCGCGGCGACAGCATGATCAACGCCGGAATTCTGGAAGGAGACATTGTCATCGTCCGTTCCCAGGCCACTGCCGATCCCGGTGATATCGTGGTCGCCCTCGTCGAGGATGAGGCCACGGTCAAACGTCTCCGCATCCGTCGCCGCAAAATCGAACTTCATCCCGAGAACCCGGATTACGCCCCCATCATCCCGGCTCCCGATCAATGCACCATCCTCGGCAAAGTGATCGAGGTGCGGCGGTTCTTTGAAGGGAGAGGTTATTGATGAAAACTCCAAGCTTCAGAATCCAAACTCCAAACCTGATTACCAATCCGAGACCGCCGGCGAAACGGCGGAGTTATTGGAGTTTGAATTTTTTCCTCCCCCGCTGAGTGGCATTCTACCCCACAACCGATCTCCCCGGCGTGGTCGCTGCCAGCAGCCTCCTGAACGAACGTGTATCCGGACCCGCCTGGTGCCTTGATCAACTCCTCGGGCGATTCGTGGAACTCTCCGGTGATTCCACCTCCGCCAATCTCACCATCACTGCCGATCTCATTCGAGAAGCTCAGACCTGGGAGGAACCGGTCGTCTGGATTGCGGGAGATCGTTCCATTTTCTTTCCCCCTGATCTCGCGGAATCCGGCGTTGATCTCGACGCGCTGCCCGTCATTCGTGCCAATACGATCCGTCAGGCCACCCACACCGCGGACATGCTTATGCGTTCCGGCGGTTTTGCCCTCGTCGTCATGGATCTTGAGGAACGCCGCCTGTCGATCCCCATCCAGACCCGGCTGACCGGCCTCGCCCAAAAGCACCACACCGCCCTGCTCTGCCTGACCCGTAAAGAAGCCCGGGCTCCTGCCATCGGCTCACTCGTCTCCCTGCGTAGCGCGGCGGAAAAAATTCGACTGGAAGCTGATCGATTCAATTGCCGCATCCACGTGATCAAAGACAAACGCCGGGGACCCGGCTGGGAAAAACAGGAGCCCTATCATGGACCAGAGGGCTTGTGTTAATCTCCCCGCGCTGCCGCTTCAAATCCTCTTCCGGCAGCATCCAGACTGGCGTTCCGAACCCGCCGTGGTGGTGGATCACGACAAGCCGCAGGGACTCATCCAGTGGTCCAACGAGCGGGCTCGCTCCTATCGCATCCTCCCCGGTATGCGCTACGCCGCCGGACTCGCTCTCGCCCGGGAACTTCGTGCCAGCGTCATCACCGATCGTGAGATTGCCCACGAGGTGGTGCGCCTCACCCGCCGGCTCGAACACTTCAGCCCGCTGATCGAACCCTCCGCGCACGAAGCCGGCATCTTCTGGCTCGACGCCAACGGTCTGCAACACGTCTTCCCCTCCCTCGAAGCCTGGGCCACGGAGATTCGCAATGAACTGCACGAACAAGGTTTTCAATCCGTCATCGCCGTCGGCTGGTCCCGTTTTGGCAGCTACGCCGGCGCCAAAGCTGGAAACCAAAATGTTATCTCTCCAAGCCCGGAAGAAGAACGTAATCGCACCCGCTCCGTCCCCATCGATCGCCTGGACTTTGAGCCCAAGCTTCGTGAGAAACTGAACAAACTCGGCGTCCGCAGCATCGGCGCATTCGTGGACCTGCCCGCCGCCGGCATTCGCAAACGCTTCGGCACTGCGGCGCACGAACTGCATCGCCTGGCCGCCGGCAAAGACTGGTCCCCCATCGATGCACGCCCCCTACGTGAACCCGTGCGCCAGATGAAACTGCTCGATTATCCCGAGACGAATCTCGACCGACTCCAATACACCCTGCGGCCCCTGGTCAAATCCATCCTCTCAAGTTTTACCGAACGCAGCGAAGCCGTCTCCTCCCTCCGCTTCACCCTCACTTTGGACGACGGTCAGAAATGCCACGAACGACTCGCCCCCGCCGCTCCCACGCTGGACGAACGACAACTCATGTCCCTCATCCGCCTGCGCATCGAAAGCCTTCCCTTCTCCGCCGGGGTCATCGAAATGAAGATCCAAGGAGCCGGCGTTCCCGTTTCCGAAAAGCAACTCGAACTCTTCCAACAACAACCCCGGCGCGACCTCGCCGCCGTCCATCGTTCCCTCGCCCTCGTCCGCGCCGAACTCGGCAACAACGCCGTCCAGTACGCGCGCCTGGCCGAAGGTCATCTGCCCGAAGCCCGCTACGAATGGCGGCCCTTTGAAAAGTTCACCGCCTTTCAACCGACGAAGCCCGCCAAACGCCCGCTGATCCGGCGTCTCTTCACGCCCTCCATCCAACTCGCCGCCCGTTCCCGTCACGAACCCGATGGTTGGCTCGTCTCCACCCCGGCCGACGGACCGGTCGAGGAAGTCTTCGGTCCCTACATCGTCAGCGGCGGCTGGTGGCGTCGCGAAATCTCCCGCGCCTACCACTACGTGCGCACCCGCAACGGACGCTGGCTCTGGATCTACTACGATCACCGCCGCAAGCGCTGGTTCCTTCAGGGGGAAGTGGAGTAGGGATGTTTCAAAAGCTCCAAGCTTCAAAAGCCAATCTGAATCGACCCATAAACGTCGAACGTGATCGGAGCTTGAATTTTCAGCGATCCCGATTGACGCCGCCGCCTTCCGCCAACCAGTATTCTCCGCATGAGCATCGCTTCAATTACCCCCGACAAGACGCGCATTGGCTGGATTGGCACGGGCGTCATGGGTTCGAGCATGTGTGGTCATCTGATCAAGGCAGGCTTCTCCGCAACGGTGTATTCCCGCACCAAAACGAAAGCCCAAGGTCTGCTCGATCAGGGCGCGGCATGGGCGGATTCGCCCTCGGCAGTTGCCGCAGCATCCGACGTCATTTTTTCCATCGTGGGTTTTCCAGCTGATGTTCGGGAGGTGTTGTTGGGTAAAACCGGTGCCCTCGCAGGAGCCAGCGAAGGAGCGATCCTCGTGGACATGACCACCAGCGAACCTTCCCTTGCCGTCGAGATCGCAGAAGCCGCCCAAGCCCGCGGCGTCCACAGCGTTGATGCCCCGGTGTCCGGCGGTGATGTGGGAGCCAAGAACGCCGCGCTTTCGATCATGATCGGTGGCGAAGAGGAAGTCGTCTCGGCTCTTCAACCCTGCTGGGATGCCATGGGCAAAACCATCGTGCATCAGGGCGGTCCCGGCGCCGGACAACACACCAAAATGGTGAACCAAATTTTGATCGCCTCGAACATGGTCGGCATCTGTGAAGCCCTCCTCTACGGCTACAAATCCGGCCTCGATCTTCCCACCGTTCTGCAATCCGTCGGCTCCGGCGCGGCCGGAAGCTGGTCGTTGAGCAATCTCGGTCCCCGCATCATGGACAACAATTTCGATCCCGGTTTCTTTGTTGAGCATTTCATCAAGGACATGGGCATCGCCCTCGCCGAATCCAAGCGCATGGGGCTTACCACACCCGGTCTGGCACTCGCGCATCAGCTCTATCTTTCGCTGCAATCCCAAGGCCACGGACGCGACGGAACCCACGCCCTGGAACTTACGCTGGCGAAAATGAGCGGAGTCGATTGGAAGCAGCGCTGAGGGTTCACGAACCCCCACAAGTAACGGGAATCGTACTTTAGGTAAGCCGGAGGCTTAATCCTTCTCGACGCACCCCAATCGAAAATCACCGGTGAGTATTCCGAGTGAAACCTATTCCTGTCCGACCGCAAACTCCGCGCGGATCCATTCCCATACCCGTGCGTAATGAGTGCGACCGAGCCCATGCCCAAAGTCCGGATAGATCCAAAACTTCTTCCGCGCTGGAATGCGATTGTAGGCGGCAAAGTTGGTCGTGGGCGGACAGGTTTGATCCTGTAGACCAACCCCCATCAAGGTGGGGCATTTGATCCGCCCCGCCAGATTCATCGCATCGAAGTAGCTGAGTGTCTGGAGCGTGGAAGCCCAGGTCCGTTCCGGTTTCGCATCGATCCATTTGTTCATCTCTGGCCAATGGGTCAGTTTGAAATAGTTCACCCAGTCGCAAAGAAACGGGATATCGGTGACGCAAAGATCAATCCGGGAATCCAAGGCGGCCGTTGCCATCGCAAATCCTCCCCCCTGACTACCGCCCCACACCGCGATTCGGTCCTGATCCACATCCTCCCGCTGCGAAATGAAATCCACCGCCCGGAGACAATCCAAATAGGCACCCCGATAATAGTAGGACAATTTGTCATCCAAGCCGCGAATCCAATAGTTCACGGGATTGCGTGGCACGTCATCCTGACTGTTGCCATGTCCGCGCGGATTGAATGAAAAGACAATCATGTCATCCCATTTCTTGACCGGCTTCATGTTCCCACCGTAGCCCGGTACGCGGATCACCGCGGGATGTGGCCCCTTCGAACGTGGCACCTCCAACCAACCCCGCACCCGGACATCCCCAAAGCTCCGCAGGGTCACCTCAAAAGTCTCGCTGGCGGCGGTCCTGAGTTCCGGCATTGATTTGAGTTCGAATCTTGGTGTGACTTTTCCGAGCTCATGAATTGAGTCTTTCCAGAAACGATCAAGATCCGGTTCCCCGGTCAGCGGAACTTTTAGTTTCAAGGGTTCGCATCCCACCCTTCTTCGGCCCTTGAAGACCTTCCCATCGTCGAGCGTGAACCGGCATTCCGCAGCCGCGAATCCAATCTGTTCCATCTTGAAAGCGAATCTCGATTCTATCTTCTTGCCCGCCTCGATCGAAACCTCCGTTCGCTGAGTCGACGGCGTATCAAATGCCACTGTCTGCACCTCCCATTCCAAATTTCCCGTCAGCGCGACTTTTCCGCGATTTTCGATCACTACAATTACCTCCACCGAATCCCCCAATTCAACCATCCCTTCCGACGCCGACGACGTCAGCGACATCCGAATTGGCTTGGGTGCCGCGTGAAGCGATGTGAGACCGAGCAACAAAACCAGAACCGCATTTACGGGAGCGAGATACAAACGACGCATGACGCACGGTCTACCATCCGCGCCCAGGATCGACAATCGTCCAGCAATCTGAGGCTTGGCGGGAACCTCTCACTCTCCCCACCAGCGGCTCCGCTCCCAAAAATACTTCTGCTCCGCCCCGTTTTCCAGCTACTCTCTCCGCACAATATGACTGACCCACGCTACAAGAAACTTGCGGAACTCCTTGTTGGTTACTCCACCGAAGTCCAGGCCGGCGAGAACGTGCAGCTGCACATGATCGATATCCCGGACGAGTTCACGGTCGAACTGATCCGCGCCGTGCGCAAACGCAAGGCCAATCCCTACGTTCAACTCAGCCACGGGAAAGTCCTGCGGGAGATCTACAAGGGTACCAACGAAGAGCACGCCGCTCTCATGAAGTCCATTGAACTGGGCAACATGAAAAAGTTTCAGGCCTACATCGCCATCCGCGGGGCCCACAACGCCAACGAGTCCGCCGATGTTCCCGGTGAGAAGATGGCGATGTATTCCAAGACCCTTCGTCCGGTGCAGAACTACCGGGTCAACAACACCAAATGGGTCGTTCTCCGTTGGCCCACCCCGAGCATGGCGCAGGCGGCGAACATGAGCACGGAAGCGTTCGAAGACTTCTACTTCGACGTGTGCACGATGAACTACGCGAAGATGAAGCGTGCCTCCGCCCCGCTGGAGAAACTGATGACCAAGACGAACAAGGTCCACATCAAGGGACCGGGAACCGATCTGCGTTTTTCCATCAAAGGCATGCCCGGAATCATCTGTGCCGGCGATCGCAACGTTCCGGATGGCGAAGTCTTTTCCTGCCCCGTGAAGGACAGCGTCAATGGCACGATTCAATACAACACCCCCACGCTTTACTCCGGCACACGCTTCGAAAACGTGAAACTGACCCTGGAGAACGGCAAGATCATTGAAGCGACGAGCAGCGACACCAAACGCCTCAATGAGATCCTCGATACCGATCCGGGCGCGCGCTACATCGGCGAGTTTTCACTTGGATTCAATCCTTATATCAAGACCCCGATGACCGACATCCTGTTTGACGAGAAGATCGCCGGATCGATGCACTTCACCCCCGGACAGGCCTACGAGGTCTGTGACAACGGGAACAAGTCCGCAGTCCACTGGGACATGGTGCTGATTCAGCGGCCTGATTACGGTGGCGGTGAAATTTGGTTCGACGACACGTTGATCCGCAAGAACGGCAAATTCCTTCCCAAGACCCTGCAGGGTCTGAATCCTGAGCGCTTGA